>DJXF01000029.1 GCA_002449635.1 Clostridiales bacterium UBA7011 | reverse complement strand
ATTTGCGGCAGGTTCGGCACGGCAGAACAGGCGGCCGGCAGAAAAATGCCGTTTTGCTTTGCAAATTATTTGACTTTTGGGTATAATGGGAAGAGAACAAGTTACAGACGATGACGGAAAAGGAGCAACAGGATGAACAAAGGATTTCCGGATCATTTTTTGTGGGGCGGCGCAGTCGCTGCCCATCAGCTGGAGGGCGCGTGGGATATCGATGGCCGCGGACCGAGTGTCAGTGATGTGATGACCGGCGGCTCGAACAAGGTCAAACGCCGCATCACAGACGGCATTGTGGAAGGGGAGCACTATCCGAACCACAACGGCATTGATTTCTTCCACACCTATCCCGACGACATCAAGCTGTTTGCGGAGCTGGGCTTCAAGTGCTTCCGCACGTCGATTTCCTGGAGCCGCATTTTCCCGCACGGGGATGAAACCGAGCCGAATGAGGCGGGACTGCAGTTTTACGACAACCTGTTTGACGAGCTGTTAAAGTATGGCATCGAGCCGGTTATCACGCTGAGCCACTTTGAAATGCCGTATTACCTGACGCAGAAATACGGCGGCTGGACCAACCGCAGGCTGATCGAATTTTTTGTTCGCTATGCCACGGCGGTCATGGAACGGTACAAGGACAAAGTCAAATACTGGATGACCTTTAATGAGATCAACAATCAGACCAATATGGAGACGGATATTTTTGGCTGGACCAATTCCGGCATCCGGTATTCCAAACTGGAAAATCCCAAACAGGCGATGTATCAGGCGGCACATCATGAAATGCTGGCCTCTGCGCTGGTGGTGAAAAAGGGACATGAAATCAATCCCGATTTCCGCATCGGCTGCATGGTTGCGTTCATCCCGTTTTATCCGTATTCCTGCAATCCGGATGACATGATGACGGCAGTGGAATCCATGCACGAGCGGTTCCTGTTTGCGGATGTCCATGCGCGCGGTCATTACGGCGCGTATGCCAAAAAGGAATGGGAGCGCAATGGCAACGGTCCGGTCATAGAGCCGGGCGATGAGGAGATTCTGGCGCAGGGTACGGTCGATTACATCGGCTTGAGCTATTATATGTCCAACACCGTAAAGGCTGATGCCAATCAGGAACACAACACGACGGTGGGCGGCAACAGTCATTCGGTGGACAATCCCTATGTCAAGGTATCCGACTGGGGCTGGGCGATTGATCCGGTCGGCCTGCGCTACACGCTCGATACACTGTATGAGCGGTATGAAAAGCCGCTGTTCGTTGTGGAAAACGGACTGGGCGCGTTCGATCAGCTGAACGAGGATCTGACCTGTGACGACAGCTACCGCATCGAATATCTCAAGGCACATATTGAGGAAATGAAGAAAGCGGTCGAGCTGGATGGCGTCGAGCTGATGGGTTACACCCCATGGGGCTGCATCGATGTGGTATCGTTCACCACCGGCGAGCTTGCCAAGCGGTACGGCTTCATCTATGTCGACCTGAACGATGACGGCACAGGCACAGGAAAACGCTATAAGAAAAAGTCATTTGGCTGGTATCAGCATGTCATAGAGACAAACGGAGCGGATCTGGGCTGAATCCATTCCTTTCTGTGACGGCTGCCGGCCGAAAACGGCATGCAATCCATCCGGGGCTGTCTTCTTTTCGGGAGACAGCCTCATTTCCTTCGGCCGCAAAAAAGCCGCCTGTGCGGGCGGCGCGGACGGGCATGAATCCATGAAAAAAACCTTCTGTATTCCATATCAGAACACAGAAGGCGGAATCTTTTTGCAGTTTTTTTGAAACCGGACAGCCGGAGCTGTTTGCCGTCAGTGCAGCAGAAGCACACTGGTCGCACCGAAGTAGACGAGCAGTGAAAGCGCGTCGACAATGGTGGTGATAAACGGGCTCGCCATCACGGCCGGATCAAAGCCCAGTCTCTTGGCGCACATGGGAAGCGTGCAGCCGATTACCTTGGCAATCAGCACGGTGACTGCCATCGTAAAGCATACGACAAAAGCAATCAGCACCGTAATCGCGGAATTGCCCAGAAGCAGACGGTCGACAATCAGGATTTTGACAAAGCACAGGCTGGCCAGACTCACACCGCAGAGGACGGCTGTCTGAATTTCCTTCCAGATGACCTGCGGCAGATCGACGAACTCCACCTCGCCCAGGCTGAGCGCACGAATGATCGTGACGGAGGACTGGGAACCGGAATTTCCGCCGGTATCCATCAGCATGGGGATGAAGGCGGTCAGCACGACCTGTGCGGCCAGTGCACTTTCAAAGCCGGTGATAATCATACCGGTAAAGGTGGCGGACACCATGAGAAGCATCAGCCATGGAATGCGGTGCTTGAACAGCTCCCATGCGTTGGAACGGAGATACGGCTTTTCGGACGGCGTAATACCGGCCATCAGGTCGATATCCTCGTTTGTCTCCTCCTCGATGACGTCCATTGCGTCGTCGAAGGTGACAATACCGACCATGCGCGCATCGGTGTCCACGACGGGAAGCGCGATGAAATTGTATTTGGAGAGCATTTTTGCAACGGCTTCCTGATCGGTCAGCGTGCTGACGGAAATCACATTTTCATCCATGATTTCAGAGACCGGCGTGCTGTCGTCTTCGGTCAGCAGCAGGTCCTTGACGGAAACCGTACCCAGCAGCCTGCGCGCCTCCGTGACATAGCAGGTATAGATGGTCTCCTTATCCACACCGGTTCTGCGAATGCGTGTGATCGCCTCCGCGATGGTCATACGCGGCCGCAGAGACACATATTCCGTGTTCATGATCGAGCCTGCGGAATTTTCGGGATACTGCAGGATCCGGTTGATTTCCTGGCGCATTTCCGGATGCGCCTGCGCCAAAATGCGCTTGACGACGTTGGCGGGCATTTCCTCGACCAGATCTGCGGCGTCATCGACATACAGCTCGTTGACAACCTCGCGCAGCTCGGTATCGGAAAAGCCGCGGATCAGAAGCTCCTGTGATTCCGGCTGCAGCTCGGCAAAGGCCTCCGCGGCGGTTTCCTTGGGAAGCAGGCGGAAGAGAAGCGGCATGCATTCCTCATCCAGCTCCTCAAAAACCGCGGCGACATCCGCCGGATTCATCGTCGCCAGAACGTCCTTCAGGGTTTGATACTTTTTTGCGTCAAGAAGCGCCGTGATGGTCTTCTTGACGGTTACATTGTGTGCTGCCATCGGATTTTCCTCCTCTTTTTCGTATTTTGTCCAGATTCAGAAGTCCGACACACAGGACCAAAGCGCAACAATTTTTTTACTGTGGGACGGAAACGCATGTGCAATGGTTCTCCGTCTGACTTCGGCCTGTTGCTATGCCGGTACTACTGCCACTGTCCATATCGTTTCCTCCTTTGTATCGTATTGGGCATTTCGCCTATTTAAGAATAAACCATTCCCATTTCATTGTCAAATCCGATTTCGTGCCATGCCGCGCCGCGGGGGACAGAGCGGCCGCCGTGCGGACAGGGAAAGGAGCCGCGCGGGCGGAAAAAATCCCCGCGCACCGGAGCGGTTCACATCTCCGGCAGGCGGGGTACGTTCGTTTTGAGAAAACAGGGCAGCTCTCAGTCTCTGCCCTGCAGTTCCGACAGCGCGCTTTGCAGCATCGCCATGATAATCTGAATCTGCTCAGGCGTGGCATCGCGCCAGAGCGTGCACAGGTCGCCGAATCGGGACATTTCATTCGGGCCAAGCATGTCTGTGAGCAGGAAGGTGGGGGACGTCTGCAGTGCATTGCACAGGTCGATAAAGACCGGCAGACTGGGAACCTTTGTGCCGGATTCAATCTGACGAACGTAGGTGGCATTGACATGACACAGCTCGGACAGCCGTTCACTTGTCAGACCGCGGCTTTTTCGGGCAGTATTGATGCGTTTGCCCAGCGCTTTCTTGTTCATAGCATCCTCCGGTGGGAAAAATTTGTATACTTACAGAATAGAATCCGTTCTCTCGTTTGAATAGAAACTACAAGAATACAAAATACAAGCCGAGAGAATACATCCGATTCGTTCGGAAAACGGACGCGCACAGAAAAATATGCAGGAATACAATAAGTATACAGAAAAATTACGCAAAATATATGAAGAAAAAGGTTGTTTTGCCGGCAGGAAAAAGAAAAAATGGAAAAATTATGAAAAGAAAAAACTAATAGCAAAAAGACTATGGATAAGGCGCGGAATGACGCACGCCGGGCCCGTTTCGCCGGAGGAAAAGGAAAAACGCCGCCCTCCCTTGCCCGTTTGCCGGACGGGGGGAGAGCGGCCATTGCTGTCCGCTTGCTTATAATCCGAGCGCGATGCCGAGCACTGCGCCGCAGATGATGAAAACGATGGGGTGCACGCGCGGCAGCTTGAAGACGGCGGCGAGTGCGGCGAGATAGACGATGATCGGTACCATGCGAATCAGATCGAGGACAGAGCCGGTCGCGGCAAAGGCCTGCGGATCGAACAGCGACAGCACAAAGACCTCATACATCGCGCCCGCAATCAGGCCGGCGGTCGCGGGGCGAATGCCGTAAAATATGCTGCCGACCAGTGCGGAATCGCGGAATTTCTCCAGAAACCGCGAGACAATCAGGATAATGAAATAGGACGGCAGAACGAGGGAAAGCGTGGAGACAACCGCACCGGGGATGCCCGCGGCGTGGAAACCGGCATAGGTGGACATGTTGATGCCGATGGGGCCGGGGGTCGATTCGGAAACGGCGATCATATCGGTCAGCTGGCTGACCGAGAACCACGCGCGCCGCAGCGCGATTTCTTTGAGAAACGGAAGCGTCGCCAGACCGCCGCCGACGGCGAGCAGACCGGTCTTGAAAAATTCATAAAACAGCTGAACAAAGATCATTTTCCGCCCTCCGTTTTTCCGCCGCGCAGCAGTGCGCCCGCCAGTCCGCACACCAGAACAGCGGCGACCGGGGAAATGCCGAGCAGTGCGACCGAGCAAAATGACAGGAGGAAAAAGACCGCTGTGGCGGCATCGCGCACATTTTTGCGGACCATGGTCCAGATGGTTTTGGTGACGAGCGCGCACACGACAATGCGAATGCCGGAAAAGGCGTGCTGTACCGCAGCATATTCCGCAAAATTGCTGAGCAGCGCGGCGATGACAATGATAATGCAGACAGACGGGGTGATGACGCCGAGCGTGGAGCACACCGCGCCGAGCGGACCGCGGCATTTGTTGCCGATATAGGTGGCGACGTTGACGGCGATGACACCGGGCGTACACTGGCCGATGGCATACATATCGGTCAGCTCGTCCTCCGTACACCAGCTGTTTTTGTCGACCACCTCGCGCTGCAGGATGGGCAGCATCGCATAGCCGCCGCCGAAGGTGAATGCGCCGATGCGCGCAAATGTGAGAAACAGATTGAGATAATTTGGCATAAAAACGTCCTTTCCGCGCAGCAATCCGCCAAAGCGGAGCTGCTCCGTGTGCCTATTTTAGCATTTGCACCGGAAAAAAACAACCGGAATTGCAGCGGGCGGCGGGACTGTGATATAATGACAGCGATATGATGAGAAACCGGTCGGAGAAAGGAACGGATATGCTGATTTGTCCGCACTGCGGTGCGCCGCTCGAACAGGCGGGACAGGCACTGCGCTGCCGAAACGGGCACAGCTATGATATTGCGCGTTCAGGCTACTGCAATCTGCTGCAGTCCGCGCGTTCGGGAGAGCACACGGGAGACAGCCGGGAAATGGTGATGGCGCGCCGTCAGTTTCTCGACCGCGGCTATTATGAACCGCTCGCACAGGCGCTGTGTGCGCAGACCGTCCGGCTGACACAGGACAGGGCTGCGGTGCGGCTTGTCGACGCGGGCTGCGGCGAGGGCTACTATACGCGGCGCATCGCAGATGCCCTGCACGCGGCGGGGAAACAGCTGACAGCGGTCGGCATTGATATTTCCAAGGCGGCGACGCAGTATGCCGCGAAGCGCGATCACCACACGCGCTATGTCACCGGCAGCGCGTATCACATGCCGATTGCCGGCGGGTGCGTGGATGTCCTGTGCTCGATTTTCGCGCCGACGCCCGCGCAGGAATTTCGCCGTGTTCTCGCGCCGGATGGCGCGGTGCTGTGCGCCGTGCCGGGAGAGGAGCACCTGTGGGAGCTGAAATGTGCGGTCTACGACACGCCGTACCGCAACCGCGAGGACAAATATCATCTGGACGGCTTTCGGCTCGCGGACCGGCAGAAGCTGACGTATGCGGCTCACATGGATGACCCGTCGGATGTGCAGACGCTGTTTGCCATGACGCCGTATGCGCACCGCACGCCGCGGCGCGGACTGGAACGGCTGCACGCCCTGCGCGGGCTGGATGTCACGCTTTCCTTCCTGCTGCTGACCTTTGTCCCGTAAAAGTGCTTTTCTGCGCGCGAAAAGTGTGCTATACTGACCAAAAGAAAACCGCAGGAGAGGAGGGACCCGAATGCCGAGACAATCGAAACCGGCGCAGCAGCCGTCTGTCAGACAAATCGTCGTCGGGCTGGTGCAGAGCTATTTTACACACAGTCTGGCAAAGGCTTCGGCGGAGCTCTCCTATTATATGCTGTTTTCCATTTTCCCGCTGCTGCTGCTGCTCAGCTCGCTGCTCGCGGTGACGAATGTGTCGCAGACCTCGCTGCTCCATCTGCTCAGCCTGCTGCCGGGCGATGTGCAGCGCATTGTCTCACCGATTATCACGCGCTATATCGGCAACATTTCCTACAGGGAATTTTTCGGGCGGCTGCTCGGCTTTATTGTTTTGGGTACCTATTTTTTCAGCCGGACGATGAGCTCGCTGATGTACAATGTCAACCGCATTTACAACATTCCGAACCGCCGCGGCGGCATCGGTCAGCTGATTTTTGAAATTCTGACGGCGGGCGGCTTTGTCTTTGCAATTGTATGCAGCTTTGTCCTGCTCGTTCTCGGACGGCTGATTAACGCACTGTTCACGCAGTTTCTTGAAATTCCGCAGCAGCTGATGTGGGTCATGGAGTTGTGGCATCACGGGCGGTATATCATCGCCATAGGCCTGATGTTCCTGTTCCTGCTGCTGCTGTGCTATCTCGCGCCCAACTGCATCATGCGCTTTCGAGACGCGCTGCCCGGAGCGATTTTTACACTGCTCATGTGGATCGGCGGCACGATGCTCTTTACGTTTTACATTAATCACATCAATCAGTACGATGCGCTTTACGGCTCCATCAGTGCGATTATGGTGCTCATGCTGTGGCTGTATATGACGGGCATTATTCTGTTTCTCGGCTTTGAGCTCAATCTGATTCTGATGAAAAAAAAGCACCGCAATTTTATCGTCAAGGGCAAGCCGTGGTACATCCGCTTTGCCGAGCGCACACTGCGCACACACAGGAAAAATCAAAGGCAAACGCGAAAGAAATAACGGCGGTAAGGCGGCCGTTTTTGGCAGTTTTGTATAAAGATACGCCGATTGAGAAAAAAATCAGTTCAGACGTTTGACAAACAAAAACACTATGATATAATGAACGCAGTTAGAAAAAAGCACTGCGCACGCCACCGGTGTGCGGGCTTTTGCTGCAATGTGAAGGAGGTTTTATTATGACCAGATCAATTCGCGTAAAGAATACCGAGGATATCCAGAAGATCAACAAGATCGTTACCCAGTTCCCGTACGACATTTGGATTCATGGCAAGTCCGGCATGGTTGACGCTAAGTCCCTGCTCGGCATGTTCCTGCTCAGCCTGAATGAGCCGCTGAAGCTGGTTGTTGAGGATGATATCGACACCAAGAAGCTGTTCAAGGAGCTCGAGGATTACCTGGACATCGACGACGACGACTGATTTCCAAAAGCAAGAGGGCAGCGGAGCACCGGCTCCGCTGTTTTTTTTGTGCGCGCAGACAAAAAGAGGGCACGGCTTTTCGGCCGTGCCCTTGTGCGTTCGTTTTGAATTACGGGATCAGACGGGACATATCGCGCGGGAAGTAAGCCGCCTCGCGGATATTCTTGAGACCGAGCAGCTGCATGGTCAGGCGCTCGAGACCGATGCCCAGACCGCCGTGCGGCGGCATGCCGTAGCGGTGCAGCAGCAGGAACGATTCAAACAGCTCCTTGTCCATGCCGCGCGCGTCCAGCTTGTCCACCTGCTCCTGATAATCGTGGATGCGCTGACCGCCGGTCGTGATTTCCAGACCGCGGAACAGCAGGTCAAAGCTGAGGGCCAGCGAGGGATCCTCCGGATCATCCATCGCATAGAACGGACGCTTGGCGGACGGGAAATGGGTGACGAAAATAAATTCGCTGCCCAATTCCTCTTTGGCGTAGTCGCACAGCATCTGCTCCTCGTCCGGATTGAGGTCGAAGCGGTTTTTCGACTTGTGGCCGAACTTGTCCAGCATAATCTGCTTGGCATCGCGGAAGGTGATGGACGGAATGGTGTCGATGACCGGAATGTCCGCCTTGAGCAGCGCCAGCTCCTGCGGGCAGGTCTCGCGGACATAGTCCATGACATATTTCAGCATTCCGGTTTCCATCTCCATGACATCCTTCATGGAATCAATATATGCCATCTCGAAGTCGAGACCGATATATTCGTTGAGGTGGCGGGAGGTGGAGTGGCGCTCTGCGCGGTAAACGCTGCCGACCTCAAAGACGCGGCCGAACACGCCCGCCAGATACTGCTTATAAAACTGCGGCGACTGTGCGAGATAGGCCTTCTGGCCGAAATAATCCAGCTTGAAGATGTTTGCGCCGCCCTCTGCACCGGCTGCGACGATTTTCGGCGAGTTCATGTGGACAAAGCCCTGCGACTGCATATAGGCGGCAAAGCCGTCGCACAGTGCGCCCTGAATGCGGAAAATCGCCTTCATGCGCGGATGGCGCAGCGTGACCGGACGATATTCCAGATTGGTGTCCAGGTTGATGCCCATATATTTCTTGCCGAGCGGAACGGGCATTTTGTCGTACGGCTTTGCGAGCACGGAGACGGCGGTCAGCTCGACCTCAAAGCCGTTTTCCGCGCGCGGCTCTTCGTGCACCGTGCCGGTGACCTCGACGACCATGCCGTCGCGCAGGTCGGACTTGCCGATGCCTGCCGCCTCAGCCTTGAGCAGGCACTGAATGAGGCCGCGGTCGACGCGGACAATGACAAAAGCAAAATCGGACATATCGCGCACGCGGTGAACCGTGCCGCGGAATGTGACCGAAGAGCCGATGTGTGCGGCGCAGTCGGCGACAGCGTCTACATACGGCTTGGGAAGGGAAATGGATTCCATAGTGTGTCCTCTCTATTCTTGCTCCCGCGCGCTGTATCGTGACGCGGAAACAGCAGTGATACAATCGTGATACGTTACTATTATAATGAATGACTGACGATGAATCAAGCATGCGGCATAAAAAAGTTGGGAAATTTCGCGCATCAGACGGGTTCCGCGCCGTATTTTGCGCGGAGATAGGCGATAAGCGCGGGGGTGCGGCGGTCGATGTCCGCGCGGGAGACGCCGCGCAGGCAGGTGATGCGGTCGGCCAGCTCCTCCGAGCCGGTGACGAGACAGTAGCCCGTGCCGGTCTCCGCACAGATGCGAATGGGCATCGGCGTCCAGGTCAGACCGAAGCCGGCGGTGCGCCGCGCAAACTGTTCCGCCTGCTGCTCGTACAGGTGCGCACCGGCGTCCTCCTGCCGCACCTCCAGACAGCGGATGTCCAGCCGCAGGGTGCGTGCGAGGGCGAGCGCGGCCTGCTGACGGTCATCGGGGTCGGCGGGCAGATAGGCGGCGTCCTCGGGATAATCCGCCTCAATGACGGCGAGCGCGGTGCGGGCGCAGTGAATGCTGTCCGGCGGGAGCGCGGTCAGCGGATACGACTGTGCGAGCCGGTCGAGCACCTCGGCGAGCGGCAGGTCACACGGCGCAAGCCCCGGCACATAGCGCGCGGTCAGCCGGTCGACCAGATCGGCGGTTGCGCTGTCGATGCGGCGGTCGGTCAGCGAATCAAAATCGTGCATAAAATCTCCTCCGACTGCCAGTATAGCAGAAAAAAAGCCGGATAGGAAGAGCCTGCGCGCGCGTTGACATCGCAAAAGGGGTATGCTATCATTTTGAATGAAATCATCTGTCCTGTATGCGGGACAGACACCCTTCGGATAAATGAGGATCGAGCATGAAAATCATCCATGTGACAGAGAGCGGCGCACAGCCGGCCGCTCTGCCTGTACCGGCGCGGCAGCTCGGGCAGGAATTTGAGCAGGTGACGGTCGACAGAAACGCAGACCGTCTGCCGCAGGCGGATGTCCTGCACTGCTACGGACCGCGGGCGGCAAGCCGCGGCGCGCAGTGGGCAAAGCAGCAGGGCATTCCGTATGTCTTTTCGTGTGCCGGAACAGACGTCGCGGCATACGGCAAGCGCGAACGCGAGCTGCTTTGCGCGGCGGACTGCTGCATCGCCGACCGCGAACAGATGGAAACCCATGTGCTGACCGGAATCGGCGTCGATCCGGCGCGCATTCAGCCGGAGTGCGAAAGCGCGGAGCAGCTGGCGCGCCTCTATCGCCGGACGGTCCGCTTGGCACAGCGCCGCGCGGGCGGCCGGCGGGACGGTGCGGTCATCTGCGGCGCATACGGGCGCGGCAATGCGGGTGATGACGCGATTCTCGACGCAATCGTGCACGAGCTGCATCAGGTCGATGCGGACATGCCGGTGTTTGTCACCTCGCGCCGGCCGGAGGAGACACGGCAGAAAAACGGGCTGCAGGCGTGCTATACGTTCGATTTCCGCACGCTCTGGCGCGAGCTGCGGCGCGCGGCGCTGTTTGTCAGCGGCGGCGGCAGTCTGATCCAGAACGCGACCTCCAGCCGCTCGCTGTACTATTATCTGCTGCTGCTGTACATGGCGAAGCTGCACGGCTGCCGCGTCATGATGTACGGCTGCGGCATCGGGCCGGTTTACGGTGCGTTTCACCGCTGGGCGGCGGCGCGCGTCATTGACCACTGTGTCGACGTCATCACGCTGCGCGACGACGATTCCGTGCGCGAGCTGACCCAGATGGGCGTGTCCCGCCCGCATGTCGTGCGCACAGCCGACCCGACCATCTGCATCGAGCAGCTGGAGGAGGCAGAGGCGGCCGCGCTGTTTGAGCGGCTGGGCATTCCCGCCGGCGGCGCGTACATCGGCTTCGGTCTGCGCGAGTGGCGCGGATTTGACCGCGCGGTTCCGGAAATTGCGCGCGCGGCACAGTATGCGTGGGAGCGATACGGCCTGACGCCGGTATTTGTCCCGATTGAATACCCCAACGACTGCATGGCGGCGGAAAAGGTGATTTCCCGCCTGAACTGCCCGTATTTTGTCATTTCCGAGCAGCTGACCATCAAGGAGACCATTTCCGTGCTGGCGCACATGTCGCTCGTCGTCGGCATGCGGCTGCATTCGCTGATTTTCGCCGTGGAAAACGGCGTGCCGGGCATCGGCATTTCGTATGACATGAAGGTGGACGGCTTCCTGCGCTCAATCGGGCGGGAGGATATGACGCTGCACGTGGAGGACGTGACCTGCGGGCAGCTGACCGGCTGCATCGACCTTGCGCAGAGCGAACAGACGCGCGGGAGCTGGGAGCAGGCGGCGCGTCAGCTCGCCGAGGAGGAGAGCGGCAATCTCGATCAGGTGCGCGCGCTGCTCGACGCGATTGCGGCGCCGCAGGCGAAATCCAAAAAAATCTACATCACCAGCCTGCATCTCAAGCACGGCGGCGTTGAAATGGTGATTTCCACGCTGGCCAATGCACTGGTGGCGCAGGGCTTTGACGTCGAGATTCTGTGCACCTACTGCCTCGGAAAGCCCGCCTATCCGCTGGATGAGCGCGTCAAGGTGACCTATCTGACGGATGACGCGCCCAACCGGCAGCAGTTTGAGGAAGCGCTGCACCGGAAAAATCCGCGCGGCATTATTCGGGAGGGCGTGCGTGCGGTCGGAACGCTGTACCGCAAGCGCAGCACGATGAAGCAGGCGATTGCCTCCATCCGCCGCGGAACGGTGATTTCCACGCGGCATGAGCATTCGGTTCTGCTGTCCAAATTCGGCGCGCCGCAGGTCAGAAAGATTGCACAGCTGCACGCCGACCACAATTTTGACAAAAAGCTGCTGCACGATTTCCAGACCAAATACGGCAATATTGATTATTTCGTCCTGCTGACCGATCAGACCACGCGCGAAATTCAGCAGGTGATGCAGGGGCACAACACGCGCACGAAGTGCCTGACCATTCCCAACTTCATCGAGCCGCCCGACATTCCGGCGGTCGCACGGCGGGAAAAGCAGGTCATCGCGGCGGGCCGTCTGCACGACGACAAGGATTTCCCGGCGCTGCTGCGCATCTGGCAAAGGGTATGCCGCGTGCATTCCGACTGGACGCTCAAGATTGCCGGCGAGGGAGAGCTGGAGCAGCCGCTCAAACAGTATGCCCGGGAACTGCATGTGGAAAACAATGTCGTGTTCACCGGCGCGCTCGAGCACCGCACGCTGCTCGGAGAGATGGCGAAATCCGCCTGCTTCGCGCTCACCTCGGTTTCGGAGAGCTTCGGACTGGTGCTTGTCGAGGCGATGTCGTGCGGCACGCCGCCGGTTGCGTTTGACATCCGCGTCGGTCCGGCCACCATCATCGAGGACCGGGTCAGCGGTTTCCTTGTGCCCGACCGCAATGAGGAGCGGTTTGCACAAAAGCTCATGCAGCTGATTGAGGACACGCAGCTGCGCGAGGAAATGGGACAAAATGCCCGCGAACGCGCCAAAATATTCTACAAGGATCACGTTTTGGAGCAGTGGCTCACCCTGCTCTCGTAACCGGTTGTTTCAAAAAGCTCAAAAACTGTCAGATTTGCGCCGATCCCGTTGGTCAATGTTCCGAGATTTTCGCAAATGCCAAACTTTGGGTTGCACCGGATGCACAAGTGTAATAAAATATAATAAGAACATCGGTCCTTTGCATTCTGGCTGAGAGGAGCTGCGAAACACATGTTTTTTGGTTATGCCGACAACACAGCTTCGTCCGTGCGCTGCGAGCAGCAGCTTTTCTGTCATGGATTTTTTTGCAGCCGGTTTGCGGCACAGGGCGGCTGATGCGCGGACAACAGCAGGACATCGTATGGTGTCCTGCGTTTTTGTTGTAAAAAGTGTGTGACCATCACAGAAAAAGGAGCCACTATGAAGAAAGTATGTATTGTAATGGGATCGGACAGCGATCTCAAGGTGATGGAGGACTGCATTGACAGACTCAGAAAATTTGACGTTCCGTTTGATGTGCGCGTGATCTCTGCCCACCGGACACCGGCGGCGGCGGAAAAGCTGGCGAAAAACGCGGCGGCAGACGGATATGGCGT
>DJXF01000042.1:2102-6587 GCA_002449635.1 Clostridiales bacterium UBA7011 | reverse complement strand
ACCGAGGATTTTTCAGCGTAGATGTCCGCTATTTCTACAAGATTTTCGCTGAGGTCAGCGCAGGCTTTGGCTGCATGCAGGATCTGTGCGGTCTGGCATACTTTGACAAGCGCGCCATTCTGTACGGCAGCGAGGGCACGGCCCGTGTCTTCACCTCGCGTGGCGGCGGCCCGAATCCGAAGACCATCGAGCGTGCGAACAAGCCGGAGGCCGTAGTTGAGCCCTGTGCCGCAGCTGTGTGCGGCGGACAGATCGGAAAATCAGTCGATTGGCAGCGGAATCCCGTCCTTTGCGGCATAAATCAGCGTTTCCCCCCGATATTCCAGCTTGAGTGAGAAAAACGGCTGATCGGGGTCAAACAGCAGGTTGAGAAAAATCCGGTCGCCCGCCCACATCGGCAGGGACAGCAGCCTGTCACGCGAAATCCATTCGCATTCGCCCTCGTCGCAGTCGGTCAGCGTTCCGGTAAAGCCGTCTGCCGTGAACAGGTGCATATATTCGGTCTCCCACACATCGGACACAAATGTCACAATGCCGCGGTAGCGGTATTGCGTGAGCGTGAGACCGGTTTCCTCGCGCGTTTCGCGCAGAATACATTCCTCCGGACTTTCTCCGTCCTCGAATTTTCCGCCGATGCCGAGCCACTTGTCATGGCTCTGATCGTTTTCTTTTTTCGTGCGGTGCAGCATCAGATAGCTGTCGTTGTGCGAAATATAACAAAGCGTGGTATTTCTCATGAATGACGGTCTCCCTTCTGCTGTTTATTGTAGGCGGTTTTGCGGAAAAACGCAACGGTCTTTTGCATATATGATAGGGGAAGGGGGATTGTTATGGCAGAAAAACAGCAGAAAACCGCCGCGGTACGGCTCGCGGCGTACTGCCGTGTCTCCACAAAAAAAGAGGCACAGCTTGACAGCCTGGCGCATCAGCGGGAATTTTTTGCCCAGTATGCCGAGCGAGAGGGCATGCAGCTGGCTGCGGTCTATGCCGACGAGGGGGTTTCCGGCCGGCAGCTGCGGCGGCGGGAGCAGTTTGCGCGCATGCTTGCGGACGCGTCGCATGGGGCATTTGACCTCGTGGCGGTAAAGGATATCTCGCGCTTTGCGCGCAATACAGTCGACTGTCTGCAGGCAATTCGCGCGCTGCGTCATCTGGGGATTCCCGTGCGCTTCTTGTCCTCCGGACAGCAGAGCATGGGCGATTCGGAATTTATTTTGACGGTGTACGCCTCCCTCGCGCAGGAGGAGAGCGCGAATCTCTCGCGCCGCGTCAAGTTCGGCAAGGAGATCAACGCAAAAAAAGGGCGCGTGCCGCCGATGCTGTACGGATATGACCGCGTGGATTTGTTCACACTGCGCATTTGTCCGGCAGAGGCAGAGGTGGTGCGGTATATTTTTGACCGGTATCTGGCGGGATGGGGTGCCGTGCGCATCGCACAGCAACTCAACCGGCGCGGCATTCCGACAAAGCTGGGCAAGCGCTGGCAGTCGCGCGGCGTGCGCCGCTGTCTGGAAAATCCGGTCTACTGCGGCATTCTGGTCAATCATAAGACAGAGGTCACCGATTATCTCGAGGGCACGGTGCGCCTGCGGCCGCGGACAGAGCACTTTGTGCACGAGCGCCCGCAGTGGGCGATTGTCACGCGCGAACAGTTTGACGCGGTGCAGGCGGAGCGGCGGCGGCGCCGGCAGCTGGCGGAGTGCGGCACAAACAGAGACTCTTGACCCGCTGATTCTTTCCGCAAAAATTGTCGAGCCGGATTGCTGCTGCGGCTGCTGCTGCGACCTGCGCGAGGTTCCGGAGAGCATCGGCGGCATGTTCGGCGATGATCTCATTCTCGACAACAACGTCAACAAGCTGTACGTCACCCTCGGCCAGTTCTCTATTATCCGTCTGGAGCGCGATATTCAGCTGCTCATGCCGGCGTATGACATCTGCATGCCGGCAAAGGAGTGCAGCTGCGGCGGTGCCGACGGTGCAGAGGATCCGTGCGACATGTTCGAGCGGTTTGAATTCCCGGTTGAGGAGTTCTTCCCGCCGCGCCGTAACCTGTCCGGTCAGAACGGCGGCTGCGGATGCAGCTGCAGAGGAGACCGTGAAGACGGCGGTCGCCGCGACTGCAGAGGAGACCGTGAAGACGGCGGTCGCCGTGACTGCAGAGGAGACCGCGAAGACGGCGGTCGCCGCGACTGCTCGCCGCGCCGCGGGTAAGTCCCATTCAAATCCACACAGCAGCAGAGAAGGCCGGAGATTTTTTCTCCGGCTTTTTCGCGGGAATTCGCAGAACCTATTGCGAAAAGTTCGCGCAAGTAGTACAATATGAGTGATTTTATATGGATTTAGATAGAACGGCTTTGCCCGGATAGGAGATACATCGATGTTTGAAAGCATGAAAGAACTGTTGAGCGCGCGCGAGGCGCTGGAAACCACAAATGCGAAGCTGGCGGAGGCGGAAACCCGGCTGCAGGAGACAGAGCAGAAGCTGGCAGAGGCAGAGGAAGAACTGCGTGCGCGCGAGGAAACAATTGCAAAGCGGGACGATATCGTGATCGCCGTTCATCGTCAGGTGACAGCGGAGCGCGAGGCGGTTGTGTCCGATTACGCGGAGCGCGAGGCGGCGGCATCTGCGGAGCTGGCGCAGACCGAGGCAAAGCTGAAAAAGGCAAAGACGCATTTTGACGACTGCGAACGGCAGGTTTACTGCATGGCAAATCTGTACAAGGCGATGCGCGCCGCGGTTTCCCATTACAGCCAGTCGAAATTTCCGGAAGATCTGGATATTACGCCGGAGGAGATGGAGGAAATCCGCCTGACGGAGGAATCCGTCGGTCTGAAAATGCATTCTTATAAGCTGGACGATCTGCGCAAGCTGCATGAGGCGAACAATACGCTCATCGAGCAGCTGCTCCAGCGGTATGAAACCAAGCTGATTGTCCCGGCAGACCGCGTTGTCTTTCAGCTGATGACGCTGGGCATCCGTGCGGAGCTGCAGCAGATTATCAGCGAGATGGAATACGGAGAGCTCGGACGCGCACAGGTGCGCCTGCATCTGGCAGTCGGAAAATATCTGAAGATCGTGTCGTTTGCCGGTCTGGCGGCGACGGACGACCTGTCCGCCTATGCCTCCGAGCTGGAAACCCTGCTCAAGGAGACCCTGCGGCTCGAGCACGCCTACTGCGAGCGGCGGTCGGATTATGAGCGGCATCAGAAGCTGTTCGGCTCTTCGGAGGAAGAGGACGGGCAGACACCGGCGGCTGCGGAAGAGCAGGAGAATCCTGAAGATCATGCCTGAACCCTGCAGATTGAAGCGGGCTCTTCGGTCAAACGAAGAGCTCCTTTCTTTTCTTCCGGAAGAGGTTTGTTTACGATAAAAATATGAGGTGACTGAATGAAGCTCTCACGAAAGCTCAAACGAATACTTCCGCGCGTGCAGAAGCCGGCCCGCTATGTCGGCGGCGAATGGGGCTGTGTTGTCAAGGACCCGGACGGCATCGACCTGCGCTTCGGCATGTGCTTTCCCGATACCTACGAGGTCGGCATGTCGCATCTCGGCAGCCGGATTCTGTACGGTCTGCTCAATGCACAGGACGGCATCTGGTGCGAGCGTGTCTTTGCGCCGTGGATTGATATGGAGGAGGAAATGCGCCGCGCGGGCATTCCGCTCTATGGACTGGAGAGCGGAGACAGCATTGCGGAGCTGGACATCCTCGGCTTTACGCTGCAATATGAACTGTCCTTTACCAATATTCTCAATATGCTCGAGCTGGGCGGCATTCCCGTGCGCGCCGCCGAGCGCAGGGGTCTGAAAAACCTCGTCATCTGCGGCGGTCCGTGCGCGTACAATCCGGAGCCGCTCGCACCGTTTATCGACGCCTTTCAGATCGGTGACGGCGAGGAGGTTATGCTGGAGTTTACCGACCTGTATCGTCAGGCAAAGCGCGAGGGATGGAGCAAGGACGAATTCCTGCGCCGCGCCTGTCACATCGAGGGCGTGTATGTCCCGTCCCTTTACGACGTGACCTACCACGACGACGGCACGATTCGCGCCGTGACGCCGAAGGACGGCGCCCCCGCGTTTGTGCAGAAGCGCATCGTGCGCGATCTGGACAATATGTTCTATCCCGAATCGTTTGTCGTGCCGTCAACCGACATTGTGTTTGACCGCGCGATGGTCGAGCTGTTCCGCGGCTGTCCGCGCGGCTGCCGCTTTTGTCAGGCGGGACATACCTACCGTCCGCTGCGCAAAAAGAGCGCGGAAACGCTGCTGCGGCAGGCAAAGGCGGTGCTCGAACAGTCGGGATACGAGGAGATTTCGCTGTCCTCTCTGTCCACAAGCGACTATTCCGAACTGCCCGAGCTGGCGGACAAGCTGCTCGATTTCTGCGAACAGCGCCGCGTCAGCCTGTCGCTGCCGTCGCTGCGCGCGGACTCGTTCAGTCTGGAGCTGATGGAGCGCGTGCAGAAGGTGCGCAAAAGCGGTCTGAC
>DJXF01000042.1:0-1950 GCA_002449635.1 Clostridiales bacterium UBA7011 | reverse complement strand
TGCTCAACGCCTGTACCTATGCGTTTCAGGGCGGCTGGAACAACGTCAAGCTGTATTTCATGATGGGTCTGCCCACCGAGACCAATGCGGATTTCGATGAAATGGCGCAGCTTTGCCGCGATATCGCGTGGTGCTGGAAGTGCAACACGCCGAACAAGGCGCGCGGCGTGCGCATCACCGCGTCCGCCTCCTGCTTTGTCCCAAAGCCGCAGACACCGTTCCAGTGGGATGCACAGGTGACAAAAGAGGAGCTGGACGAAAAAACCGCTTATCTGCGCACGGTGATGAAGACGAAAAATGTCACCTTCCGCTGGCACGATTCGGATACCAGCTATCTGGAGGCGGTTTTTGCCCGCGGCGACCGCCGCACGGCGGACGTGCTGTATACCGCGTGGAAAAACGGGTGTAAAATGGATGGATGGGATCAGTGCTTCTCCTATGAAAAATGGCTGGAGGCGTTCCGCACCTGCGGACTGGATCCGGCATTCTATGCCAACCGGCAGCGTCCGCTCGACGAAGTATTCCCGTGGGATCACATCGGCTGCGGAACGAGCAAGGAACACCTGAAGCGCGAGTGGGAGCGCTCGCGCCGCGCGGAGCCGACGCCCTCGTGTCTCGAAAAGTGTGCGGGCTGCGGCGCCGCAGGTCTGCTGAAAGGATGTGCGTGTGATGTTTAAGGCGAGAATGCGTTTTTCCAAAACGGATGAAGCAGCGTATATTTCCCACCTCGATCTGATGCACTGCATGCAGCGCGCGATTGCCCGCGCGCAGCTGCCTGTCTGGTATACCGAGGGCTTTAATCCGCACATCTATATTTCCATTGCCCTGCCGCTGTCCACCGGATATTCCGGCGAATGGGAGTTTCTCGATTTCAACTGTACAGCGGAGAAAATTCCGGACGATGCCGTCGCGCGGCTCAATGCGGTGATGCCGTCGGGGCTGTCCGTACAGGAGATTTATCCGCTCGAGGACGGCGGACGGAAGGTGCGCGACATCGCATACTCCAAGTTTGAAATCACATGGGAATTTGACGGCGGCGTGCCGGAGGGCTTTGTCCGCGAAGCGGAGCAGCTGTTCGCACGCGATGAGCTGCACATTCTGAAACGCTCGAAGCGCGGCGAAAAGGAAGTCAATATCCGCGACTATATGCGCGGGATTACACTGGAGGCGGATGCCGACTGTGTGCGCGCCTACACGATTCTGGGCGCGGGGAACAACAATCTCAGTCCGGAATACCTGACCAAGCTGCTCAGCCGTGAGCTGCCGCAGTACGAGCCGGACGGCGCGCTGTACCACCATCTGATGGTATACGACGCTCAGCTGAATGAATTTCGATAAGTAGGATGGAAAACAGCATGACAGATATGACATCGAGACAAGTACCGGCGGAGGAAATCGCGCGTCAGCTCGACTGCATGGAGCAGCTGCACCGGCGCAACGCACTGCGCCCGGAGACGCCGCGCTTTTTCTGCCAGACCTTTGGCTGTCAGCAGAATGAGGCGGACACCGAGCGCATTGCGGGTATGCTGGCGGAGATGGGCTATGCGCGGACAGAGAACGCCGCGCAGGCGGACGTCATCGTCGTCAACACCTGTGCCGTGCGCGAGCATGCCGAAAAGCGCGTGTTCGGCATCATGGGACAGTATACGCACATCAAGGAGACGCGCCCGGATGTGACCATCTGCATGTGCGGCTGCATGGTGCAGCAGGAACACATTGCGGAGAAAATCAAAAAGAGCTATCCGCGCGTCGATATCGTGTTCGGCACGCATATGCTCTGGCGGTTTCCGGAGCTGCTGCTGCGCAGGCTGAACGGAAGCAAGCGCATTTTTGACATTTCCGGCGACCCGAAGGGCGAGATTGCGGAGGGCCTTCCGGTGCAGCGCGATGAGGGCTGTCACGCGTGGCTGTCCATCATGTACGGGTGCAACAATTTCTGCACCTACTGCA
>DJXF01000080.1 GCA_002449635.1 Clostridiales bacterium UBA7011 | reverse complement strand
CCTCTTTTTCTATTGTAATCAGTCATTTCCACGTCGTTCTTTCTTACTACCATTAAACCACATCAGGCGAAAAAATACAATAAAAATGCGTGTAATCCCGCAAAATTTTTGTGCACTCCGCCAACAAAAGAGGCATTATCCCCATTTTACGGAAAAGGCTCCTGCCCGTACTGCCCTGACAGGTCAGCGTAAATTGTAACCGTCTGCCGTGAGGCAGCCGGTTCCCGTATCCGTTATGCGGTTTTATCTCTTTGTTCTGCGTTAAGCGGCCGCCAAAACAGCACCCACTGCCATGTTCAGCACAGCAATTGCCGCACCGATGATGGAGATCACCAGCGCAGCGTTTGCTTTGCTCCGCTGCTGCGCTTTCACCTTTACAGCCAGAACGATACCTATTGCTGTTTATAAACGCGAAAGAAAGGGCCGGATATCTCCAAGCCGCGCGCTGATTTGATTTTACAGAGTTCTTTTATTTTTTTGAAAATTGCAAGTGCAAATTGAACAGTTTGTAGAACAGGGCGGTATCGCCGCCTTGGATGCAGACTTTCTCTGCTGCACCACGTAATAGATATTATCCAGATAGGCTTCGAACAACTCTTCCGGCGTTCGATAACCCAGCCGCTTTCGAAGGATACTCTTCCAACGGAAAGCAGGTCAGGAAAACCAAGACATGGAAGCCGCCTGTGGGTATGTCTCCCAAAAAGGCAGAAAAAGAAGCTATGAAAGCTGCTATTCTCTTTGAGCAGCAAGTACAGCAAGGGCTTGTTTTATCTTCCGGCATCAAGTTTGAAGATTTTGCAAAGCGTTACTTTGAAGAATATGCGAATGACCATCTCAGGCCTCGCACTTTGCAGGGATACAAGCAGCTTCTGCCGCGTATCAACGCAGCCATCGGTCAAATCCACATCGACAAGCTCCGTCCGAACCATCTGAATGCATTCTATAAGCAGTTGTCCGCAGAGGGCGTGAGGGCTGACAGTAAAGCACAGCCTATCGCAGATATACGATCACTGGCAAAGGCATCAGGATTGACGCAGAAGGCTCTGGCAGCCTCTGCCGGCTTACATATCAACACCCTTCGTGAAGCCTATAACAACCGTCCTGTCAGTATTGAGAGCGCACAGAAAATCAGCGCTGCGTTGGGTAAAGACTTTTCTTTCCTGTTCTCCTACACGAAAACAAACAAGGGGCTTTCTCCTGCCACCGTCCGCAAGTATCATAACGTCATCAGTTCAATCATGCAGCGTGCAGTCAAGTGGCAGCTGGTCTATGACAATCCCGCCCACCGTGCCGAGCTTCCGAAGCAGGCACATGAGGAAGCCGTATACCTCAACGAGTATCAAGCACAAGACCTCCTCTCCCTGCTGAAAACCGAAACAGAGGAACACCGTGTCATGGTCTCTCTCCTTCTGTTCACCGGTATGCGCCGTGCTGAGCTATGCGGTCTGGAATGGCACGATATTGACTTTGATCATGCTCTGATTTCTATACGCCGTACCTCGCAGTATATTGCCGGTCAGGGCATCATTGAGGACTGCACCAAGAATACAAGCTCATACAGAGCCATCAAGATTTCTTCCTCTGTCATTTCCATGCTGAAAGCTTATCGTCTGCATCAGACCGAAGCACGTTTCAAGGCGGGGGCTTTGTGGAATCCCGACCGGGCAGAGCATCCAAGATTGTTCACCCGTCCCGACGGTCTTCCGATCAATCCGGACAGCCTGACAAGCTGGTTTCGTGACTTCATCAATCGAACCGACCTTCCTGCAATCCATATCCATAGCCTGCGGCATACAAACGCCACCTTACAGATTGCAAGTAATATTCCAGTAACAACAGTTGCAGATCGTCTTGGACACGCAACTCCCGCTACGACAACCAAAATCTATTCCCACGCAATCCAATCTGCAAATGCAGCTGCTGCAGAAGCACTTGAGAATCTTCTCGCGCCAACCGCCAACCGAACAACCACAAAACGCGCTTAAAAAAGGCCGCACAAGCCGGATTATTCCAGTTTGTGCGGTCTTTCTGCAACGATAAACCACGTTAATAAAAGTGCCGTAAACCACAAATAAACCACAATTTGTGGTTTGTCAAATTTCAACGCATACAAAAAGTACAAAAAACCGCCCATTTCCGAAGAAACAAGCGGTTTTGATGGAGCTAATGGTCGGATTCGAACCGACGACCTGCTCATTACGAGTGAGCTGCTCTACCCCTGAGCCACATTAGCATCTGGAAGGTATTTTATCACAGCAGCCCATGTTCGTCAAGGAGAAAAACGCAAAAAACCTTTTCATTCTTTTGGTTTTTTTTGAAAACAGCCCCTTGACAAGCTGTCGGAAACCCGTATAATAAAAAGGTATCCTTGCTCACACAAAGGGTGTGGGCCAACGTCCAAAAGGAGGTGCTGAAATTGGCAAAGGTAAATGGTAAGTACGAGACAATCTTCATTGTCAACCCGAATCTCGGTGAGGAAGCAATCGCTGGAATCGTTGAGAAGTTCAAGACTCTGATCGAAAAGCACGGTACCATTGAGTCCGTGGACGACTGGGGCAAGCGCAGAATGGCATACGAGATCAATGATCTTCGTGAAGGCTACTACACGCTGATCCAGTTCGAGTCTCTGCCGTCTTTCCCGGCTGAGCTTGATCGTGTCTACAAGATCACCGATGGCGTTATGCGTTCCATCATCATTTCCAGAGACTAAGGCTGGTGACGGAATATGCTGAACAAAGCAATTCTTATGGGTCGCCTCACCCGTGACCCCGAGCTTCGCTACACACCGAACGGTAATGTACCGGTTGTCAGCTTCTCGATCGCTGTAGAACGCAATTACAGCGGTTCCAATCGAGAGCGCATCACGGACTTTATCGACATTGTTGCCTGGAGACGCACAGCAGAGTTTGTCTCTCAGTGGTTCACAAAGGGCATGATGATCGTTGTAGTCGGAAGCATCCAGACAAGGCGCTGGCAAGACAAAAACGGAAACAACCGCACATCTGTCGAAGTTGTCGCAGATGAGGTTCAGTTCGGCGAATCCAAGAAATCCCGCGAGTCCAACAGCGGCTATCAGGGTGGTTACACGGATTCTTATGCTGCACCCCAGCAGCCTTCTGCTCCCTCTCATCCCGCTCCCAGCTTTGATATGCCCACGAGCGACTCGGATTTCAGTGAGATTTCCGATGATGACGGTGAGGTTCCGTTCTGATTACCGAATAAGGAGGTTACGACAATGGCTGAAGAAAAGAGAGAATATCGCCCGAACCGCGGCGGCCGCCGCCGCAGAAAGGTTTGCTCCTTCTGCGTAGACAAGGTCGAGGCTATTGATTATAAGGATGTCGCCAAGCTCAAGAGATATATGTCTGAGCGCGGCAAGATTCTGCCCCGCAGAATGACCGGCACCTGCGCAAAGCATCAGCGTCAGCTGACTGAGGCAATCAAGCGTGCCCGTCACATCGCAATGCTGCCGTACACAGCGGAGTAATCTGACAAAAAAAACAGGATACCGAAAAAGACACACTCCGGTGTGTCTTTTTTTGTTGCACCATTCCGCCCCTGTCCCCTCATCCATGCGAAAACCGCTTTTCCCCTGCCCGAAGACTGGAGAAAAGCGGTCTTTTTTCTTATCCTGTTTTTGTTTTTTTGGTCTGCCATGCGGCACAACCTTCTATTTGCCATCCGCGAAAAGCAGTATCAGCGGCTTTGTCTGCATCGGATAGAATCGGGTGCAATCAGATTTCCATAATAACCGGAAGAATCATCGGACTGCGCTTGGTTTTTCTGTACAGGAATTCTGACAGATCGTTTTTGACATTTGCTTTTATCGTAGTCCAGTCGCGGATGTCTTCATCAATGCAGCGGTCAAGCGCACGCTGTGAGATGCGGCGCAGCTCTTCCATGAGGTTCTCCGCTTCCTTTACATAAATGAATCCGCGGGAGACAATATCCGGACCTGCAATGACCAGTCCGCTTTCGCTGTCAAGTGTGACAACAACAACCAGCAGGCCATCCTCCGAGAGGTGCTTTCGGTCGCGCAGTACGGCTGTGCCGACATCACCGATGCCGAACCCATCGACCAGAACCTTGCCGGCAGGAACCGGATTGGCCAGACGTGCGGCCTTTGCCGTAATTTCAATCGGGCGGCCGATGTCGGAAATAATGACATGGCGCGGATTGACGCCGGTCTGTACGGCGAGTTCACCGTGCCGGCGCAGCATGCGGTATTCGCCGTGTACCGGAATAAAGTACTTCGGCTTGACGAGCGCGAGCATCAGTTTGAGCTCTTCGCAGCAGGCATGTCCGGAAACGTGAATAATGGCAGAGCGGTCATAGACGACGTCTGCGCCCTTCTTGCTCAGCTCGTTGATCATTTTGGTGACCGATTTTTCATTGCCCGGAATGGCGGACGCCGAGATAATAATTTTATCCCCCGGACCGATCTCCACCTGCTTGTGCGCGGAAAATGCCATGCGGTACAGCGCACTCATCGCCTCGCCCTGCGAGCCGGTGCACACGATAACCACCTTGCTCTTGGGATAGCGGTTGATGTCCGAGAGCTCGATGAGCACATTTTTCGGCACACTCAGATAGCCCAGCTCCATCGCAACGCGCGCGATGTTCTCCATGCTGCGTCCGCAGATGGCAACCTTTCGCCCGTGGTGCGCGGCTGCGTCGATGACCTGCTGCACGCGGTAAATGTTCGAGGCAAACGTGGCAATGACAATGCGCTGATCGCAGCCCTTGAACTGCGCCTCAAAGGTCTTTCCGACCTCCATCTCGCTCGGCGTAAAGCCCGAACGCTCAACATTGGTCGAATCGCTCATCAGCGCCAGCACGCCTTCTTTGCCCAGCTCGCCGAAGCGGGTCAGGTCAATCATTTCACCCGAAACCGGTGTCGCATCAATCTTGAAATCGCCGGTGTGAATGATCGTTCCGAGCGGCGTGCGAATCGCCAGCGCAACGGCATCCGCAATCGAGTGATTGGTGTGAATCAGCTCGATGTTGAAGCAGCCGAGGCGAATGTGATCGCCCGCTTTGACGCAGTTGATGCGGACCTTGCCGAGCATACGGTGCTCCTCAAACTTGGAGTTGAGGATGCCTGCGACCAAACGCGTACAGTACACCGGAACATTCAGCTCCTTGAGCACATACGGCAGCGCGCCGATATGGTCCTCATGTCCGTGGGTAATCACAATGCCGCGCACCTTGTTCTTGTGGCGCCGCAGATAGGTGATGTCCGGAATGACCAGATCAACGCCAAGCATTTCATTGTCCGGAAATGCCAGTCCGCAGTCAATCACAAAAATATCCTGCCCGTACTCCACAACCGTCATGTTCTTGCCGATCTCGTTGAGTCCGCCCAGCGGTATAATCTTCAGTTTTTCTTTCATAATCCGTGTATCACTTTCCTTTACATCCAACACGACAGCTGCATTTCCTCACCTCTGAAGCAGGCACCGCAGACAGATGCTCCCCGAATCGGACAGGGCACTGCCGCATGCTGCCGCCGTGTTTCGAAAATATTGTCAAAATAATTTGTGTTCAAATCTATCCGAACGCCGCGCAAATACATCATTCAGCGGCCAAACGTCAAAAACTTTCTCACAGTATACCATAGTTTTGCACAAATGTACACCCGTATGCACGCTTTCCGCGGATTGTATCGCACGAAAAATTTCGATTTTCTGCCCGTTTTTTTGTCAAATCGCACGGAAATATTTCGTGAATTCGTATATTTTTGCAAATTCCTTTTTCTGTTTTGCTTTTTCACAGCAGATGCGGTATACTAAGAAAAATACTAGTAAACCACAGGGGATTCCATCATGAAAATTTCAGATATTTTCCGCACAAAAAAGACGGTCTTTTCTCTGGAGGTTTTTCCGCCGAAACAGACCAGCAAAATCGACACCATTTACGACACCATTGAGCGCCTGAGTGATCTGGAGCCGGATTTCATCAGCGTGACCTATGGCGCGGGCGGCTCCGGCTCCGGCAGCCTGACCGCAAAAATTTCCGCCGACCTCAAAAATACCTATCACATCGAGCCGCTCGCCCACCTGACGGCGATTCACACGACACGCCGGCAGGCTGAGGAAATTCTCACCGAGCTGCGCGAAAACGGCATTGAAAATGTCCTTGCGCTGCGCGGCGATCTGCATCCCGAGCTGCCCATTCCGGGCGACTTTCGCTATGCGAGCGATCTGACCCAGTTTATCTCCGATTTCGGCGGCTTTGACATCTGCGGCGCGTGCTATCCGGAGGGACATCCGGAATCGGATGACCTCATTTCCGACGTCACCAACATGCGGCCGAAAATCGAGGCAGGCACCACCCATCTGATTTCCCAGCTGTTTTTTGACAACAACGACTTTTACGCGTTTCTCGACCGCATGCGTCTGGCCGGCATCACCGTCCCGATTGAGGCGGGCATTATGCCGGTCATCAACAAGGCGCAGATTGAGCGCATGGTCTCCACCTGCGGCGCGAGCCTGCCGCGCAAGTTCGCGCACATGGTCTCCCGCTACGAAAACAATCCCGAAGCGCTGTTCGACGCCGGTATCGCCTATGCCGTCGATCAGATCATCGATCTGATTGCAAGCGGTGTGGACGGTATTCATCTGTACACCATGAACAATCCGCGCGTGGCACACCTGATTTATATGCGCATCCGCAAAATTCTCGAGGCGACGAACAACGCATGAAGCTGAAACTCGATGTATCCGAGGTGCTGCGCTACATGGGACACGGCGGCGAGGACGCGCACATCACACAGACCGCACAGCATGCGATTGCACGCATGGAACAGCTCGCCGCCCCGCGGTGGAGATGGGTGGAATGTGCGCCCGATGCGCTGCCGCTCTCAGGAAAGGACATTCGCCGCCATCTTGCGGGCTGTGACCGCATGGCTGTGCTGTGCGCCACGCTCGGCGCCGCTGTGGACCGCGAAATCCGCCTGACCGAGCACCGCAGTATGCTGCTCGCGCTTGCACTCGATGCGGCGGCAGGCGAAGCCATCGAAAAGGTGTGCGACGCGGCAGAGGCGGAAATCCGCGAAGCCATCACACAGTCCGGGCGATTTCTCACCGGCCGCTATTCGCCCGGCTACGGAGACCTTCCCCTTTCGCTTCAGCCGGAGCTTTTGACGCTGTGTGACGCACCGCGCCGCATCGGTCTGTCTGTCACACCGACCAATATCCTCACGCCGCGCAAGTCGGTCACCGCTCTGCTCGGTATTTCTGTTCATCCCGTCAGCGGACACGCACGCGGCTGCGGCACCTGCGGTCTGTCCGCCGACTGTCCTTATAGAAAGAGAGGCACACACTGTGGAGCTTAACAGCTGGATCAACAGCAGATTTCTCATGCTTGACGGCGGCATGGGCACCATGCTCATGCAGGCCGGTATGCCGGCGGGCGCACTGCCCGAGCTGATGAATCTCACCCATCCGGAGATCATCACCGGCATCCACCGAAGCTATGTCGAAGCAGGCTCGGACATGGTGATTACCTGCACCTTTGGTGCGAACGAAAAGAAAACCGCGGGCTGCGGTCACACCGTGGAGGAAATCATTGCCGCCGCTGTCGCCAACGCGCGCGCCTCGGGCGCAGAATTTGTCGCACTGGACGTCGGTCCGATCGGCGAGCTGCTCGCGCCTGTCGGCACCCTCCCGTTTGAGGAGGCGTATCAGATTTTTGCGCGGCAGATTCGCTGCGGCGCGGCATGCGGCGTGGACGCGATTTATCTGGAAACCATGACCGATCTGCTCGAGGTGCGCGCCGCTGTTCTCGCAGCGCGCGAGCTGACCGATCTCCCGGTTTTTGCAACGATGACCTACGAGGCCACCGGACGCACGTTTCTCGGCGTCCCGCCGGAGGCAGCTTCGCTCACATTGGAGCGGCTCGGCGTCAGTGCTGTCGGCATCAACTGTTCGCTCGGTCCGCGGGAAATCCTCCCGATTGCCGAGCGGCTCGCCGCTGTCACCTCTGTCCCGATGATTATCAAGCCGAACGCCGGCCTGCCCGATGCCTCGTCCGGTTCCCTCTCGTATGACATCACACCGGAGCAGTTTGCGCAATACACGCAGGACTATCTCGCGCTCGGCTTTACGATTTTCGGCGGCTGCTGCGGTACGACGCCGGAGTATATCCGCCGGATGCGCGCGGTGCTCGACCGGAGCACCTTCCGGCTTCCGGAGCAAAAGCATTTGTCCGCGCTGTGCTCCGGCACGCGCTATGTGCCGGTGGACGGTGTCTGTGTCATCGGAGAGCGCATCAATCCCACCGGCAAAAAACGCTTCAAGCAGGCACTGCAGGAGCACGATCTCGACTATATTATCGAGCAGGGTATCTCGCAGGCGGACGCCGGCGCACATGTGCTCGACGTCAATGTGGGACTTCCGGGTATCGACGAGCGCGAAATGATGCTGGAGGTCACCAGAGAGCTGCAGAGCGTCATCGACCTGCCGCTCCAGCTGGATTCCAACAACCCGGACGTGCTCGAGCCCGCGCTGCGCTGCTATAACGGCATACCGATCATCAATTCCGTTAACGGAGAAGAGGTCAGTCTGCGCGCGATTCTTCCGCTCGCCGCCAAATACGGCACCATGGTCGTCGGCCTCACGCTCGACGAGGCGGGTATTCCGCCGACTGCAGAGGGCCGCATTGCCATCGCACGAAAAATTGTCGCTCGCGCGGCAGAATATGGCATCGGACCGGAGCGCATTGCCATCGACTGTCTGACGCTGACCGTCTCCGCCGAGCCGGCAGGCGCAATGAACACACTGGCGGCCCTGCGCGCAGTCAAGGCGGAACTGGGCGTGAAAACCTGCCTGGGCGTGTCGAATATTTCATTCGGTCTGCCGCAGCGCGTAAAGGTCAATGCGCATTTTCTCGCGATTGCGCTGGAAAACGGGCTGGATTTTCCGATTATCAACCCGAATGTGCCCGAAATGATGCAGGCGGTCGATGTACACAATCTGCTGCATCAGCGCGACCCGGGCAGCGCGCACTATATTGAGACCTATGCTGTTCCGGTGGACGCGCCCAAGCCGGCCCAATCCTCCGCATCCGGTGCGCCGGACGTTCGCACCGCCATTCTCAAGGGCATGGGGGAGGACTGCGCCGCCGCAACGCGCGCACTCCTGCAGGAAAACGATCCGCTCGATGTCGTGGCGCAGCATCTGATTCCCGCGCTTGACCTGGTGGGCGATCTGTTTGAACAGAACAAAATTTTCCTGCCGCAGCTCATTCGCTCGGCAGAATGCGCCCAGCAGGGCTTTGAGGTTGTCCGCCAGTGCATGGCGCAGACGGGCGGAGAAGCGCCGCAGGCGGAAAAGGTCATCCTCGCAACCGTCAAGGGCGACATCCACGACATCGGCAAGAA
>DJXF01000028.1 GCA_002449635.1 Clostridiales bacterium UBA7011 | reverse complement strand
GAGGGTCTGGAATTTCAGGACGCCGTGCGGTTTCTCGCCAAGCAGTACAACATGACCGTGGTGGAAACGGGGGAATCGCGCCGTGCGCCGCATCAGCGAGAGCGCATTCTTTCCCTGCTGACAGAGGCGGCCCGGTTCTTTTACGCACAGCTGTATGCGCCGGCGGGCGCGCAGGCGCTTCAGTATTTCCGGGGACGCAGACTGGCAAAACGCACGCTCAACAATTTCGGGCTCGGATATGCGCCCGACTCCTTTCATGCGCTGCTCGATGCAATGACAGCAAAGGGGTACAGCAAGGAGGAGCTGGAGGCGGCCGGTCTGATTGTGCGCAGTCCCAAAGGGACGTATTACGACAAGTTCCGCAATCGCGTCATGTTTCCGATTATCGACATCCGCGGCGATGTCATCGGCTTCGGCGGGCGCGTCATGGACGACAGCAAACCGAAATATCTCAACTCACCGGAGACACTGGTCTTCAACAAACGCCGCAATCTGTTTGCGATGAATGCGGCCAAAAAGACGAAAAGTGAGTATTTTCTGCTCGCAGAGGGCTATATGGACGTCATTGCGCTGCATCAGGCGGGATTTGACAGTGCGGTGGCATCGCTCGGCACCTCGCTGACCGACGAGCAGGCGCGTCTGCTCGCGCGCTATACAAAAAATGTCATCATCTGCTATGACGCGGATACGGCGGGACAGGCCGCCTCTCAGCGCGCCATTGATATTTTGAAAAAAGCGGGACTGCGCGTGCGCATTCTGCGCATTCCGGGCGCGAAGGACCCGGACGAGTTCATCAAAGCAAAGGGCGCGGAGGCATTCCGCAAGCTGATTGAACGGTCGGACAACGACGTGCGCTACCGCATTGAATCCGTGCGCGAGAAATACGACTTTACAGAGGACGATCAGCGTATTTTATTTTTGCGCGAGGCGGCGGGCATCCTTGCGGCGCTGGACAATCAGGTGGAGCGCGATGTGTATACCGCCTCGACGGCAAAGCTCGCCGGCGTGACACTGGCCGCCTTTCAGCAGGAGGTCAAAAACGCACAGACAAGGCTGCGCCGTCAGCAGCGCAGGCAGTATCACCGGCAGGTGCGCACGCCCGTACAGGCGGCGCAGCCGAGGGAGCGCGCAATCCGCTTTGAAAATGTGCGTTCCGCCCGCGCGGAGGAAGGCCTGCTGTCACTGCTGCTGACAGATGCGTCTTTGCTGCCGGAAATGCGGGAAAAATTGCAGCCATCCGATTTTTCTTCGCCGGTACTGGGCAAAATTTATGAGCACGCCATTGCCCTGTTTGACAGCGGACGGAGCATCACCGTTCCGGCGCTGGAGGTAACCCTGCAGCCGGAGGAGACCGAGCTTCTGGTCTCGGCGCTCGGCACGGAAATTCCGGCGGACCGGCGGCAGCGCGCGATGGAGGATTATCTTGCGATTATTGCGGAGCAGAGGGCTTCGCGTGACATACCCGGGCAGACCGGAACCGACCCGCTGCTGCGAAAAGCGGAAATGCAGCGCAAGAGCAAACGGTTTGACGGGACAGCGGACTGAGTGCAGTCCGGAGGGGTTTTTGTTGGTGTTCCGCGGGCACAGCACCGCGGCGTTAATGATACATTTTTGGAGGCTTAAAGAATGACACAGGACATGGACATGGATGCAAAAAAGCAGGCCGTTATTAAGGAACTGCTGGCTCAGGGAAAGAAGAAGGGCAAGCTCACGCTGAAGGAAATGTCCGATGCTTTGGATTCCATCAACATGGAGTCCGACGAGCTGGATAAGCTGTACGAGGATCTGGATAAGGCGGGCGTGGAAATCAAGGGCGCAGAGGCGCTCGTCGTTCCGCTGGAAAACGAAGAGGAATTTTCCGAAGAGAATGTCGAAGAGGTTCCCAAGGAGGAGCTGGAGGACACCGAATCCCTGGCAGAGGGCTTTGCGATTGACGATCCGGTGCGCATGTATCTCAAGGAAATCGGCAAGGTTGACCTGCTGACGCCGGAGGAAGAGGTCCTGCTGGCAGAGCGCATGCAGGCGGGCGCGGAAGCGATGGAGACGCTCCATCAGCTTGAGGCGGACGGTGCGGAGACAGACCCGGCTCAGATTGCGGAGCTGCGCAAGGTCATTCGCCGCGGCGAGGATGCGAAAAAGCGCCTGTCCGAGGCCAATCTCCGTCTGGTCGTCTCGATTGCCAAGCGCTATGTCGGCCGCGGCATGCTGTTCCTCGACCTGATTCAGGAGGGAAACCTCGGTCTGCTCAAGGCGGTTGAAAAGTTCGACTGCACCAAGGGCTTTAAGTTTTCCACCTATGCGACATGGTGGATTCGCCAGGCGATCACACGCGCGATTGCCGACCAGGCGCGCACCATCCGCATTCCGGTGCACATGGTGGAGACCATCAACAAGGTCATCCGCGTTTCCCGCCAGCTGCTTCAGGAGCTGGGACATGACCCGCAGCCGGAGGAAATTGCGGACGAAATGAATATGCCGGTCGAACGCGTGCGCGAAATCCTCAAGATTGCGCAGGAGCCGGTTTCCCTGGAAACGCCGATCGGCGAGGAGGAAGACAGCCATCTGGGCGATTTTATTCCGGATGACGACGCGCTTGAGCCGGCGGAGGCCGCTTCGTTCACCCTGCTCAAGGAGCAGCTCGTCGAAGTGCTCAAGACGCTGACGCCGCGGGAGGAAAAGGTTTTGCGCCTGCGTTTCGGCATTGAGGACGGCCGCACGCGCACGCTCGAGGAAGTGGGCAAGGAGTTCAATGTCACCCGAGAGCGCATTCGTCAGATTGAGGCGAAGGCGCTGCGCAAGCTGCGCCATCCGAGCCGCTCGAAGAAGCTCAAGGACTTTTTGAACTAAAAACGATACCGCTTCGGCCGGGGCGCGGAACAATTGCCTTTGCCGGAGGATGCCGTATCGTCCCGGATCACCGAGGAAAGGAGCCGTGAAGATGAACCGGCGCGACAAACAGAATTATTACCTCGATATGGCGGAGGTCGCGCTCGAGCGCGGCACCTGCATGCGCCGCAATTTCGGCGCGGTCATCGTCAAAAATGACGTCATTATTTCCACTGGCTATACCGGTGCGCCGCGCGGGCGTGCCAACTGCATTGACCTCAATTACTGCATCCGCGAGCAGCGCAACATTCCGCGCGGCACGCAGTACGAGTTCTGCCGTTCGGTGCATGCGGAAATGAATGCAATCATCGCTGCGTCCCGTGAGGAAATGATCGGCGCAACGCTGTATCTCGTCGGGCGCGACGCAAAAACCGGCGAAATCATGCGGGATGCCAATTCGTGCACGATGTGCAAGCGCATGATTATCAATGCGGGGATTCGTCAGGTGGTCATCCGCCGCGATCACGATACATACGATACCGTGCAGGTGCAGGAATGGGTCGAGCACGACGACCTGCTCGACGGCAGGACGGGATACTGACATCCGTTGATTCAAAGAGGCTGTTTTACAACGAACGTACGGCTGTGTGCTGTGCGTTCGTTTTTTTGCAAAAAAATTTACAATATCAACAGTTGACTTGGTCAACTATCGGTGCTATACTGTGGTACAGTCCGATAAGGCGGAAGGAGGAACAGGCATGGAGAAGTGGGAACCCGCCCGCGATTTTATGCAGACGATGGGCGGCATGCGGCATCTGCGCTGGAATGAGATGCTGCGGGACGTTTCCGATCGTGAATTCGGATTTTTGATGATGATTCGCCGGTATCAGCGCATGCATCCGCAGGTGCCCGGCATATATGTGAGCGAGCTGGCGCAGAAGATGCATGTGACAAAGTCGGGCGCATCGAAAATGCTGCGCAATCTCGAACAGCGCGGGCTGGTTGTGCGCGAGGTGGATGAGAGCGACCGGCGCAGCACCTTTGTTTCGCTCACGCAGAACGGACAGACGGTCTGTGAGCAGCAGCATGCGCGCTGGTGTGCGTTGATGGAGCGCGTTGCCGGGCAGGTGGGACACGAGCGGTTTCGCGCCGCGCTTGCCGGCATGCGCGAGATAACGGAAGTGATGGAGCGTGAAATGAACGCCGGCGCGGAAACGGAGACAACGGAGGAGGAGACGCGATGCGGTCAATTTTAGGCTATCTCAAGGGCGCGTGGAAGACGGTCTGCGTCATTTTCGCCCTGCTGATTGTTCAGGCATACTGCGATTTGACGCTGCCGACTTATATGAGCAGCATTGTCGATGTCGGCATTCAGCAAAACGGCATTGCCGACGCGGTGCCGGAGAAAATACGCGGGCAGTCACTCGAAGCGCTGAAACTGTTTTTGACGGACGAGGAGGTCCGGCAGGCGACAGCGGCATACACCCTGCAGCAGGACGGGAGCTACGTGTTAAAGTCCTATGTGGAGGGTGAGCAGAGAGAAGCGCTGTCGCGGGCATTTGCGCGTCCGATGGTTTTGCTTTCGCAGGCGGCGGAGCAGCATGCGGATGTCGGTCAGATGTATGCGGCGATCGAGAGCGGCGCGGTTTCGCGTGAGCAGTTCGCCCGGATGCGGGAGCAGGCGCTTGCGCAGCTGGACAACGTGCCGGAGAGCACGCTGCAGCAGATGGCCGTACAGTTTGTCGCGGCGGAGTACGAGGCGATGGGCACCGATCTCGGCGCATTCCGCAGCCGGTATCTGCTGACGACGGGCGGAAAGATGCTCGGACTGGCGGCGCTTGGCGTGCTCGCCGCGATTGTTGTGGGACTGCTCGCCAGCCGGATCGGTTCGGGTATCGGACGCGATTTGCGCGGCAGCATGTTTGAGCGCGTACTGGCGTTTTCCAGCACGGAGATGAACCGGTTTTCGACGGCATCCCTCATCACACGGTGCACCAACGACATTCAGCAGGTGCAGATGGTGATTGTGATCCTGCTGCGCATGGTGCTGTTCGCCCCGATCTGTGCGGTCGGCGGTATTCTCAAGGTCGTCAATACGCACACGGGTATGGGCTGGATTATTTTTGTCGCGGTTGCCGTCATCCTGGCGGTGCTCGGCACGCTGATTTCGCTCTCCATGCCGAAATTCCGCATGATGCAGTCGCTCGTCGACCGGATGAATCTGATCAGCCGCGAGATTCTCACCGGCATCATGCCGATTCGCGCGTTCAGCAGGGAAAAGCATGAGGAAGAGCGCTTTTCTCAGGCAAATGATGCGCTGATGCGCACGCAGCTGTTTACCAACCGCGTCATGACATTCATGATGCCGCTGATGATGCTGACAATGAACGGCATCACCGTGATGATTGTCTGGTTTGGCAGCAAGGGGGTCGACGCCGGTCAGCTGCAGGTCGGCGATATGATGGCATTTATCAACTACACCATGATGATTGTCATGTCGTTTATGATGATGACCATGGTGTCGATCATGCTGCCGCGTGCAGGTGTCGCGGCAGACCGCATCAACGAGGTGCTGCACACAGTCCCGTCGATTGCAGACCCGAAAACACCGGTCGAGCATGCATGGCGCGGACGCATCTGCTTTGAGGACGTTTCGTTCCGCTATCCGGGCGCAGACCGGGACGCGCTGTCCCATATCAGCTTCACCGCGGAGCCGGGGAAGACCACGGCCATCATCGGTTCGACGGGCTGCGGAAAGTCGACGCTGCTCCATCTGATTGCGCGGTTTTTTGATGTCACGTCCGGCCGTGTCACGCTCGACGGCGTAGATGTGCGCGACATCAGACAGGCAGAGCTGCGCGACCAGCTGGGCTTTGTGCCGCAGAAGGGAGTTCTGTTTTCCGGAAGTATCGCCTCCAACCTGAAATTTGCCGGGAAACAGGTGACCGATGAGGAGATGAAGCGCGCGGCGGATATCGCACAGGCGACCGAGTTTATTGACAGCAAGGTGGACGGCTACCGGAGCGCGATCGCACAGGGCGGCAGCAATGTCTCCGGCGGACAGAAACAGCGTCTGTCCATTGCGCGCGCGATTGCAAAGCATCCGAAGGTCTATCTGTTTGATGATTCGTTTTCCGCGCTCGACTATAAGACGGATGCGGCGCTGCGCCGTGCGCTGGCCGGCAGTGTGAGCGAGGCGACGGTGTTCATTGTGGCGCAGCGCATTTCTACGATTCTGCACGCAGATCAGATTATTGTGCTCAATGAGGGGTGCATCGAGGGAATCGGCACACATGAACAGCTGCTGCACAGCTGCCGCACCTATCGGGAAATTGCAGAGAGCCAGCTGAGTGAAAGGGAACTGGAAGGAGGCGGCGCGAGATGAGTGAGAACACAAGACCGCGCATGCGGCGCGGACCGCACGGGATGACAGGGGAAAAACCGAAAAATTTCAGGGGGACGCTGCGCCGGCTGCTGCGCTATATCGGCCGCTACCGCATCGGTTTGCTTGCGGTGCTGGTTTTTGCCGTCGGCAGTACGGTGTTCAACATCACCGGTCCGAAAATCCTGAGTCAGTCGATCACGGTTCTGTTTGAGGGACTGGTTGCGAAGCTGTCCGGCACGGGCGCGATTGATTTTGCCCGCATCGGCTGGATTCTTTTGCTGCTGCTCGGCGTGTATGTGCTGAGTGCCGCCTTTGCACTCGTGCAGGGCTGGATTATGACCGGCATCACGCAGAAAGTCTGCTTCCGCATGCGGCGTGAGATCAGTGAAAAAATCAACCGCATGCCGCTGCGCTATTTCGAGAGCCGGACGGTCGGCGAGGTGCTTTCCCGCATCACAAATGATGTGGACACGATGGGACAGAGCCTCAATCAGAGCGTGACGCAGCTGATTACCTCTGTGACAACGGTTGTCGGCGTGCTGATCATGATGCTGACAATCAGCCCGCTGATGACGCTGATTGCGCTTGCCATTCTGCCGATCTCGCTGCTGTTTGTCGGCCTCGTTGTGCGCTTCAGCCAGAAATACTTCCGCGCGCAGCAGAAATTTCTCGGCGAGATCAACGGTCAGATTGAGGAGACATTTTCCGGACACAGCGTCGTGCGCGCGTTTAACCAGGAGGGGCGCGTGGGCGACGTGTTCCGCGATACCAACGAAAAACTGTATGAATCGGCGTGGAAATCCCAGTTTTTGTCCGGACTGATGCAGCCGATGATGAACTTTGTCGGCAATCTTGGTTATGTCGGCGTTGCCGTCGCCGGCTCTATGCTGGCGGTCGCGGGTGTGATTACCGTCGGCGACATTCAGGCGTTTATCCAGTATGTCCGCAATTTCACACAGCCGATTTCCCAGCTCGCACAGGTGTCCAATATGCTGCAGTCGATGGCGGCGGCAGCCGAGCGCGTCTTTGAATTTCTCGAGGAGGAAGAGGAGGAGCAGACCGCCGAGCATCCGGCATCCATTGCAGACGTTCGCGGAGATGTCCAGTTCGACCATGTGCGCTTCGGCTATGACCCGGCAAGACCGGTCATCCATGACTTCACCTGCGATGTCAGGGCGGGACAGATGGTGGCGATTGTCGGCCCGACCGGTGCGGGAAAGACCACGATGGTCAAGCTGCTCATGCGCTTTTATGATGTCGACAGCGGGGCGATTCGGCTGGATGGACACGATGTGCGCGATTTCGACCGCACCAGCCTGCGCGAGGGCTTCGGCATGGTACTGCAGGACACATGGCTGTTCAAGGGCACCATCATGGAGAACATTCGATACGGCAGACTGGACGCGACCGACGAGGAGGTCGTGG
>DJXF01000024.1 GCA_002449635.1 Clostridiales bacterium UBA7011 | reverse complement strand
GTCGGAATGCGGCGGCCGTTCTGTTCATAGACCATGTTGATCAGGTCAAACAGCTTGGGCACGCGCTGACCGGTCAGCGCCGACAGGAACACCACGGGGGCATACGGCATATACGCCAGACCCTCGCGCACGCGGCGCGTGTACTGCTCCATCGTCTTGCCGTCCTTTTCCACAAGGTCCCATTTGTTGATGGCGATGATGCACGCCTTTCCGGCCTGATGCGCACCGCCTGCGACCTTGGTATCCTGCTCCGTGACGCCCTCCGTGGCATCAATCATAATCACACAGACATCCGCCCGCTCAATCGCCATCAGCGAGCGCATGACGCTGAATTTTTCCACCTTTTCGTCCACGCGCGCGCGTTTGCGAATACCCGCCGTATCGATCAGCAGATAGCTTCCCTTGTCGCTTTCATACACGCTGTCCACGCTGTCGCGCGTTGTGCCCGCGATATTGCTGACAATGACGCGCTGTTCGCCGAGAACCTGGTTGATGAGCGAGGACTTGCCGACATTCGGCTTGCCGATGACCGCGACCTTGATCTGCTCGCGCTCCGCCTCGTCCTCCGCCTCTTCCGCCGGGAAATATTCATAGCAGGCATCGAGCAAATCGCCGGTGCCGTAGCCGTGCAGGGCGGAAATGGCGAACGGGTCGCCCAGTCCGAGGTTGTAAAATTCATAAAATTCCGGCGGCTCGCTGCCCGGCCGGTCGCATTTGTTGACCGCGAGCACCACCGGCTTGCGCGAACGGCGCAGCATCGCCGCGACATCCTCATCCGCCGCTGTCACGCCGGTGTGCAGGTCGGTGATGAGCACGATGACATCGGCCGCATCAATGGCAATTTCCGCCTGCATGCGCATAAATTTCAAAATTTCATTGTCCGTTCCCGGCTCAATACCGCCGGTATCCACGACCTGAAAGGTCCGTCCGCGCCATTCGGAATCGGCATACAGCCGGTCCCGCGTGATGCCCGGCGTATCCTCTACAATGGAAAGGCGCTTGCCCGCCAGCCGGTTGAACAGCTGGGATTTGCCGACATTCGGTCGTCCGACAATCGCCACAATAGGCTTCGCCATAAGCTTTGCTCCTTTCTGTTCACAGATCCGGTGTTTTTTCCGCATCCGCGACAGCTTCTTTCCCCATCGGGATTTCATCCCGCCAGCGGCAGTCCGTCCGCACGCCGCGCCCGCAGAGCCGTCTCCGGTCCCCTCCGGACGCTTCTGCATAAATTATCGCATTTCCTCGCCAAATCGTCAAGGGATGCGCCCGAGAAATCGGGGCGGCGCTCTCAGAATAGAATACCCGCCGAGCGGCAAAAAAATAGAGAAGGATGCCGCAGCCGCCTTCTCTATTTCTTCGTCAATTTCTGGGGTGCTCCGAAATTACTCGGATACCTTCAAGACCTCACGACCGTTGTAATAGCCGCAAGCCTTGCAAACCTTATGCGGGAGCTTCATCTCACCGCACTTCGGGCACTTGACCAGACCCGGAACCGAAAGCTTCCAGACATTGTTGCGCCGTGTATCACGTCTCGCTTTCGAAGTCTTTCTCTTTGGTACTGCCATTTCGGTAACACCTCCTCTGTCTATCCTGAAAGTCTTTTTTTGATGAATCCATTGCCTCAGCCGTCGTGATCCAGCAGCTTCTGGAGAACGGCAAGGCGACTGTCGATCTGACGCCCGCTGCAGCCGCAGGGACCTTCATTTAAGTTGCTGCCGCAGGTCGGGCACAGGCCCTTGCAGTCGGGTCTGCACAGATAGGTCATCGGAATCTCCAGCAGCATCGCCGGAACCGCGATGTCGTCCAATTCGACGCTGTCGCCCTCCAGCTGATAGATGTCGTCCCTCTCGTCGTTCTGGACATCGGCAGACAGAATCATGCTGCACGGTGTCTCAAGATCCACTTTTACGGGTGCCAGACAGCGGGCGCACCGGGTTTCAACCTGTGCGCGCACGGTTGCGTTCAGCCGGAGCACGCCCAGATGATTCCGGACCTCTCCTTCGACATGAACCGGTGTGCGGAACGGATATTCGCCGTTCCATTCCTCTTTCGAGAGATCGGTGTCGTAGGAAAACGGAAGCGCTTCCCCGTCGGTCACCGCGATGCGTTTCAAATCGAGTTTCATAGCAATCCTCGCTGACGGTCAATTATTAGTATACCTCATAAAAATGCGGTTTGTCAACAGGAAATCCACATTCCGATCCGCATTTTCAGGATTTTTGTATTATAGCACATTTCTGCGGGAAAGTATAGCGTTTTTCGTGAAAAAGATTGCTTTTTGTCTATTCTGCGGTTAAACTAAAAACAGAACAAATCGGGAGGTCTTTGACGCCGTGAAACAGTTCACAATCACCAAAAACGACAGCGGACAGCGCCTGAACAAGTTCCTGGAGAAGGCCGTGCCCCTGCTCCCCGGCGGGCTGATGCACAAATATATCCGGCTCAAGCGCATCAAAGTCAACGGCAAGCGCACGGATGCCGCCTACCGCCTGCAGGAGGGCGATGTGCTGCAGCTGTATCTCAACGACGAATTTTTTGTCACCGATCAGCCGGAGGAGCCGGCGTATCTGCGCGCGCGCCCGAACATTTCCGTCGTTTACGAGGATCACCATATTTTGCTGGTCAACAAGCCGTCCGGTCTGGTCGTCCACGCGGATGACAGCGGCACGGCGGACACGCTCATCGCGCGCATCCAGGCGTATTTGTACCAGTACGGGCGGTGGAACCCGAAGGACGCGGCGTCGTTCACCCCGTCGCTGTGCAACCGCATCGACCGCGGCACCTCCGGCATCGTCATCGCCGCGAAGACCGCCGAGGCGCTGCGCGTCATGAATCAGAAAATCCGCGACCGCGAGCTGCACAAGAGCTATCTGTGCGTGACCTGCGGCCATGTGCGCCCGAAGGACGGCACCATCCGCAACTATATTCTGCGGCACGAGGACGAGCGGCGCGTGAGCGTGCACGACCATCCGGTTCCCGGCGCGCGCACCGCGGTGACGCGCTATCGGGTGCTGCGCGAGACGCCCGAGCTTTCGCTCGTCGAATGCGACCTGATTACCGGGCGGACGCATCAGCTGCGCGCGCAGTTTGCCCACCTCGGCCGCCCGCTGCTCGGCGACAGCAAGTACGGCCGCAACGACATGAACCGCAAATATCACCGCAAAACGCAGGCGCTGTGCTCGCACAAGCTGCGGTTCGATTTTACCACGGACGCCGGCTCGCTCGCCTATCTGAACGGAAAGACGTTCACCGTGCCGCGCACCGAATTTGTGTCGCTGTTTGACGAATGACGCGGGAGGCCTGCATGAACATCGCCGTACTCATCCCGTCCCTCGACCCGGACGGCGCGCTGCCCGAACTGGCGGAGCAGCTCATCCGGCTGGGGGCGAATCGCATTGTCGTCGTCGACGACGGCAGCGCCGTGCGGGAGCCGTTTGACCGCTGTGCCCGGCTCGGCTGTGCGGTCGTGCGGCATCCGGTCAACCGCGGCAAGGGAGAGGCGCTCCGCACCGGTCTGCGCGCCGCGCGGGAGATGTGGCCGCAGCTCGCCGGTGTGGTCACGGCGGACGGCGACGGACAGCACAGTCCGGCGGACATCGTGCGCGTCGCGCGCGAAACCGAACGCCGTCCCGACAGCCTGATCCTCGGCACGCGCGATTTTTCCGGCCCCGGTGTGCCGGCGCG
>DJXF01000046.1 GCA_002449635.1 Clostridiales bacterium UBA7011 | reverse complement strand
ATGTGGTTGTTCTCCGACTGTCTGGTCAGATTGTCCACCTCATCCTCCATGTGATTGAGCTCCAGTGCATCCTCCTCTGTCAGGCTGTGACACAGAAATCCGCTGAAGGCGCGGTCATAGAGCAGCAGGTCTGTCTCATAGATGGTCTGCAGCTCACTGCGCGCCTCATCCGAATAGATCAGATTATTCTGCACGCATTGCTCTGTCTTTTCCAGCAGGTTGATCGCATGGTCGCCGATGCGCTCCAGATCGCCGATCAGATGGAACATATTTGCGACAATCTGCGGCATATGCGACGGCAGGTTGTGCCCGCTGAACTGAATGAGATAATCGGTGATGCCGTGATTGAGGAAGTTGATGACATTTTCCCGCTCGCGGATTTCATCCGCATGGGAGGTATCATTGTTGAGCATTCCCTCAGCCGCGAGGATGAAATTCTCACGAACCAAGCCTGCCATGCGCTCTGCTTCCTTATACAGCTGCCGTGTGGTGACGCTCGGCGCCACAATCTGCTTCGGATCAATATAGGTGAACCGGTACGCGCTCTCGTGTACCTTTTTGGGCACGAAGAAGAACGAAATATCCACGAGCTTCTTGACAAACGGCAGCAGCACCAGAGCCGTCACCAGCTTAAAGGTGATATGGAACATCGAAATCTGTACAACGGTGTTCGTGGTAGCCAGCTGATAGACATTGATAAACGGCGTAAATATGGTCAGCGGGACGAAGATAATCGCGCCGATGACATTGTAGGTACAATAGATAATCGCGGCACGCTTGGTGTTATTCTTTGCACCGATGGAAGAAAGAAACGGTGTGACCGACGAGCCGACGTTGATGCCGCAAATCAAAAAGGCCGCAAAATAAATCGGCATCAAACCCTGCATGGCGAGCGCCTGCAGAACGCCGACCGCTGCCGAAGAGCTCTGAATGACGGCGCACAGCAGAATGCCGACGAGCAGACCGACAATCGGGTTTGTCGCGGACGCAATGAAGCTTTGGAATGCCGGCATATCCTTTAAGCCGGACATGGATGAGCTCATGGTGTGCAGGCCCTGGAACAGGATACCAAAGCCGAGGATAATCTGTCCGATATGCTTATGCAGCTTCTTTTTGCAGAACATCTGCATCACCGAACCGATGAAAATGCAGATCGGTGCGAGGCCGGAGACATCCAGCGCAATCAGAATGCTCGTCATGGTCGTACCGACGTTTGCGCCGAGAATGACGCCCGCCGCCTGTACCAGATCCATAATACCGGCATTCAGAAAGCCCATGCACATGATTGTAGTTGCCGAGGATGACTGCACGACAGCGGTGACCAGAACGCCGAGCAGAAAGCCCATGAACGGGTTTCTCGTCAGCTTCTCCAGCAGGCTGTTCAGCTTCGGCCCGGCCGCCAGCTCCAGTCCCGCGCCCATATAGCGCATGCCGAACAGGAACAGACCCAGACCGCCGCACAGCGACAGAATGTTGCTAAATCCCATTGTTTCCTCCCCAATACATGTTACTTCGCAGCCAAATGATTCGTATTATCTTCCAACGCCGAAATGCGTCAGTTTTTGTCTGCGATTTCGATCATCATTATAACACTTCCGCAGATGAATTGCACCTGTTTTTTCAGGCCGGTTCATTTCTGATACACAATCTTTACACGCTGCGTTCCGCCGGATATTCTTCCTTTCTTTCCCGAGAACCCGGACAGAAAAACACCCCGGCTTCAGCCTTTTGGGTTGAACCCGGGGATACGGAACAATTATGTATGTGCCTCAATATACTTGACGACGTCACCAATCGTGCTCATCTGCATGACTTCCTCGTCCTCAATTGTGATGTTGTACTCGTCCTCCAGATCTGTCATCAGCTCTACGATGTCCAGAGAATCGGCCTGGAGATCGTCCTTAATGCTGGTGTTTTCATTCAGTGTTGCCACATCGACATCAAATTTTTCTGCCAGCAGGGCGCAAATTTTCTCGTACATGATGGTTCTCCTTCTTTCCAAAAATCGCGCTGAACTGTCCGGGGAGACAGAAGCAGCAGCCTTCTTTCTCATATTAGCACAAAACAGCAGCCTTGTACACCCCCTGATGCGTTCACATCGCGGTGTTGCCGTCAACGCAGAGCACCTGTCCGGTGATGTACGACGCCTTGTCGGACGCGAGGAATGCCGCCGCCTCCGCGATTTCCTCCGGCGTTCCGAATCGTCCGAGCGCGATGCGCGCACGCGCACTCTCCTTGATTTCATCCGAGAGGGCATTGGTCATGTCTGTCTCGGTAAAGCCGGGCGCGACCGCGTTGACCCGAATGCCGCGCGAGCCCATCTCCTTCGACGCCGTTTTCGTCAGACCGATGACGCCCGCCTTTGCCGCGGTGTAATTGACCTGCCCGAAATTGCCGTGCAGGCCGGAAATGGACGTGATATTGACAATGCTGCCGCGCTTTGCCCGCACCATCTGTGCGCCGACAAGGCTTGTCATGTAAAACACGCTGTTCAGATTCGCCTGAATGACGTCATTCCACTTTTCCGGTTTCATGCGCACCATCAGCCCGTCGCGCGTGATGCCCGCATTGTTTACCAAAATATCCGGCGTGCCAAGCTGTTCGGTGATTTCCTGCACCGCTTGCCGGCAGGCGTCGTAATCGGCGACATCCCATGCCCTGACATAGGCATTTCCCCCATAGGCACGGCACTCCTCCGCCACCTTTTCGGCACGCCCGAGATTGGAAATGCAGTTAATCACAACATCACAGCCGTTCTCCGCCAGTTTTCGGGCAATGGCCGCGCCGATGCCGCGCGAAGCTCCCGTTACGATTGCAAGTTTACCCATACCTCGTTGATTCTTCCTCTCTCCCCGGCGCTGCCGCGCCGTGTTATTCCGCTATTATCATAACAGGTCACGCACATTTTTTCCACACTCTCCGCACTGCCGGTTTTCTTTTTCACGCAGCATCTCAATTTCCCGCCGCTTTGCTGTCTCATTTTTTCCTTTCCAAACAGTATATGATATACCGATCGGAAACTGTATCGAAGCTTTTTGACCTGTTTTGTACATTTTTTACAGAAAAGATCATTTTTGTAACCTGTGACAGCTTTTGAATTGACATTTGTTAAAAAGCATACTATACTGAAAGCCGGCGGGGATGATCTCCCCGCCCTTATTCTGCAATATACCCGTGCGCGGGGCGAAAGCTGTACGGCTCGCCGCTGCGCAATTTGTTTCCCAGGCAGGAGGAACTGCATTTTGTCTACACAACCATCTGAAGCAACTTATTCATTCGATGCCCTCGGTCTCTCGCCCGCTGTTCTGCGCGCGATATCGGATATGGGCTTTGATGCCCCGACTGAGATTCAGTCGCGCGCCATTCCCGCCGCGCTGTCCGGCCGGGACCTGATCGGACGTTCTCACACCGGCACCGGCAAGACCATGGCGTTCGGCGTTCCGGCGGTGGAACGCTGCCTGAGCCATCCGGACTGTCAGCAGACACAGATTCTCGTGCTTTGTCCCACACGCGAGCTGGCGATGCAGGCGTGCGACGAGCTGCGCAAGCTGACGCGCACGGCACAGGGCATCCGCACGGTCGCACTGTACGGCGGACAGCCGATTCAATATCAGATTCCGCAGCTGCGCCGCGGCGCGGAGATCGTCATCGGCACGCCCGGACGCATCATGGATCACATCGAGCGCCGCACGCTCAAGCTGGAGCAGATCTCCATGGTTGTTCTGGATGAGGCGGACGAAATGCTGAATATGGGCTTTCGGGAGGACATCGAGCGCATTCTCGCATACATTCCGGAAGGACACCAGACCCTGCTGTTCTCTGCGACCATGCCGCAGGCCATTCTGGATATCACAAACCAGTACCAGGACAACCCGGTGCTGATTGAGACGGAATCCGGCTCGGAGCGCACCATCGACACGGTGGAGCAGTACTATTGCGAGGTCCCGATGGGCAGCAAAATGGATGCGCTTGCCCTGATGCTGCACACCCATCAGCCGCGGCTTTCGATTATCTTCTGCAACACGAAAAAAATGGTGGAGGAGCTCGACCGCCACCTGAGCGGAAACGGCTTTCACTGCGCCATGCTGCACGGCGACATGAAGCAGGAGGCGCGCACCGCTGTGATGCAGGCATTTCGCGCCGCACGCACACCGATTCTCATTGCGACCGATGTCGCAGCGCGCGGCATTGATGTCGACGATGTCGATGCCGTGTACAATTTCGACATCCCGCAGGATTACGAATACTATATTCATCGCATCGGGCGAACCGGCCGCGCCGGCAAAAACGGCGTTTCGTATACCCTCGCCGCCGGACGCAGACAGATTTATCAGATTCGGGACATTTCACGCTTCATCGGTGCGCCGATTTCGCGCAAACCGCTCCCATCCACACAGGATATTGTCAGCCGAAAGCAGGAGGAACTGCTCGCGGAGCTGCATACCCAGCTGAACAAGCACGCATCAGATCCTGCAAACCCCATGCTCTCCCGTCTTCTGGAGGAGGGCGTCGCACCCGAAAAAATCGCAGCCGGCCTGCTGGAGCTGCTGCTGCGCCGTGAGATGGCCGGCATTCCGGTGCTCGCACTGCCGGCATCCCCTGCCGGAAAGCAGAGCGGAAGTCCGCTGCCGCCTCCGCCGGAGGGATATGTCCGCCTGCGCTTCAGCGTGGGACGCTACAACCACGTTGCCCCCAATCATATCGTTGCCGCGATTGCGGACGCGACACGTCTGCCGGGCAAACAGATTCAGAAAATTTACTGTTATGGCGAATACAGCCTTGTTGAAGTGCCGAAAAAATACAAAAACCTCATTGTCCGAAAGGTTTCCGGCACAAAAATCGGCGGTGTGAAAACCGATGTCCGCGTCTACGACGCGGTCAGCCCGAAGGCAAAGGCCGCCGCGCGGCAAACGCAGCGCGGCGGAGGCAGAATATCGGTTTCAGCGGACCGTCCCAAGCGCCGTCCGAATGATCGCCGTTCCCTCCCCCGCGGCACACAGCGCAAAACACACGCGCGCCGCGGAAAGTAACAAACACAGCGTATCGGACGCGGAGGGCCTCTGTGCTTTTTCTGTCGGATATCCGCGTTTTATACAGAAATTTCCCCCTTGTTCTTTTGCCCGATTTCCCCTATAATGGAAACAGAGCTGATTATCACGCGGAAAGGAGTGGTGCACTATGACCAAACGCACATCGCCTGTCTCACAGGTCGCTGATTATTACGACAACGTATTTCTGTTAGGCGGTGCTGTTCTGGATGCGGAAAGCTATGAAAAGCACAAGGCGCATCCGCCGGTTTCTGCCCCGGATGGTGCGGAATCGGCCTCCGAATCCCCCCAAGCCGCGGAAGTGCCCGCTGTCTCCGACCCGTTTGATGCGCCGCAGGATCTGCGGCAGATCGCCGCGCAGGCGATTGAGGCAGACCGCGTGGAATACCGCCCGGAATGTGCTGCTTTCGCGGGAGATGATCCCGATGCAGACGCTTCACCCGATTGCGGGGAACAGATTGTTCTCTGTGCATCCGACCTGATGTGTGCCGGAGGCTCCGGCTCGTATCGCACATCCGGCTCCTATCGTACATCCGGCTCGTTCCGCTCGTCCGGCTCGTTCTCCGGTTCATTCCGCTCGTCCGGTTCATTTTCCGGCTCGTTCCGCTCGTCCGGTTCGTTCTCCGGTTCCTTCCGTACATCCGGCTCGTTCCGTTCCTCCGGCACATCCCGGCTGCCGGAGCAGGCTGCTTGTCCGGCGGAGTCTGCGGAAGATCCGCTGTTTGCGCAGCATTCGTCCGACGGACCGTATATGGGCAGCTTTTTGTGGGGCAAGGATGCAGGCGGCTACGGCCTAAACCTGATCTGATGCGCGCGTTTGCCTCGAACTGGACGCGCCCGTATGCCATGCGCCGCCCCGGTCAGCCCTACGAAATTCCCGACTATGAGCTGCTGACCACCATTCTTTCCGCGCTGATGTGGCGGCGGAACAACGGCAGCATTCGCATGATAACCGACCGCGTCGGTGCGCGTTACTATCGCTCGCTCGGCCTTGCACCGGTCTGGGATGACGGCATTTCCTGCGAGCTGGATGACATCCCGTATACCGTCGATCCGTCCACCTTCTGGGCGGCGGGCAAGCTGTATGCCCTGTCCCATGTTCCCGCCCCCTGCGCGATGATTGACACGGATTTTATCGTCTGGTGCAGCCTGCGTGACCGGCTGAAGGCATCCGATCTGACCGTCATTCACCAGGAACCGCTCTCTCCGGATATCTATCCCGATCCGTCTGCGTTCGTTCTGTCAGACAGCTATGCGTTTCCGTCCGATTGGGACTGGAGCGAGCCCGCGTGCAATACCGCATTTGCGTGGTTCGGCAAAGAATCGCTGCGGCGCACTTATCTGACGCAGGCGCTTGATTTTGTGCACGCCGTTCGCGGGCGTGACAGTCTGATCTATATGGTGTTTGCCGAACAGCGGCTGCTCGGCATGTGCGCGCGTGCGCAGCACATCCGCGTTGATACGCTGTCCGATCCCGATGCGCTGTTTGACCCGAAGCAGACCGATTTTACGCATATCTGGGGCTTTAAGCAGGCCCTGGCTTCGCATGACGATGTGCGCGCCGCCTTTTGTCACCGCTGTGCTTCGCGTATTATACGCGATTTTCCGGCATATCGCGCTGTCTGCGCGGCAATTCCTTCTCTGCGAAACTATTTTTGACAGTCCGCTGGACTGTCTTTTTTTCGGCGTTTTGCATTGTTTTCACAGATCGGCCCGGATTTTTTGGCGGTTTTGCACAAAAATCTATCCATCAATTTGTGGATGCAGGTTGATCGCTATTGATTGACCATTGCAGCATTTTCGTTTATCATTAAAAGAGAGTGATTTTTTTCAGGGGCTTGCAGAGAAGGAGCTTCTGCCTGCGGGATTCCCGCTTTCCCGACATTCTAAACTACGAGGTGGAAAACACATGATTTATACTGTTACATTTAATCCGTCGCTGGACTACACCATGCGCATTAAGAACTTTCAGACCGGTGCGCTCAACCGCACCAATTATGAAGAAATCCGCGTCGGCGGCAAGGGCGTTAACGTCTCGATTGTTCTGACTTCCCTCGGCGTTCCCAATGTCGCACTCGGCTTTATCGCCGGTTTTACAGGCGATCAGATCGAAACCGGCATGAAGCAGCTCGGCTGTGAGACCAATTTCATCCGCCTGCCGAACGGCTTTTCCCGCATCAATGTCAAGCTGCAGGAGGAGCAGGAAACCGAAATGAACGGTATGGGTCCCGCCGTTTCGAGCGATGACTGCGAGCAGTTTATGATGCGCATGAAGATGCTGCGCCCGGGTGACATTCTTGTCCTGTCCGGCAGCATTCCGACCTCTATGCCGCAGGATATGTACGAAAAAATTCTGGATATCATTGATACCGACCAGATCCGTGTCATTGTGGACACTTCGAGCAACCTGCTGCGCCGCACGCTTGCCTATCGTCCGTTCCTGATTAAACCGAATCTGAGCGAACTGGGTGAGATGTTCGGGCGTTCTCTTGTCGAATACGACGATATCGTCGGCTGCGCAAGACACCTGCAGGAGGAAGGCGCACGCAATGTCCTTGTTTCCATGGGCAGTGCCGGTGCAATTCTTGTCACGCAGGACGGTCAGGTATTCTCCGCTCCCGCGCCGTCCGGCAACCTTGTCGATTCCATCGGCGCCGGTGACTCGATGGTTGCGGGCTTTATCGCCGGTTATCTGGAGCGCAACAGCATGGTCGACGGCTTTGCCAAAGGTCTTGCAGCAGGCAGCGCAACGGCCTATAAGCAGGGTCTGGCTACCGGTGAGGAAATCACCGCCATCGCACAGCGCGCCTGATTTCCAAATCTGACAAAACGAATCTCCTCTGAATTTGAGCCCCCTTTATGAAAGACGGTGCGGGCAGCACACTGTCCTCATGAAGGGGGCATTTTCGTGTCCAATTGGAGCCAAGCGCAGAGGAAAACAACGCGGAGGCATCGCGCCTCCGCATTTTTATTTTCCGGATTTCCCGGCAGATTGAACCGATCCGGTGCCGCCGCGGTCCGCAATTCCCGTTCTGTTGTGCCCCGCCGCGCGCCCTTTCGGCGGATGGGACGATTGGGTTCTATCCTCTGCTATCCATTGTTCCGTATAAAATTCGTGGCGATTCTCGCCTCTTCCTGTGCCGGAAGCGGAATTCCCGCCCTCTCTCCGGCCTCCTTTAATTTCAGAAACCATGCCATGTTTCTCGCGAGCACGCGCATAATCTGCAGTCCTTCCCTGTCCTGACCGACCTCCTCCGGCGTGCTGCCGTGCACCATATTCCAGTACCGCGACGAGATGACGGGCATCTGCTGATGGAGAAAATATTTGTTCATCTGATCGAGTGCGGATGTCGTTCCCGACCGCCTTGCCGACACGACAGCGGCTGCCGGCTTAAAGCGAAACGGATGGGGACTGCGTGCCGATGCGGAAAAGAACACTCTGTCCATAAAGCTCATCAGGCTGCCGTTCATGCCGGAAAAATAAACCGGCGAGCCGAAGATAAATCCGTCATACTCCGCCGCAAGCGCAGTAAATTCATTTATCCTGTCATCAAACACGCACTGTTTTTTCTTCGTGCACTGATAGCAGCCGATGCAGCCGCCGATCGGCTGTCTGCCAATCCAATACATGCCCGTTTCGATTCCCTCTTCCCGGAACGTGCGGGCGATTTCCTCCAGCGCACGATTGGTACATCCGCTTCGATTCGGGCTTCCGTTGACCAGCAATACCTTCATTTTATTCTGTCCTCCCTGCGGGTTCTTTTTTGGGTGTGCATGCGATTGAGCCCGGCTGCAAGGAACATGCCGAGCAGGGCAAAGAGCATCATCACAGCAATGTAATCGAGGAAAAAGTACAGCCGCGGCTCGCTGAAATCAAAGAACACAAAGGCCGACCTGCGGAACAGATAATCCGCGAGCTGTCTCTTTCCAAACGCGTAACAGCCGTATAGGGACAGGATGCCCCATGCAGCCGTGACGGGCAGCCGGATATGCTTTGCTTTCCTTTGCAGCTTTGCTGCGGGCGTCAGAAGATGTGTCCCGGCATGAATGCACATCAGCACAAATCCCCAATAGGCAAGCAGCAGGTGAATTCCCCTCGCGTTTGCGGATATCCCCGCAGGCTGAATCCATGTGTACAGGTGTTTGGACAGCAGGATCCCGCTGACGGGCTGTGCAATCAGGAACACAAGGAGCAGCAGATTGAGTGCGGTCTGAACCGCCCGCCTCAGTGTATATCTGCCCCGGAACAGCGACCGGTGCCACGCTCTGTTTGCGATATGGTGCAGGACAAACAGCACAAACACGGCTGTCCCGATGATTTCGTGGAATTGTTCGCCAATCAGGGAATACGCCATCAGCATCGGCAATAAAACCGTCATGGCGATATCAATCGACATTGTGATCTTTTTGTTCCTCATCCGGCTCTCCCCTTCCATGCCATACCGCTTATGCTTTCGTCTGAAGCGGACCGTAATAATAGGACGCAGTTGCTCCTCCGTCTGCCAGGAACGTCGAACCTGTGATAAACGCGCCTGCATCGCTCATCAGAAGCGCTGCAATATTCGCCATTTCATCGGCTGTTCCCGGTCGTCCCGCCGGGCATTTTGCAAACATATTCTTATAAAAATCTCCGCGCGGTCCGTTAAATTCATCCATTGCAAGCGGCGTGACAATAATTCCCGGTGCAATCGCATTTAAGCGTGCTCCCCGCTCGCCCCAGCGGACACATTCATACATCACCCGCTTTTCATTGCAGCGTTTTGCCATCTGATAGGCATGGAGCGTGTCCCTGATGTTCTCCGGCTGCAGAAGGTCAAGCGACAGCAGCTGTTCCGTCGGCGCTGCGGCGAGCTGTCTGTCCTGCTCGGGTGTCAGCTGCGGCATGCGCCATCCGGACTGACTTGAAATTGTCACGCCCGCTCCGCCTTTCGCGATGACCTTTCCCACTTCTTCCAGCAGCACCGCCGTACCGTAAAGGTCAACCTTCAAAATCGTCTCAATCTGCGCCTGCGAAGGAGAAACCCCGGCGCCGTTTACAAGATACCTGATCTCACCGAATTCGCGGGCTTTTGCAATCATCGCGAGGATGGATTCTCTGGACGAGAGATCCATCTCAAACGGCTCGACATCATATCCCGCATCCGTCATGATCTTTGCGATTGTCTCGCAGTTCTTTTTGTTTTTGTCACCCAGTACGATCTTTTTTCCGAAACCGGTTCTGCGCGCAATCGCCATGCTGATCTGTCCCGCTCCGGTTACAATCATTACGTCCCTGCTCATCTGTCTTTCCTCCTCAAAGCGGTTTTTCTGTCTGCCGGATGTCTGCGGTGTGCCCTTTTTCCGGATATACGATTTTCACTCCGGGGCGATTGTCTCGCCTTTCATGGAAAAACACCGTGAAAGCAGCCATCCTTCCTGCTCTCCCTTCAAATATGGCGGTGACAGACATCTGCCACCGCCGCATTGCATTACAGACACATCCGGAATATTTTCTCCACATCAAAGATATGGGACATGATATCCGCGCTTCCGCAGGCAGTCCGATACGCATTTACGCTTTATTGCGAAAAATAAAGTCCTGCATCCGGCTGTCCTCCTTAATCCTCGATCACAAATGCCCCTCTGAGCATTTCCTCCACACCCGGCGCGTCAGGATTGTGCGTTCCCTTTCCGGTGTCAAGCGCGTGCATTTTTTCCATTTCCTCATCGGTCAGCGCAAAGTCAAAAATATCCAGATTGGTCCGGATTCTCTCCGGATTTGTGGACTTTGGAAGCGTGATGACGCCGTCCTGCACCTCAAAGCGGAGAATAATCTGTCCCGCGTTCTTTCCGTATTTCTCCGCCAGTTGCGTGATGACGGGATTGGAAAGCAGGCTCGCATCGCCATGTCCCAGCGGATACCATGCCTCCAGCTTTGTGCCGGTTTCGTTCATCAGCGCGCGGATTTCCTTCTGCTGAAACAGGGGATTGAACTCCACCTGATTGACCGCCGGTTTGGTCTCGAACTGCGGCACAAATCGATTCCAGAGCGCCGGAGTCATATTGCTGACGCCGATCGACCGGATTTTCCCTTCCGCTTTCGCCTCTTCCATTGCCTTCCATGCTCCCGCAACATCGCCGTAGGGCTGATGCACGAGATAGAGGTCGATATATCCTAAATTCAGCTTGCGAAGCGAGCGGGCAATTCCTTTCTTTGCCTGTTCATAGCCGTGATCCTGAAGCCAGAGCTTGCTTGTGACAAAGATTTCCTCGCGGGGAATGCCGCTGTCCCGGACAGCCCGTCCGACATCCTCTTCGTTGAAATAAGCCGCGGCGCTGTCGATATGCCGGTATCCTGCTTTCAATGCCGCAAGGACGGCTTCATAGGTCGGTCCGTTGTTCGGAATCATAAATACGCCGAATCCGACAGCCGGTATCCTGTTTCCGTCATTGAATGTGATCCATTCCACAGTGCAGACCTCCTTATGCCTTTGTCACTTTCCTTGCCCAGCTTGAAACCTTCTTTTCCGATTTGGCAGCATCCGCTCCGTGAATCGCCAGACCCGCTCCGACTGCTGCCGCGCCCTTGCAGGACTTCTTGAGCGCCTGTGCCGCTCCGGCAAGTCCGCTTCCCTCGTGTGTCATCACAGGAAATACGGTCTTTCCCGTGAAATCCAGACGGTCGAGCAGCGTAAAGACTGCCATCGGATAGGTTCCCCACCAGCACGGACCGCAGACAAATACGTTGTCATATTCCGAAATATCGTCAAGATATTCCTTCAGCTCGGGTCTTGCGTCCTCACGCAGCTCCGCTTTGGCCTCGTCAATGCAGGCATAGTAATCCGCGGCATATTCCTTCACGGTTTCCACCTGAAACAGATCGCCGCCGACCGCATCCTGAATGAATTCCGCCACAATTTCCGTATTTCCCTTGGAGAGCACCTTTATGCCTCCGTTTACATAGTTCTCGCCGACTCTCGAATAGTAAATAATCAGATTTTTTGCCATTTTGTTTTCCTCCTCGTATGGTATCGCTCAGGGCTGCACGGCTTTACACCCGGCATCCTCTCCCCAATATGTGCTTGCCACGCTTCGCGTTATGCTCCATTTTCCGCCTGTTTTTTTCAGGCTGCATTTCTGCTGCAGATGCCAGTTTGACCTTCCGCCGCCGAATACCGCCGCAGCGACATACGACTGTCCGGTCAGAACCGCCGTGTCACCGCTTCGTTCCACCGGCATCTTCTCGTGCACCGCGGAGAAATAGTTGAGTGTGCCATTGCACACTGCCCGGATAAACGCCTCTTTCGACTG
>DJXF01000068.1 GCA_002449635.1 Clostridiales bacterium UBA7011 | reverse complement strand
CTGACGAATGGCCTCGAGGAACGGCTGGGACTCGATGTCGCCGGTCGTGCCGCCGATTTCGGTGATGACAACGTCGGCGCTGACTTTTTTGCCGACAGAATAGATAAACGACTTGATTTCATCGGTGATGTGCGGGATGACCTGCACGGTTTCGCCGAGATATTCGCCGTTGCGCTCCTTATTCAGAACATTCCAGTACACCTTTCCGGTGGTCAGGTTGGAATATTTGTTCAGATCCTCGTCGATAAAACGCTCGTAGTGACCGAGATCGAGGTCGGTCTCGGCGCCGTCATCGGTGACATAAACCTCGCCGTGCTGAAACGGGCTCATCGTGCCCGGATCGACGTTGATGTACGGATCGAGCTTCTGAGCGGCGACCTTCAGCCCGCGGCTCTTGAGCAGCCGGCCGAGCGATGCGGCCGTGATGCCCTTGCCGAGACCGGATACAACGCCGCCGGTTACAAAGATATACTTGGTCATGCGTCCACGCTCCCTTCAAATACTGTGGCTGCAGGGCCGGTGAGAAAAACGGCCTCATCGGTATAGCGAATGGTCAGATCGCCTCCGAGCAGATGAATGGTGATATCCTCGCCCTTGGGGCAGAAGCCGTTGAGCACCGCAGCAACTGCTGCCGCACAGGCGCCGGTGCCGCAGGCGAGCGTCTCGCCGCTGCCGCGCTCCCAGACGCGCATCTGCAGCGTGTGATCGTCAATCACGCGGATAAACTCGGTGTTGACCTGCTCCGGAAATGCCTCGTGCCGTTCAAACGACGGACCGATTTTCGGCAGATCCAGCGTGTTGACATCCGCATCGACAAACACAACGCAGTGCGGGTTGCCCATGGAGACACAGGTTACGGAATAGTCCCTGCCGCCGACTGTCAGCGGAACGGAGACTGCCGTGTCGCCGTCAAAGCGCGCGGGAATTTCCGCGGGGTTCAGGACCGCAGCGCCCATGTTGACCGTCGCACCGACGGCGATGCCGTCTTCGACCTTCATCCGCAGAATCTTGATGCCGCTGAGCGTTTCGATTGCAACCTCCGGTTTTGCGGCGATGCCGCTGTCATAGACATATTTGCCCACGCAGCGCACGCCGTTGCCGCACATCTTGCCCTCGCTGCCGTCGGCGTTGAACATCCGCATCTTTGCGTCAGCTGTCTCTGACGGGCAGATCAGAATGACGCCGTCTCCGCCGACGCCGAAATGGCGGTCGGACAGGCGGACAGCCAGCGCAGCGGGATCGGCAATTTCCTGCTCAAAGCAGTTGAAATAGATGTAATCGTTGCCGCAGCCGTGCATTTTGGTGAAATTCAGCTTCATTTGCGTAACATCCTCTGTTGTCTGGAAAATTTGACTCATTTGTGCCGCCGGATGGCCGGTGCACAAATACATACAGGTTCATTATACCGTGCCGGGTGAGCCTTTGCAAGGGAACAATCCGACAAGATTCCGGAGAAAATTTCCGCATCCTTTGACGGACAATGCAGAAGGAAGGAGAACCTGCTGCGCGGGCGGCAATTCTTCCGCGGGAGAGACCGCGCGCCTGCCGGAATTCATACAATTTGCATAGAAAATGCGCGCAGGAAACGGAAGGGATGGGGCAATAGGTAAAACTTTTGCGATTTGGCGGCAAAGTTTATTTTTTGCATTGACAGATGAAAAATCGGGCGATATAATCTAAATCGTAAACGACAGCGGCGCTGTGGATCACGTTATCCGCGGCGCCAGTTTTATTTTATTCGCAACCGGCCTGCGGGAAGAATAGTATGATTTCGGATATATTGCATGGAGGTACGTTATATATGAACAGCATTCCGGAAATATTCGCGGAGAACGTATTTAATGAAAACATCATGCGCGACAAGCTGCCGAAGGAGGTCTTCAAAAAGCTGATGAAGACCATCGAGCTGGGCGAGCCGCTTGATGTCAGCATTGCGAACGTTGTGGCGAACGCGATGAAGGACTGGGCGGTGGAAAAGGGTGCAACCCACTACACGCACTGGTTCCAGCCCATGACCGGCATCACCGCGGAGAAGCATGATTCCTTTATCACGCCGACCGCAGGCGGCAAGGTTATTATGGCGTTCAGCGGCAAGGAGCTGATTCAGGGCGAACCGGATGCCTCCTCCTTCCCGTCCGGCGGCCTGCGCGCAACCTTCGAGGCGCGCGGTTATACGGCATGGGACCCGAGCTCCTACGCGTTTGTCAAGGACGGAACGCTGTACATCCCGACCGCCTTCTGCTCCTACACAGGCGAGGCGCTTGACAAGAAAACCCCGCTGCTGCGCTCCATGGATGCAATCAGCCGTCAGGCCTGCCGCGTGCTGCGCCTGTTCGGAAAGGATCCGAAGCGCGTCACCACGACGGTCGGACCGGAGCAGGAGTATTTCCTTGTCGACAAGAAATACTACGATCAGCGCAAGGACCTGATTTTCACCGGTCGCACGCTGTTCGGCGCCATGGCACCGAAGGGGCAGGAGATGGAGGATCATTATTTCGGCTCCATCAAGCCGCGCATTGCCGCGTTCATGTCCGATCTCGATGTGGAGCTGTGGAAGTACGGTCTGCTAGCGAAGACCAAGCACAACGAGGTGGCGCCGGCACAGCACGAGATTGCTCCGATTTTCTCCACCACCAATATCTCCATCGACAACAATCAGCTGCTCATGGAACTTGCCAAGAAGGTCGCGCTCAAGCACGGCATGGTGTGCCTGCTGCACGAGAAGCCGTTTGACGGCGTGAACGGCTCCGGCAAGCACAACAACTGGTCGATGTCCACCGATTCGGGCGAAAATCTGCTCAATCCGGGCAGAGATCCCAAGGAAAACGCGCAGTTTATGCTGATTCTGACCGCTGTTATCACGGCGGTTGACAAGTACGCAAAGCTGATGCGTCTGTCGGTCGCAACGGCGGGCAATGACCACCGCCTCGGTGCGCATGAGGCGCCTCCTGCGATTGTGTCGGTTTTCCTCGGCGACGAGCTGGAGCGCGTTGTAAACGATATCATCGAGGGCGGCAGATCCCCGCTCGACGGTCCGGCGAAGATCGAACTGGGCGTCACCACCCTGCCGGTCTTCCCGAAGGACAACACCGATCGCAACCGGACCTCTCCGTTTGCTTTCACGGGCAACCGGTTTGAATTCCGTATGCCGGGCTCCTCGACCTCCATCGGCTGCGTCAATATGATGCTGAATACGGCGGTTGCAGATGTATTTAAGCAGTATGCGGATGAGCTCGAGGGCGCGGAGGACTTCCGCAAGGCGCTCAATGAGCTGATTAAGCGCGAGCTGACCGAGCATCGGCGCGTCATTTTCAACGGCAACGGTTATGACGACAGCTGGATTGAAGAGGCGGAGCGCCGCGGCCTGCCCAATCTGCGCAGCACGCCGGAAGCACTGGCGGCATACGATGAATTTGTCGATCTGTTTGAGCAGACGGGCGTTTTGAGTGAAACTGAGCTGAAATCCCGCAAGGAAATTCTGCTCGGCGAGTACGCGAAGACCATCAAGATCGAGTCGCGCACCATGGTCGACATGTCCAAGAAGGACATTCTGCCGGGCGTTGCGGGCTATATCAAGGAACTGACGGAGATCGCCTGCAACAAAAAGACGCTCGGTCTGGACAATGCACTGGAGATCAAGGAGATCGAAAAGCTGTCCGCTCTGGCTTCTGCCAGCTATGACAGGACTGTGGTGCTCGAGCAGGCGGTTGCCGGCGCCGCAGACTTCACGGATGCGCAGGAATATGCCGACTACCAGCACGATGTCGTCATTCCGGCCATGACCGAGCTGCGCGCTGCTGTCGATGAGATGGAGCTCAACACAGCACAGAAGTACTGGCCGTTCCCGACGTACGACAAGCTGCTGTTCGGCATCTGATTTGCTGCGGCGGCACGGACTTTTATCACCAGAGGCGTGTACCCAATCCCCAGCAGGGAGCGGTGTACACGCTTTTTTGCACCCCGGATCGGGGAAAGAGAGACACGGCGCGCGGTTGTAATTGCACGAATCGTGTATTATAATAGCTGTACCTGAAAAACGGAGGATATGTGATGAAGAAACGATGGATCGGCGCGGCGGCTGCCGGACTGCTGCTGTGCCTTCTGGCGGGCTGCGGCAAGCCGGATGTGGTTTCGCAGGACTTTTTCGCCATGGATACCGCGATGAATATCCGCGCCTATGGCGCACACGCACAGAGCGCCGTGAACGAGTGCATTCGCACCATCAACGAACTGGAAACCCATCTTTCCCGCACACAGGAGGGCAGCGATATTTTTGCACTCAACCATGCGGGAGGCAAGCCGGTTGCGCTGACCGAACAGAGCGCGGAGGTGCTGCGCAGCGCGCTGCAGCTGGCGGAGGAAACCGGCGGGACCTTCGACCCGACCGTTGCGCCGCTGTCCGACCTCTGGGCGATCGGAACGGAGCAGGCAGCTGTGCCGGAACAGCGGGAAATTGACGCGGTTTTGCCGCTGATTGACTACAAAAGCGTGAAGCTAAACGGCTTGGAGGCTTCGCTGCCGGAACAGGCGTGTGTTGATCTGGGCGGAATCGGCAAGGGCTACGCCGCCGACCGCACGGCGGAAATTCTGCGAGAGGCTGGCGTGAAACAGGCTGTCATCACGCTCGGCGGAAACGTCTATGTGCTGGGAGAGAAGGAAAAGGGCGTGCCGTGGACAGTCGGAATCACGGACCCGGATCATCCGGGAGAATGGTTTGCCGCGCTGCGCGTCACAGATACGAGCGTCGTGACGAGCGGCGACTACGAGCGCTATTTTGAACAGGGCGGCAAGCGCTACTGTCATATTTTCGACCCGGAGACCGGCTATCCCGCGGAAACCGATCTGCGCAGCGTTACCGTCGTTTCAGAAAATTCGACACAGGCGGATGCGCAGACCACCGCACTGTTTGTCATGGGCTGCGATGCGGCGCGGAAATACTGCGCGGAGCATGGCATCGA
>DJXF01000037.1 GCA_002449635.1 Clostridiales bacterium UBA7011 | reverse complement strand
GCTCTATCCAACTGAGCTACAGAGACATTTTTGCTGTATTCGTCTGCACAAAAGCAAATATAGTATACCTGATCGGATGAAAAAATGCAAGAGCGGATGTGCGCGCGGCACAAGCGTCCTCTGCGGAGAGACTGCTTTTTTGACGCACAGCTGCAGCAAAAAGGTGATTGCAATACGAGGGAAAAAGCATTATTATTAAGACAGATGAATCCTTGGCATAGAAGGAGAGACCCCGCATGCTGACAGAACACAAGCAGAATATGATGCTGGTCATCAATCCCACCGCGGGCAAGAACCGCGCGCGGGACAATGTATTTATGCTGATCGACTATTTTTTCAGACACAACTATCATGTCACCGTTTTTCCGACGCAGGGGAAGGGCGATGCCTGCCGCTTTGTGGCGGAATATGCGCCGCATTACGATGCGCTGGTATGTGTCGGAGGGGACGGTACGCTCAATGAGGCGGTTACCGGACTGATGTTCAGTGAGAAGCACCGGCGCCCGCGGCTCGGCTATATTCCGGCGGGAACAACCAATGATTTTGCCAATACCCTTGGCATCAGCAGTGAAATGGAGGTTTCTGCCGAGCAGTTCTGTATCGGTGATGCGTTCCGCTGTGATATCGGCCGGTTTAACGGCAAATATTTCACCTATGTGGCAGCCTTCGGCATTTTCACGGAGGTTTCCTATGAGACCCCCCAGCCGCTCAAAAATGCCCTCGGGCATGCCGCCTATATTCTGGAAGGCGTCAAATCGCTCGCGTCCATCCAGAATTATCACCTGAAAATCACCTGCGACGGAGAGAAGACGGAAGGCGATTTTATCTATGGACAGATTTCCAATTCCACCTCGATTGGCGGCATCATGGACATCGGACACACCGGCGTGCAGCTGGATGACGGCTTATTTGAGGTGCTGATTATCCGCATGCCGGTCAATGTGATTGAACTGAACAACATTGTCTCAAGTCTGATGTTTCAGAAGGTGGAGGACTCTCCCTATATCTTTTTCCGCCGCGCCAAATCCGTGACGGTGGTGAGCGAGACGCCGCTGCCGTGGACGCTGGACGGAGAATCAGGCGGCAGCTTCAGCTACTCACAGGCGGAAATCATGCCCGGTGCGGTTACGTTTAATCTGGCGGCACTGCCGAACGAAAAGAACATCCCCGCACAGCAGACGCTGACCGAGCTGAGCGCAGACAGCACATCGCCGCAGGCGTCGGCAGGAGGAGACGGGAAATCCATTCCGTGAGACGGATTGTTTGGTTTTCCCCCAGACACAAACCGCCGAATCGACCGTTTTTTCTCTGTTTTGCCGTTTTGACGGCGCAGACAGAATCGTAATATACTGATTTGCAGAAAAACAAAACACAGACGCAAACGACACATGCATTGCCTTTTGAGTGTGTAAATCTGATTACGGTACGATCTTTTTGCCGTATCAGTAAACAAAAGGTGCTGCATGTGTCTTTTTTTGCGTCCGTTTCAAACCAAAAGGAGCGATCCGTTCATGCCAAAAATCAATTTCAGCGGATGACCGTTGCGTTTTTGACAGTCGTTGTCACCGTGCACGCCTATGTGTTGTGGCATGGTTCTCACAGATGTTTTTATTCAGCCGCTGTTTTCCTTTTTCAGAAAGCAACGGCCTCCTTCTTTCTGCCGAAAAATGCAATGCGGCGGAAAAGGGCAAAAGCACCGCAGTCAAATGTGACCACAGTGCTTTTGTGAATGAGGAATCGTGTTGGTTGAAAAAATATGAGATCATCGGTCATTTCGTTGCTTTCGCCGGACAGCAGGTTTCCTCTGAGAAAGCACAGCATGGTGTGACACATGCGGAAATAACCGGTTCTCGCTATTTGGCTGTATCCGGGTTTTCGGTTCGGCCGAGGAGATAATCGACGGACACACCGTGAAAATCTGCCAGTTCAATCAGTGTGGCGGTAGGGATATCAATATCGCCGCGTTCATAGTTGCTGTAAACGCGCTGACTGCATGACAGAATTTTCCCCATTTCTGTTTGCGTAATGTCCTTATCCTCCCGCAGATCACGGATTCTGTGATATGTACGCATGAACCACCCGCGCCCCCTTCCCGAGTGATGATGTTATTATATAATAAAATGATTATTTTGGGTATATTTAGTGGATATTTCGCTAAGACAACATTTCTCTATGAGTTATTATACAACATCACACCCGCGAACTTTGTAAAAAATGAGTCTCATATATCTAAATGACTGAAAATGGAAAAGAGAGATAAATGCATGAAAGGTGATAAAGGGGCGTCGAGAAACGCGATGAAAAGAAAAGGAGGCACACAGGGACAGGGCCTTTTGGAAGAAAATAGAAAAGCCGGCATCTGTGCGATGCCGGCTGAGCTTATCCGTTTCAATAGCGATTTTCAGTTAAAGCTGCCCTCGCCGTATTGCGCGAACAGCGATTCAACGCGCGCGCGCAGCTGCGGAAACTGCGAGAGGGAGGGATCGGTTTGCAGCAGCTCTGCCGCGGCACGCTGTGCCTGTTCGAGCAGGCGGGTGTCACCGGCGACATCGGCGAGCTTCATCGGCGGCAGACCGTGCTGCCGTGTGCCGAAAAAGTCGCCCGCACCGCGCATCTCCAAATCCTTTTGAGCAATGACAAAGCCGTCGTTGGTGCGCACAAGGGTGGTCAGACGCTCGCGCGCCTCCGCGCCGCGGTCTGCGCCGTAGAACACACAGTACGACTGGCGGCGTCCGCGTCCGACGCGCCCGCGAAGCTGATGCAGCTGCGACAGACCGAAGCAGTCGCCGTCCTCGACGACCATCAGCGTGGCGTTCGGCACGTTGACACCGACCTCGATGACGGTGGTGGAGACGAGCACATCAATGCGGCCGGCGGCAAAATCCGCCATAATCTGCTCCTTTTCCGCCGCCTTGGTGCGCCCGTGTACGAGAGACACGCGCCGCTGCGGCAAAACCTTTGACAAGCGCTCCGCAGCGCTCTCCGCACTGGTCCGCCCGCTTTCCCCGTCTCCGACGAGGGGGCACACGACATAGACCTGTCCGCCCTCGGCGCACTGGCGATCAATAAAGCGGTCGATGCGCGGGCGCATATCTTCGCCGACCGCATAGGTTTTGATTTTCTGCCGTCCGGGCGGCAGTTCGTCGATCACGGAGACATCCAGATCGCCGTAAATGAGCAGGGCAAGCGTGCGCGGGATGGGCGTTGCGGACATGACGAGCAGATGGACATTTTCCCCTTTTGCCGTCAGGCTCGCGCGCTGACTGACACCAAAACGATGCTGCTCATCGACCACCGCCGCCGCAAGGTCGCGAAAGTGCACCGCCTCGCTGAGTACCGCGTGTGTGCCGATGATGACCGAGCAGGTGCCGTCCGCAATTTGCTGCTGCATATCGCGCTTCTGCTTCGGGGTCAGCGAGCCGACGAGCAGACCGCAGGAGACATCCAGCTTTTGAAACAGGGGCGCCAGCGTCTGCATGTGCTGCTGTGCGAGCAGCTCGGTCGGCGCCATGATGACCGCCTGTCTGCCGTTTTTCGCGGCGAGATAGCAAAGCGCTGCCGCGACCATCGTCTTGCCGGAGCCGACATCGCCCTGTACCAGACGGCTGAGCGGACGGCCCGCTGCGATATCCAGTGTGCACGCCTCAATCGCACGCTGCTGCGCACCGGTCAGCGCAAACGGAAGGGCGCGGTAAAACGCATTCAGGCTGAGATCGCGCAGCAGTGCGCCGCTTTTGTCCGAACGGCGCGCGCGGAGAAAGCCCAATCCGCACGACAGGAGAAACAATTCCTCAAATGCCATGCGCCTGCGCGCCTGTGCGGCCTGCTGCATATTCTGCGGGCGGTGAATGTCGCTGAGCGCGGCGCGAAGCGGGGGAAAACCCTGCCGTTCACGAATTGCCTGCGGCAGGAAATCTGCCGGGCCGTCTCCTGCCGCCGCGGCGAGCGCGGCATCTGTGACGCGGTACAGGTCACGCTGATGCAGACCCGCAGTCAACGGATAGATCGGCACGACGCGTCCGGTGCGGCTGCCTGTTCCCGTCGGTTCAAACTCGGGCGAGAGCATGACAAAGCCGCGCCCCTCCGCCTGCACTTTGCCGTAAAAGGCATATTCTTTGCCGGTTTCCAGCGCGCCTGCCGCGTATTTTTGGTTGAAGAAGCGCAGGGACAGCGTGCCGCTGTCGTCATACACCTTGCAGCGCGTCACATCCATGCCGCGCCGGATGTGCACTGTCTGCGGCGCGGCCCCCACGACTGCGTGAATACACTGCTTTTCCCCGTCGATCAGCTGGCGAATCGGTGTGATGTGCGTCCGGTCCTCATAGCCGCGCGGATAGCACAGCAGTGCATCCGCCAGTGTCGCAATGCCGAGCTTTTCGAGCAGCTCGGCTTTTTTCGGTCCGATACCGCGCACAAAGCGCACAGGCTCCTGCAGTGTCATATCGGATAGGTGCGCACGACCTTGGCGACCACGCCGAGAATGTACGCATTGTCGCCGGGGATCGGGGAATAAGCCGGATTTTCCGGCATCAGCCAGATGTGGCCGTCCCGCTGCTCGAGCCGCTTGCAGGTCGCCTCGTCCTCAATGACGGCGACCACAATCTGCCCGTCCTGCGCATAGTTCTGGCTGCGCACGACGATGTAATCGCCGTCGAGAATACCCGCTTCTATCATCGAGTCGCCGCGAATGCGCAGCGCAAAAAACGGACCGGGCCTGCCGTCCAGATCGGTGTGCAGCACGCCCTCCGCCTCCTCGACGGCGAGAATCGGCATGCCTGCCGCCACGCGGCCGAGAATCGGCACAGCATCGCCGCCGGGGGTTCCGCCCGCGAGCGTGATTGCGCGCGTCTTGCGGTCATCCTTTTCCAGATAGCCCAGCTCGTGCAGCCGCTTGACATGCGCGTGCACGGAGGACGGTGAGCGCAGTCCGACTGCCGCACCGATTTCCCGCACGGACGGCGGATAGCCCTGACTGGCTGTGTATTCGCGGATGAAGGACAGAATCTGCCTCTGCTTATCGGAGATGCCCCGCATACTACCCCTTCCTTTCCAAACCAACGAATCTGCTGCTTCTATTGTACCGGATTCGGAACCAAAAAGCAAACATATGTTTGTCTTTTTGCGAAAAAACCGAGGCGGACAGCGGATGTTTTTCGACATGTCGATCAATAAAAGAGAATCTGTGCCCCACAATCGTAAAATTCCCTTGTCCCGGATACAAAAATATTATAAAATAGATACTATATACGAGCATGTAAGCGTTACCCCGCGCTCCGGCGCGGAGACCTGACCGGGGAACGAAACAACGCAACCGGATTTGTTTGCATAGAGGAGGAATTGTAATGACGATCAAAGCCGATCTCGGAACGATAAATATCTCACCGGATGTTCTGGCGGATATTGCAGGGTATGCGGCGATGAGCTGCTTCGGCGTCAAGGGCATGACGATCCGTTCTGTGTCCGACGGCATTGCACACCTGCTGCGGCGGGAGAACATGTCACGCGGCGTGCGCATTACCGAAGCGGAGGACGGCGGCGTCAACATTGATCTGCACCTCGCGGTAGAGCACGGTGTCAACATTGCAACCATCTGCCGTTCGATTATCAACGAGGTTCGCTATAATGTTGAGAAGATGACCGGTATTGATGTCAAAAACGTCGACGTATATGTCGATGCCATTCGGGCGGACTGATAAGCTGTCCATGGATGCGCGTGACGCGCTATCATGATAGAAGGAGGCAATTTCATTGTCAAAACTGATTGACGGACAGCTTTTCTGCGCAATGGTGATCGAGGGCGCGCTGTCTATTGAAGAAAAGAAAGAAGAAGCCAACGAACTGAACGTGTTCCCGGTGCCGGACGGCGATACCGGTACCAATATGTCGCTGACCATGGCGTCGGCGCGCAGTGAGGTTTCCAAACTGAATGAGCCGGAGCTTTCCGCGGCGAGTGCGGCGACTGCGTCTGCGCTGCTGCGCGGTGCGCGCGGCAATTCCGGCGTCATCCTGTCGCTGCTGTTCCGCGGCATTTCCAAGCATCTGAAGAAGTGCAGCACGGCAAACGGACAGGATCTGGCACTTGCCCTGAATGAGGGCGTACAGGCGGCCTACAAGGCGGTTATGAAGCCGGCCGAGGGCACCATTCTCACCGTGTCGCGCGTTGCGGCGCAGCACGTGGTTGAGCTGTGCCAGTCCAATCCGGAAATCGACTGCGGCGAGGTTCTGCGCGCCGCCATCGACAGAGGCCATGAGGCTCTGGCAGAGACCACCCACCAGAATCCGGTGCTTGAAAAGGCGGGCGTCGTCGACGCCGGCGGCTTCGGCTTCCTGACGATTCTGGAGGGTATGTATGATGCCTACAACGGCATTCACAAGGAGCGCAAAATCGCGGAGCCGGAGCAGACCAAGACCGGCGCGACGTTCTCCGACATCAAGGACGAGGACATCACGTTTACCTACTGCACCGAGTTCATCGCGGAGCGCCGCGACAAGTCGCGCAATGTACAGCGTCTGCGCGCGTTCCTCAACGACATCGGCGACAGCCTGGTTGTTGTCGATGATGACGACATCATCAAGGTACATGTACACACCGACCGCCCGAATGAGGCGCTGGCAGCCGGCCTGAAATTCGGTCAGCTGCTGACGGTCAAGATCGAAAACATGCGCCAGCAGCACTCCGCGAAAATCGTGGAGGAGGCCGCCGGACTGCAGAGCAAAGAGCGCAAAATTGCCGAGCCGGAGAAGCGGTACGGCTTTGTCTCGGTCGCTGCAGGCGAGGGCCTGATCGGCGTGTTCAAGGATCTCGGCGTGGATGAAATGGTACAGGGCGGACAGACGATGAACCCGTCCACTGACGACATCCTGCACGCGATTGATGCCGTTCCGGCAGAGGTTGTGTTCGTTCTGCCGAACAACAAGAATATCATTATGGCGGCAGAGCAGGCGGTTCCGCTTTGCGAGAGCAAGACGGTGATTATCCTGCCGACCAAGAACATTCCGCAGGGTATTTCCGCGCTTCTGGTATTCGATCCGGAGGCAGAGCCGGAGGACAACCGCGAGGCAATGCTGGATGCAGCAGCCAATGTGCGTGCCGGTCAGGTGACCTATGCGGCGCGCAATTCCGACTTTGACGGCAAGAAGATCAAGGAAGGCGAGTACCTGTCGCTGTTTGAATCCAAGCTGTGTGCGAACAGCCGCAAGCTGGATGACGCGATCAAAAAGCTCGTCCGCGAGATGACCCGCAAAGAGTGCTCGTTCATCAACATCATTTACGGTGCGGATATGACCGAGGAAGACGCGGCGCGTGTCGAGAAGATGGCGCACAAGGAAGCGCCGGACGCCGAGATCACCGTAATCAACGGCGGTCAGCCGGTTTACTACTTCATCCTTTCTGCGGAGGGCTGACCCCGATACATGTCTATTTTTGATATTTTCGCAAAGCTTGAGCAGGAGAAAAAGGACCGCACGCCCGCGCAGCCCATTGACTGGCTGGTGGTCGGCCTGGGCAATCCGGGCAAAAAATACGAGAACACCCGCCACAACACCGGCTTTCGCGTGATGGACGCGCTTTGTGCGAAGCACAGCGTGCGCTGTGACCGCGCGCGCTTCAAGGCGCTGACCGGGGAGGCGATGCTCGGCGGACATCGCGCACTGCTCGTCAAGCCGCAGACCTATATGAATCTTTCCGGAGAAGCGGTGCGCGCGGCGGCGGATTTTTACAAAATTCCGCCGGAGCATATTTTGGTCATTTTCGACGACATCTCACTGCCGGTCGGAACGCTGCGCATTCGCCCGAAGGGCTCTGCCGGCGGACAGAACGGCGTCAAGAACATCATCGCGGAGCTGGGTTCAGAGGCGTTTCCGCGCATCAAGGTCGGCATCGGTGCAAAGCCGCATCCCGACTACGATCTGGCCGACTGGGTGCTGTCCGGCATCCGGGAGGAAGAAAAACCCGCCATGGATGACGCGGTTTCCCGCGCAGTGTGTGCCGTGTCGGAGCTGATTGCAAACGGCGTGCCCGCTGCCACACAGAAATACAACGGAAAGACGGCACAGCCGCAAAACGACAAAAACAACAGATAAAGGAAAAGACACTCTTTGCGGAGAGTGTCTTTTTTCCGGCAGTGCGGCGGTGTGCCGGAAAATTGCCGGATGGAAGGGAGTACCATGCTGCAGCAAATCATAGAAATAGTGCGCGCCTGCGGGGAAATCGTGCTGAATGCCGACCGCACGCAGGCCGAAACGGAAATCAAAGACGGACAGAGCAACAACCTTGTCACCACCTACGACCGCGCGGTACAGCAGCGGCTGCGCACGCAGCTTCTGCAGCTCGCACCGCAGGCACATTTTGTCGGCGAGGAGGAGGACGTACATGAATCCATCGCGCGGGGCGATGCGTTTATTGTCGACCCGATCGACGGCACGACGAATTTTATCAAGGACTATCAGTGCAGCGTGATCTCTGTCGCGATGACGCGCGACGGCGTGCAGCAGCTCGCGGTCATATACAATCCGTATCTGGATGAAATGTACTGGGCACAGCGCGGCAGCGGTGCATTTTGCAACGGAAAGCGCATTCATGTGTCCGACCGTCCGCTCGCACAGGGACTGACGATTTTCGGCTCAGCGGCATATTATGACGAGCTGACGGACGAATCATTCCGTCTGCTGCGCATGTGCTTTGATCGTTCGATGGACATTCGGCGCAGCGGCTCCGCCGCCTTTGATCTGTGCACCATCGCGTCAGGGCGCGCCGAGCTGTACTTTGAGCTGCGTCTGCAGCCGTGGGACTATGCGGCGGGCTCGCTCATCGTGCAGGAGGCGGGCGGACAGATCAGCCGCATCGGAGGCGGCGCGCTCGATCTGACAAAGGCGTGCTCCGTTGTCGCCGCCGGAAGCAGGGTGGACACGCGGTTTTTGTGCAGCAAACCGTAACCGGCAGCGCAAGCGGAACAGACAAAACCGCAGGCATGAAACAGACATGCCTGCGGTCATTTTTTTATGCCCAGATCGGAATGGTGACGACGGCTTTGAACAGATCGCCGTCAATTTCAACATGGCAGCTGCCTTCCATCAGCTCAGCCAGGCTTTTTGCGATGGACAGACCCAGACCGCTGCCCTCTGTGTGGCGCGAACGGTCGCCGCGGGTAAAGCGTTCCATCAGTTCGTCGGCAGAAATGTTGAGCGAGGCGGCGGAAATATTTTTCATCGTCAGCGAGGCGGTCTCGGCGTCCGACTGCAGGTCGATGTAAACCCGGCTGCCCGGCAGCGCATAGCGCGCACAGTTGGACAGCAGATTGTCGAGAATACGCCACAGCAGCCTGCCGTCTGCCCGCACATAGACGCGCGGTTCGGACTGAACGCGCACATCCAGCTGCGCCTGTTCCAGCTCCCCGGAGCGCTCCCCGAGCGCCTGACGAAGCAGCGCGTCGAAGTCCGTCTGCTGCAGCTCAACCTTCATCGCGCCGCTCGATGCCTTCGAGGCGTCAAACAGATCGCCGGTCAGGATGCGAAGACGCTGTGCCTTCTGGTCGAGCACCTCGATATAGTCGCGGGCGGTCGGGTCGGCAATACCGCACTGCTTGAGCAGATCAATGTAGGTGATAATGCCGGTCAGCGGCGTTTTGATGTCGTGCGACACGTTGGAAATCAGCTCGGCTTTCAGCCGTTCGGATTTGACAGCGGTATCCACGGCGTCGTGCAGTCCGTCGGAGATGCCGTTGAGATTTTCCGCGAGATGTGTCAGCTCCGGCCCGGCGCCGGTCAACGCGATGTGCGTATCGCTTTTTCCGGTTCGGATTGCCTCCGCGCCGTCCGTCACCGCTTCAAAGCGGTCAACCGTCCGCATCCCAAAATACAGCAGGCCGGCGATGACAAACGGAATCGGCAGGCGAAGTGCACACACGAGCGGCAGTACAACAGAAAGCACGATCACCCTGCGGCGCAGCGGCGTTTTGCGCAGCTGCGACATCAGCCAGCAGCAGGCGGGGACAACATACTTTTTGAACAGGCGGACGAGCGGGAAGCCGTCCAGCCAACGGCGCAGCTTGATGCGCCGCACCTGTGAAAGCAGGACACCCAGCGTCAGCGCAGTCAGAGCGACGGTTGCCGTCACTGCCGCGGTGTTGATGGCAGGCGTCTGCACATAGTGTGTCAGTTCGCTTGCGGCCAGCACTTCCATCAGCGCAAGCCAGAGACCGAGCGCGCTGAAAAAGACAATCAGCTGCACCTCTGTCCAGATGCGGTCAAACCAGATCAGGTTCACACCGTCCGCCGCCGTGCGATGTCCCGCGCCGCACAGCAGCACGATCAGACAGAGCAGCGAGAGAAGCATGGCGGCACCGACCAGAGCCGCATACTGCCGCAGCCTGCGGCTGCCAGCTGTCCATTCGGTCTGCATGGCGCGCACGCTGCTTTCACGCAGGCCAACCAGCGCTGTGCCGTGTATCTGCGCCCCGCCGATATCCTCCATCTGGGATAATTCTTCCAATTCCGATGCATGCTGCTCCTGCAGATCGCGCACGTCGGCGCCGCTCAGATAGCGGCTCGATAGAGCGGGCGTCCGGCTGTTTTTCATCTCAAGCAGCAGATAGTAGTCGTTTGTGCGCATCTTTTGTCGGGCTGCGGCGAGATCTTCGCTGTCAATATTGGACAACTCAATGGCATCCCACAGATCTTCCACGTTCTCTGCTGCGGCGAGATCCTCGCTGTCAGTATCGGACAACGGTTTGCTGCTGCTTCCGACAAGAATGAAGTAATCGCAGTCGGTCTGCTCCTGAATCTCCTGTGCCGAGCGGCGATAGGCCTCCAACTGCTCGCTGACAAGGTCCTGCGTACAGGCGGCGAACGCGCCGGGATTTTTTTTCAGCCAGAGGCGGAACAGATTCCAACATTCGCTGTCGGCCTCATTCCCGACATCTTCCTGCTGCGCAGCGGCAACCATGCTTTCTATTTCGTTCTCGCCCGGAACAGCGGCTTGATCGGTGCCGGCAGCCGGATAAAGAGCCGGCAGATGTTCCAGCAGCTCCTTGTCGTCGCCGTATTTATTATAGAAGCTTTCCAGAAAGCGCGCATACACCCACGATGCCTTCGTTTTTGTGTTGATGAATGCGCCGGAGCGGATGGATTCCTCATCTCCGCAGGATGCGCTCATCAGCAGCTGCTCTGCGCGGCTGATGAGTTTTTCTGACAAAACAGCGGGCGGAAGGTTCGATTCAAACAGCGCGCGCCCGTCGAGCGACCGGTTTTCCTGTGCCGCATATTCCCAGAGCAATGCCGTTTGCAGCGCGACGAGCGCCGCCATTGCGAGCAGGAGGACGATTGCAGCTGCTCTAACCCGGCAGCTTCGGGTGAAGCTTTTCCACTTTGTAGCCAATTCCCCACACCACCTTCAGATACTTTGGTTCTTTTGGATTGATTTCGATTTTCTCCCGAATGCGCCGGATGTGCACGGCGACCGTGTTTTCCGGGTTATAGGCGGTTTCGTTCCAGACCGCCTCATAAATCTGGGAGATGGAGAACACCTGACCGGCATGACGGGTCAGAAAACAGAGAATGCCGTACTCGCGCGGCGTCAGGCTGACCGGCTCGCCGTCCACCGTGACAGATTTCGCCGCATCGTCGATCTCGAGCCCGCCGGTGCGGAAAACAGATGCCTCGCGCGGCTGCGCCATGCCGCCCAGAGCGGTGTACCGCCGCAGCTGGGAGCGCACGCGCGCCATCAGCTCCGCGGGATTGAACGGCTTGGTCACATAGTCGTCCGCGCCGGCGGTCAGCCCGTCGATTTTGTCCACGTCCTCGCTTTTGGCGGAGAGCATGATGACCGGAATATTCTGCGTCTCGCGCAGAATCTCTGTCGCGCGCAGACCGTCCATGCCCGGCATCATGATGTCCATGATGACCAGATGAACGCTTTTCCGGGCGCACAAATCGAGCGCCTCCGGTCCGTCGTGCGCTTCCAGCGCTTCATAGCCTGCCGCGCGCAGATAGATGCCGATGGCCCGCGCAATGGCAGGGTCGTCGTCGCAGACAAGTATACGGTACTGCATCGTGTGTCCTCCTTACTGTCTATGGGAATAGGATAGGGGATGTTCCTTTCAAAGGATAGCACAGAAATCTTAACAATTTCTGAAGAAATGAAAAAACCGCGCAAAAAACAGCCCCGCAGTGTTTGCGCTGCGGGGCTGCCATACAGAAAAAGAGATAAGAGAAACAGGTATAATAAATGGGGGAAGATCAAATGTCAGCGGAAAGAAGCGAGGGATATTTCCGCATTGTGATGCATCAGACGCCTGTGTGCGCCCGCCATACGGGGGTCATTCAGGCTGAAGTCTGACGGAATACAGTTGCATTCCTTACGGGATAGATTTGCTTCATCGGTCAGGTACGCGTGCAGCTGCTCCATTCTGCCGGCCTTTGCCATCTGATTGAGTTCGCCTAAGATGCCCATGGTATTCGCTTCCTTTCTTGAATCAGGCGATTCGGATTTCGAAGATATGCGGGCGGACTGCATTCCGCTCCCGCATCTTCGCTTGTATCATATCTTTTTTTCCCGCGTTTGTCACCGCGCAAATTCACCGAATCTTCCGGTCAATTTCTGATTATTTTTTCGAGGTTATACAGAAACAGGGGAAAAGCACTTTTGTTCAATAAAGTTTGTGAGGAAAACCGATCATTCGATGCAAGGATTTCACAATTCCAGACCGGAAAATATTGCTCGTTTGGATGGCGAAAGCAGGAAACCGGCAGAATAAACGTCAAATGTACGGATATTTCGGACAAATTGCACAGAAATTTGAAAGAATAAGAAAAGAAAACTGCAAACAGCAAGCGGAACGGTTTTATATTATGTTTCACACAAAAACGAAATTTTATACCTGTTCACGCAAACTATTTTTTCGGATTTCAGTTAAAAAAATGCGGAAAAACCGAGGATAATGTCACAAATGTGAAAAAAGGAGTGCCGGAAAAAACAAAAAAAGTCCGCCTCACGGAGAGACGGACGAAACGATATGTTCTTCGGAAAGAAAGCTGCGCAGCTGCGTGAGATCCGGCAGCACAGCGCGGCACAGTGCGAACATTTCCCCGGTGGGCGGCAGAAGGTCGGGGATCATAACCGGCTGCATTCCCGCAGCCGCGGCCGCACGGATGCCGTTGTACGAATCCTCCACGGCAATGGCACGGTGCGGCGCAACCTGCATGGCGCGGCACGCCGCCGTATAGATATCGGGAAACGGCTTGCTGCGGGCGATGCGGTCGCCGCCGAGCACATGGGTGAAGAAATCATACAGTCCCGCCTGCCGCAGCTCTTTCTCGACCGTGGCCTGACGGGTGGAGGAGGCGAGTCCGACCGGAATGCCGCCTGCGCGCGCCCATTGCAGAATTTCACGCGCGCCTTTTTTGAGCGGAATCCCCTCGCGGTCCGCGATGGCGTGAAAGACACGGCTGACATGGCTGTTAAACGCTTCTGCGGGAAAATCCGCCCCAAAGCGCGCGCACAGCATCTCACCGGTGTGCCGGCGCGTCGTGCCCACACTCTGCAGAAACAGATCATCCGCCTGCTCGATGCCGTATTCGGGCGCGAGCTGCCGCCAGCAGCGGCGAACCAGCGATTCCGTGTCGAGAATTACACCGTCCATGTCGAAAATCAGCGCCGCGACCGACCGTTTGGACCCGCTCATCGCAGCACCTTCCGGATAAAGGTATACAGCAGCGGCTTCATGTGGTCGATGGTGTCCGGCCGGTGCTCGATGATGCTCGAATAGCACACCGAGCCGCACATTTCAACGACAATAAAGAGGAGATTGAACCGCTCCTGCGCGTTGCTCACAGAGGCGAGCGGCGTTGCAAGCAGGCGGCCGGCAATCGCGTGCCACAGCGGATCGCTGCCGCCGTTGGCGCTCAGGCTGCGCTCAATCAGCGGCCACGAGAAGTTTCGCTTGATCAGCCGCAGCATATCCGTGTGCTCCGTGAAATATACAATAATCCAGTCGGCAAAGGTGATGACATTTTCCTCAAATTCCGGCTTGAGGTTGCGCTCCGTGTAATCGAACGCCTGACGAATAATGTCGTGGCTGATGCGATAGAGAAGCTGCTGGAGCAGATCGTCCTTGTCGTCAAAATACAGGTAGAACGTCCCCTTTGCGACGCTGGCTCGCTCCGCGATTTCGCTGATGCTGGTTTTTGACACACCCTTTTCCAGAAACAGGGTCTGCGCGGCATTCAGCAGATTGTTCTTTTTGATCTCTTTTTTTTGATCGATGCGTTCGCCCATACTGCGCCTCCGTTTCGGGCAAGCGCCCCCGATTTTTCCTGAACACAGTATAACCCGATTGCCCCTCCGTCCGCAAGCGGTGCATCGGCGGAAAATGCAAATTCTGCAAAATGACCAACGGTCAGAATGGAAATGAGGCAAAAGTCGGCGGGTTGCATATTGACCATTGGTCAGTTCTGGTTTATACTGATTTCGCTGGGAAAAATGACGAGGGGTCATTTTTCGAAAATCGGCGTACCTGCCGACAGAAGAATGGAGAACAAGGAAAGGGGCGTACACAGAAATGGAGCGTATGGCTCATTTTGTGGTCAAACGCAGAGGGCTTGTGCTGGCGGCGGCCTGTGTGCTGCTGGTGCTGTCCGTCCTCGGCTACATCGGGACGCGGATCAATTACGATATTCTGAGCTATCTGCCGTCCGATCTGGAGTCGATGGAGGGCGAAAGCTATCTGGAGGACGACTTCAACATTGCCTCCACCGCAATGGTGACGGTGGAAGGCATGGATACCGCAGACCTGCTGGATCTAAAGGCGGAGCTGGAACAGATTGACGGCGTGAGCAGCGTGTTCTGGACCAGCGATGTCGTGGATGTCACTGTGCCGAAGGAGATGCTGCCGGAAGAGGCGCGCGATATGCTCTACGGCAGGCACGATTCGACGATGATGATGGTTCGGTTTGACGAATCGAGCGCATCGGACAAAACCATGGCCGCGATCACGCAGATCAAGAAAGCGCTGCGCAAGGGCTGCTTCCTCGGCGGCATGTCGGTCATTCTGGAGGACACCAAGGAGCTGACCAATGAGGAACTGCCGAAATATGTGCTGTGCGCGGTCGGTTTCAGCCTGATTGTGCTGTTCCTGTTTATGGAGAACACAGCCGTGCCGCTGATCTTCATGCTCGGACTGCTGTTCCCGATTGTCTATAACTTCGGCAGCAATCTCCTCCTCGGAGAGATTTCCTTTATTACACAGGCGCTGGCCGCCGTGCTGCAGCTGGGCGTCACGATGGATTTCAGCATTTTCCTGCTGCATCGCTATCAAGAGGAAAAGCTGAATCTGCCCAACGAGGAGGCGATGATCTCCGCCATCTGCAAGACGAGCACGGCGATCATGTCCTCATCGCTGACGACGATCGCGGGCTTCCTCGCGATGTGCACGATGTCGCTCAGGCTGGGCTTTGACATCGGCGTTGTCATGGCAAAGGGCGTTGCGCTCGGCGTGCTGAGCACACTGACCATTCTGCCTGCGCTGATTATTTACTTTGACCGCATCATTGAAAAGAGCCGCCATCCGGTTCTCACGCCGCATATGGGCGCTGTGACGCGCGCGATTACCCGCCGTCCCAAGACAATTCTGGCAGTTTTTCTCCTGATTTTTGTCATTTTTGGCCGCGCGCAGGGATTGACCAAAGTATATTATACGCTGACCGACAGCCTGCCCCAGACGCTGACCGGCATCGAGGGCACAAACAAGCTGGGCGAGGATTTCGATATGCCGAGCTTCCATTTTGTCATTGTGGATGACAAGCTGGATACGGCGGAGATGAAGCAGCTCGCCGATGAGCTGGATGCGGTCGACGGCATCAAGGCGACGCTGTGCTATGAAAAATTTGTCGGCGGCAGCGTGCCGCAGACTGCGGTTCCGGACGATGTCGCTTCGCTGTTCCACGCGGGCGGACACCGCCTGATGATGATTACAACGGAATACAAGCCGGGCACGGATGAGATGAATGAACAGGTCGCGAAGATGACGGACATTGTCAAAAGGTACGACAACAACGGCATTCTGACCGGTGAGGGTGCGATGACAAAGGATCTGATTGTCACCTCCGACCACGATTTCAGCGCGACGTCGGTGACCTCAATCGTCGCGGTCTTCCTGATCGTACTGCTGACGTTCAAGTCGATTTCCGTTCCGACGCTGCTCGTGCTCGCCATTGAGGGCGCGATCATGATCAATCTCGGCATTCCGTATTTTACCGGTTCGACGATTCCGTTTATCTCGTCGATTGTCATCGGCACGATTCAGCTGGGCGCAACGGTCGACTATGCGATTTTGATGACCACCCGTTTCCGCGAGGAGCAGAACAACGGCCTGGAGCCGCTGGAGGCGGCGACGGTTTCTGTCGAGGCGTGTGCGCCGAGCATTGTGACGAGCGGTCTGACCTTCTTCGCGGCGACCGTCGGTCTGGCCTTTGTGTCCAAAATCGACCTCATTCGCAGCCTGTGCCTGCTCATCAGCCGCGGCGCAGTCATTTCGATGATTGTCATACTTCTGGTGCTGCCGGCCCTTCTGGTACTGCTCGCGCCGGTCATTCGCCGCACCTCGTGGCACTGGCTGGAAAATGAACCGGATTCCCACAAAAAAACCAACAGCAAGGAGCGTGTTTCTGTTGAACAGCAAGGTTAAAGTTACGGCGGGTGCGCTGAGCGCCCTGCTGGTGTGCGGTGCGATTACGCCCGCTATGGCAGCATCCATCAGCAAGGATGAAACGGTATATGCTACACTGAGCCCGGACGGCACAGTGACCAGCCAGACGGTCAGCGACTGGCTGCATTCCGATCACGGCCTGACCAATTTCGGCGATGTCAGCAATCTGCAGGACATCACCAACGTAAAGGGCAAGGAGCTGCCGCAGCAGAACGGAAACAAGCTGACATGGAACGTGCAGGGCAACGATGTCTATTATCAGGGCACATCGACCGGCACGCTGCCGGTCGAGGCGAACATCACCTACACGCTCGACGGAAAGCCTGTGGACGCCGCCGCGCTCAAGGGTGCGAGCGGACACCTGGTCATTCACATTTCGCTGAAAAACAATGAGACCAAGACGGTCACGGTGGACGGAAAATCGTACACCATCTGCCGCCCGTATTTCACCGCTGTCGGCACAGACCTGTCCGCCGATCACTTCAAAAATGTCAAGGCGGAGCACGGCAGGGTGCAGACGGACAGCAACAATCAGTTGGTCGCCTTTCTCGCCATGCCCGGCATGAAGAGCACCTATGACGCGCTGCTCGGCGATGATCTCGATCAGGTCACCAAACTGATGCTGGATGATGTGGAGATCGCATGCGACATGACAGACGGCGAGCTGCCGGCGATTTATTTCGCCTGTGCATCCGAGCTGAACGATCTGGAGACGAAGGATTTGCAGCTGGACGAATTTGACCAGCTGGATGAGCTGAAGGACGCGACGGAGCAGCTGATTGACGGTGCAAAGCAGCTGGCAGACGGCTGCGGCACGCTCGATGAGAAGCTGGGCGAGCTGTCATCCCAATATGTCACCTTCCACGACGGCATCATTGATGCGACCTCGGGCGCAGGCATGCTCGACAACGGCGCGAAGCAGCTGTCGTCCGGTATGCGCACACTGACGCTCGGCGCGGGCAAGCTGGCAGACGGCGTCGGTCAGCTCAATGACGGCGCAGGCAAGCTGGCGGACGGTGCATCCGAGGTGGACTCCGGCGCCAATTCGCTCAAGTCGGGCGCAGGCGATGTCAACGCGGGCGCGGGCGACCTGTCCAGCGGACTGAATACACTCGACAAAAATTCCGAAAAGCTGTCCAAGGGCGCGCGTGATCTGGCACAGGGTCTCAATCAGCTGGGCGCGGCGCTCGGCAGTGAGGATGTCCAGGCGCTGTTCGCTGGTTCGTCCAAAATGAAGTCCAGCCTCAAAGAGCTCTCCGGCGGCATGAATCAGGTGATGGCAGCTGTGAACTCCGGCAAGGTCGGCGAGGCGCTGGACGGACTCGACTCGATTTCCGCCGGTGCGTCCAAGCTGGAAAGCAGCCTGTCGGCGCTGTCCGATCATTCCGGCGTATCGCTGAGCGAGAGCGAAAAGGCGGCGCTCGCCTCCATCGAGGGCGGCGCGGACATCATCGCCAAGTTTGAGACCAACCGGCAGACGGTCGATCAGATGGCGGCAGCCTGCGGCAAGCTGGCAGGCGCGGCGAGCCGGATTTCGTCCGGCGCGGAAAGCGTGAAGAGCGGCGTCGGTTCCGCCATGTCCAATCTGAGCGGCAACCTGAGCAAGATTGATTCCGGTCTGGAGACGGCTGCAGACCGCTATGCACAGATGGATGCCGGCCTGCAGAAGCTGGCAGGTACGCTCGGTACCTCGGTCGAGCAGCTGCAGGAAGGCGCGGTACAGCTCGACAGCGGTGTGGCACAGTACACCGAGGGCGTCGGTTCCGCCGCATCCGGCGCATCCAAGCTGGCTGCGGGCACAAAGACGCTGTACGGCGGTGCGGCAAAGCTGGCAGACGGTACCGGTGAGCTGGCATCCGGTGCACAGAAGCTGTCCGGCGGTCTGGGCGAGCTCAACGGGCAGGTTCCGGAGCTGACAAAGGGCGCAGGCAAGCTGGCAGACGGTGCGGACCAGCTTGCAGGCGGCTCGAAGGAGCTGTCCGCCGGTATGAAGCAGCTGAGCAGCGCGAGCGGTCTGGTGCAGGATGCCATTCACAAGTTTGATGCGGCAGGCTCGCAGCTGTCCGACGGTTCGGGCAAGCTGTACGACGGTATTATCAAATACAACGAGGAAGGCATCAGCAAGATCACGGACAACAAGACACTGACCAATCTGCGCACGGCGGCGAAGCTGCTCGATGAGCAGCGCGCATACGCACAGGAGGCGACCTGCTACTCCGGCGCGCCGGAATCGGCGACCGAGACGAGCACAAAGTATGTCATGCGCACGGAAGAGGTACAGAACGTCGAAAAGGATGACACCGAGAAGGAAGCCCCGAAGCAGGAGACCTTCTGGGATCGCGTCAAGGGACTGTTCTGAGCCGGAATAGATTGAGAAATAAAACAGCGTTCGAATGCGGTGCGGAGGGAGCATGCGATCCCTTCCCGGCCGGATATTCGGACGCTGTTTGTTTTGGAAAACGATTTGCCGCAGGAGAAAAAAGTGCGCCGCATCGGAGAGGACCCCGGTGCGGCGCGTTCTTCTTTATATTATGAATTTATCTGCACTTTTCCAGCAGCTTTTCCCACTGCTCGTCGACATAGCGCTGGGCTTGCTCGATCATCCATTCGTTGCCCGGCTTGAAGCAGTGCTTAAAGCGGCCCTGCTTGACGAGATATTCCTCGATCGGCAGCTTTTTGCTCGGCATATAGGTCAGACGCCATTCGCCGTTTTCCACCTCGTAGAGCGGCCATGCACAGGTCTCAACCGCAAGGCGGCAGATCTGCGCCAGATCCTGCGCCTGGAAACGCCAGCCGCGCGGACACGGGCTCATGACGTTGAGGAAGCAGGGGCCTTCGGTGTAAATCGCCTTGTGTGCCTTCTCGTGCAGATCGCGGAAATTGCCGAGGAAGGTGGTCTGTGCGGCGTAGGGGATGTTGTGCGCCGCCATGATTTCGGTCAGATCCTTCTTGTTCTGCTTTTTGCCGTAGGAAACCTTGCCGACCGGCGTGGTGGTGGCATCGGCAAAGCGCGGGGTGGACGAGGAGCGCTGAATACCGGTGTTCATGTATGCTTCGTTGTCGTAACAGACGTAAACCATGTCATGTCCGCGCTCCATCGCGCCCGAGAGCGACTGGAAGCCGATGTCATAGGTGCCGCCGTCGCCGCCGAAGGTGATGAATTTATAGTTGTCGGTGATTTTTCCTTTGCGCTTGAGTACGTTGTATGCCGCTTCTACGCCGCCGCAGGTTGCGGCGGCGTTTTCAAAAGCGCAGTGGATGTAGCTGTCCTGCCATGCCGTATACGGATAGAGGAAGGAGGAGACCTCCAGGCAGCCGGTCGCGTTGGTGATGACCGCCTTGTCCTCCGGCTCGAGCGCACGCAGCACTGCGCGCACCGTGATGCCGGCACCGCAGCCGGCACACAGACGGTGACCGCCGACAAAGCGTTCCTCCTTGGATAACTGTTCTTTCAAATTATATGCCATGGTGCCTTACTCCCTCTGTCCGATGTGGCGGTAGACCTCTCCGGTCTCACCGGTCTCCACGATGTTGTCCAGCTCGTCGAAGATACGGGTGCAGTCCTCTACGCGGAAATCGCGTCCGCCCAGACCGTAGACGTAGTTGACCGCCTTCGGACGGTTTTCCAGATCATACATTGCGCTGCGGGTCTCCGCGAACAGCGGACCGCCCGCCGCCGAGAAGCTCTCCGCCTTGTCCAGAATGGCGACAGCCTTGCAGCCGGACAGCGCCTGCGCGATTTCATCGAACGGGAACGGACGGAATACACGCACCTTGAGCATGCCGACGCGGCGGCCCTGTGCGCGCAGCGCATCGACAGCGGCGCGCGCCGTGCCGGCAGAAGAGCCGATGAGCACGACGGCGGTGTCGGCATCCTCCATGCGGTAGCTCTCGAAGAAGCCGTAATAGCGTCCGGTTGCATCGCCGAATTTTTTGCCGACCTCGAGGATGACCTTCTTTGCGCGCTTCATCGCCTCAGCCTGGGCCTTTTTCGCCTCCATATAGTACGGGGAAATGCCGTAAGGGCCGACGGCGAGCGGATTTTCATGCTTCAGCAGGTAATTTTCCGGCTGATATTCGCCGACGAATGAGCGGACAAAATCGGTTTCCTCCAGCTCGATGTTTTCAACCGCGTGGGACGTGATAAAGCCGTCCTGACAGGTCATGATCGGCAGGCGGACATCCGGATTTTCGCTGATCGGCATCGCCTGAATGTAATTGTCATACGCCTCCTGGTTGTTTTCCGCGAACAGCTGAATCCAGCCGGCATCGCGCGCACCCATGGCGTCGGAATGGTCGTTGTTGATGTTGATCGGACCGGTCAGCGCGCGCGTGACAAGGGCGAGCGTGATCGGAAGGCGGGAGGAGGAAGCGACATACAGCAGCTCCCACATCAGCGCGAGACCGCAGGACGAGGTCGCTGTGATTGCGCGCGCACCGGCCGCCGCCGCGCCGATGCAGGTGGACATGGAGGAGTGCTCGGATTCAACCGTGACAAATTCGGTGTCGACCTCGCCGTTGGCGACGTACTGCGCAAAGTACTGCGGAATTTCCGTCGACGGCGTGATCGGGAATGCACCCATGACGTCCGGATTGATCTGCTTCATTGCATAGGCAACGGCTTCGTTGCCGGAAAGTCTCTCGCGAATAGACATGGGTTACTTCTCCTCCTTTCCGAAAGAAATGGCGTGGAACGGGCATACCTTGTAGCAGATGCCGCAGCCCTTGCAGTGATCGAAGTCGAAATCGCTGCGCTTGCCGTTTTTCACCGGAATGGAGGAATCCGGACAGTACGGTGCGCACAGCAGACACTGCTTGCACTTTTCCGGATCCCAGGACGGCGCCATGGTGCGCCATTCGCCCGTAATGGTCAGCTCGGCAGTACCCGGCTCGTAAATTTCGCAGCCGGGCGTCAGCTCCTGCCACTTTGACTGTTCATTGATATCTTTTGCGTGAATCATCCTACCTGCACCTCTTGCATCGACTGGGTGAGCACGGTCATATTGCCGGCGACAACCTGCGGTTTTGTTGCGAACTTATGGCGGAACGACGCCTCCATATTGGCGATGAACTGTTCCGGCTCGACAACGCCGGACACCTTGACAGCGGCGGCGAGCATCGGCGTGTTGGGGAAATTGTTTCCCAGCACTTCTTCGGAAATGCGGCGCGCATCAATCGTGCACACCCGCCCGGTATAGCCGCCGAGCTCCGCGCGGATTTCCGCCGGCGTGCGCGGCGTGTTGACAATAATCGCACCCTCGGGATTGAGACCCTTGGTCACATCTACCGACGCAATCAGGCTCTCGTCGACGACGACAACATAATCGGGATCGTAGATATTGGAATGTACGGTGCAGCGCGTGTCGCTGATGCGGTTGTACGCGGTGATCGGCGCGCCCATGCGCTCCGGTCCGTATTCCGGAAAGCCCTGTACATATTTGCCAGAGCTGAACGCAGCGTCTGCCAGAAGCAGGCAGGCGGTTTTTGCGCCCTGTCCGCCGCGTCCGTGCCAGCGGATTTCAACTGTGTTTTCCATGCAGCATTCTCCTCCAAATACAGCCTCGGGCAGTCTGCCCGGAATTCCGTGAAAAAACAAATAAAAAAACCCTCATCCGTAAAAGGACGAGAGCGGGATTGCTTTCGTTATACCACCTGTTACTGCATACTGACATATGCGCTTCCGATAACGGGGAAAACCGGCGTGACCTACTTGCCGGAAAAACCGGTTTCGGCCTGCGACTCAGGAGTGATTTTCCGCCTGCCTGTACTGCTGCCGGGCTTGCACTGTCCCCGGTTCGCTGTGAGGTTCCACACAGACGTACTGTCTCCGTCGCTGTCTTTTCAGCGGAATATTTTTTTGAACAAAAACAGTATAAACTGTTTCGGGGCAAAATGCAAGAGAAATTATGTACAAAATGAAGGGCAACATTGCGGATGATGAAGCAATACCATGAAGAGAAGGAAAAGATCCGGAAATTTTTTGTTAAAATCCTGTTTTTCATCGCAGATTCGGGTAAAATCTGCTACAATAGAAGCTGACATACACGAAAGGGGAGCTTTCCTGTGAAAGAAAGCATGAAAAAATACTTCGGCTGGGGACTGACCGTTGTGATTGTCGGCGCGCTGACGCTGCTGATTTTTTTCTGTATTTACAAATTTCAGACGCTGGCAGCGGGCGTGGGAAAGCTGATTTCCATTCTCATGCCGATCATTGTCGGCATTGTCATCGCCTATGTCCTTTCGCCGGCGTACAACTGGCTGCGCATCCGGCTGCGCCGACTGCTGACCGGGCGTGTCGGCATGGGTGCCGCGCGCGCTGCCCGCATCGCGGATGTTCTCGCCATGATCGGCACGTTTGTCGGCGCAGGCGCGCTGATTGCCGGACTGCTGGCGCTCATCGTGCCGCAGATCGTCACGAGCGTGAGCAATTTCGCCTCCACACTGCCGAGCAATCTCATGCATGTCTCGCAGTCGCTGCAGAATCTGCTGGCTTCCAATCCGCAGCTCGAGGAAAACGCCATGTCGCTGTACGCGCAGGGCGTCAACTATATTGAACAGTGGATTCAGCAGTCGTTTGCACCGTCCATGCAGGAGGCGCTCAATTATGTGTCCATCGGCGTGATGAGCACGGTGACCTTTTTGAAAAACTTCCTGATCGGCATTATTGTAGCGATCTACCTGATGGCCGGCAAGGAGCATTTTATCCGTCAGCTCAGACGCTGCCTGTACGCCGTCTGCGGCGTGCGCTGGGGCAACGTGATTATGGAATATTCGCGCTATTCGCACCAGATGTTCAGCGGCTTCGTCGGCGGAAAGCTGCTCGATTCCTTCCTGATTTTCCTGATCTGCACGGTGGTTCTGCCGCTGATGAATATGCCGTACGCCATACTCATCAGCGTGATTATCGGCGTGACCAATATCATTCCGTTTTTCGGTCCGTTTATCGGAGCGGTTCCGGCCTTTGTGATTGTGCTCATCGAGGACCCGCTCAAGTCGCTGTATCTCCTCATTTTCGTGCTGGTTCTGCAGCAGTTTGACGGAAATATTCTCGGGCCGAAAATTTTGGGCAATTCCACCGGTCTGTCCAGCTTCTGGGTTCTGTTTGCCATTCTGCTGTTCGGCGGACTGTTCGGCTTTGTCGGAATGCTCATCGGCGTGCCGGTGTTTGCGATTCTCTACCGCATTCTGACGGACATCGTCACCAGACTGCTGCGGCGCCGTCAGCTGCCGGTTGCGACGCGGGAGTACGGCGGGCTCGATCATATTGACGCCGCCACCCATCTGCCGGTGCGGCGAAAGAACAGCAGGCAGGAGGAGACGCAGAACGCGCCGGATGACGCGCAGACCGGAAAAGGAGCAGGCAAGCCGTGAGCAGTATGACATGTGACGAGCGGGACGCCGCGCTCGACAATCTCAAGGGTCTTCTGATCATCAGCGTGGTGTATGTGCACCTGTACGATATGCTCGGGCAGCCCACACCGCTGCTGCACGGCCTGCGGCTGACCATACTCGCGGTGCAGATGCCGTTGTTTCTGTTTTTGTCCGGCTATTTTGGGAAAAACGTGGAAAAGCGCCGCAGCGCCGCGCTCTCCGATTATCTCATTCCGTTTCTGGTATTCAACACCTTATATTATATCTGCCGCGTTCAGCAGACGCCCGACCTGAAATACGGGCTGCTGCGCCCGCTTAATATGTACTGGTTTCTGCTGACGCTGCTGATTATCCGGCTGCTGATGCCGGGGCTGCGCCGTGTGCGCGGTCTGCTGCCGCTGTCGTTCGCGCTGGCGCTGTACGCCGGAGCGGATACCTACATCGGGCGCACGCTGTCGCTCTCGCGCACCATCTGCTTTTTTCCGTTCTATCTGCTCGGTTTTCTGTGCACGGAGCAGCAGATGAAGCGCCTTCGCCGTGTGCCGCTTCCGCTCGCACTGGTCTGCGGCGCGGCCGGCTCATTTCTGACAATATGGCTGACCGCACTGCTTGCGCCGGACAAGGACAAAAGCCACCCGTTTCAGCTGGTCAATTCCTACGAGGTCCAGGGGCTGACGCTGCGGGAGGGGCTTGTGTTCCGGCTGGCGCTGTATGTGATTGCGCCGATGCTCGGCGTGCTGCTGCTGCGGCTTGTGCCGTCCGGACGCAGTGTGCTCACGCGCATCGGACGGGGCAGCATGACGGTGTATCTGCTGCACGCGTTTCCGCTGCTCGCGCTGGTGGGAACCCGGGATGCGCTGTGCCGGCTGGCGTACCGGCTCGCGCCGGCGCTTGCACAGATGGAGCATCCGGGAAAGGCCTGCTTCGGTCTGATCCAGATGATTGTGCTGGCGCTGTGCGCGTTTGCGCTTTCATGGGTGCTGAGCTGCCGGCCGGTTGTCCGCGTGTACAATCACATGCTCGCGGCAGTGCGGCGGATGGTCTTTCGACAGGATTTTTCGTTACAATAACAGACGCAATGCGCAGGCAGGGAGGAAAAATCACAATTCCCCCTGCTTTTTTCGCTGTGCAATAGTTGCGCAAATCAGATGGTTTTGCTATAATGCAGTATGTATCGGTGGCACTGCGCCGCTGCGGTTATCCGGCGAGGTACGGAAACCGGAAAGGAGGCTGTCCTGTTTTGGAAAAGCGATTATCCAAGATATTAGAACCGGGCTTCGGCATGTACTTTGTTGTTTTCCTGCTGTTTGCCTGCGCCAGCGCCTTTTTTTCGCTGTATCTGGCGGTATTTGAACTGATCGTGTGCGGGGTGCTGTACGCGTATTATATTGTGACCATGCGCCGCAGAAAACGGGAGATGCTGCAGTATCTTGAAAATGTGTCCGGCGCAGTGGACGCCGAGTCACAGCAGAGTCTGTCCAACCTCCCTCTGCCCATCACCGTCTGCATGATCGGAACGGGGCAGATTGTCTGGTGCAATGACCTGTTCAACGAGGTTTATGACATGTCGGACAGCCTGTTTGAGCTGACGCTCAACGACATTGTGCCCGGATTTGACAACACCTGGCTGCTGGAGAAAAAGCCGATGTATCCGTCGGAAGTACAGGTCGGCGACCGCTATTATACGGTGCTCGGCGCACTGGTCAAGCCGGCAGACGGCAGCGCGAGCGTGCTGATGACGCTGTACTGGATTGACATGACGGAAATGGTTGCGCTGCGCCGCAGGTTTGACGATACCCGTCCGGTTGTGTGCATCATTTCCATCGACAACTACGAGGAGCTGGTCAAAAATGTCAGCGATTCGGAGAAGGCGACGCTGCTCGCGGCGGTGGACAACCGCATCGGCGAGTGGGCAAAGGATGTGCACGGCGTGCTGCGCAAGTACGACCGCGACCGCTATATTTTTGTCATTGAGGAGAGCAATCTCGCGGCAATCGCACAGGACAAGTTCTCTGTGCTCGACTCCGTGCGCTCTATCGTCTCGCGTGAGGGCATCAACGCCACGCTGTCGATCGGCATCGGCCGCGACGGAAGCACGCTGGAGGAAAAGTACGAATTCGCCGCGCTTGCGCTCGAAATGGCACTTTCGCGCGGCGGCGACCAAACGGTCATTAAAAACCGCTTTGCCTTTGAATTTTTCGGCGGCGTGACCAAGGAAGTGGAAAAGCGCACCAAGGTCAAGTCGCGCGTCATGGCGAACGCGCTCGGACAGCTCATGCGCGATTCGTCACAGGTGTTCGTCATGGGACACCGCAATTCGGATATCGACGCCATCGGCGCCGCCGTCGGCGTGGTCTGTGCGGCGCGCAGCCGCGGCAAACAGGTACATATTGTCCTCAACCGCGCCGCAACACTCGCGCAGCCGCTGATTGACAAAATCGATGCCTGCGGCGAATATGAAGGTATTTTCCTCGATCCGGAGCAGGCAGCGGAGAAAATTGACACGGGCAGCCTGATGGTCGTCGTCGACACGAACCGGCCGGACTTTGTCGAAGTGCCGGAGCTGCTGCATCGGTGCCGCCGCATTGCCGTGATCGATCACCATCGCCGCGCGGCGGATTATATTGAAAACTGTGCCGTCAACATGCACGAGCCGTCGGCCTCGTCCGCCTGTGAGCTGGTGAGCGAGCTGCTGCAGTATATGGTGCCCAATCAGACGATCAGCCGCCTGGAGGCTGAGGCGCTGCTGGCGGGCATTTTCCTGGATACCAAGGGCTTTTCCATCAAGGCGGGCGTGCGCACGTTTGAGGCGGCGGCGTATCTGCGCCGCGCCGGTGCGGACATGACGTCCGTCAAGCGCATGTTCCAGAATTCCTTTGATGAATATATGCAGCGCGAGCGCGTGATTTCATGCGCGCGTTCGACGGCAGGCGGCATTGTCATTGCCGTGGCGGATTTCCAGACTTCCCGCCCGATCGCGGCACAGGCTGCGGACGAGCTTTTGAATATCATCGGCGTGCGCGCGAGTATTGTCGCGTTCCCCCTGGGAGAGGACTTTGTGGTCTCGGCGCGTTCGATGGGAAGCGTCAACGTACAGGTGATTGCGGAGATGCTCGGCGGCGGCGGCAGCCTGACGGCTGCGGGCGCACAGCTCAAGAACACCGACAGCCGCACGGCATCCGAGCGCATTTTCCGCGCGGTCGATGTCTATCTGGAGAACCAGGGCGCGCAGGAGGACGAGGAGTCATAAAAACAACGGGTTCAACCGGGAGGGTTTTACATGAAGGTTATTTTACAGCAGGACGTCAAGGGCAAGGGCAAAAAGGGCCAGCTTGTCGAGGTCTCTGAGGGCTATGGCAGAAATTATCTGCTGCCGAGAGGACTGGCTGTCGCCGCAACGGCAGACAATATGAACGTCATGAAGCAGGCGGAGGAAGCGCGTGCACACCGCGAGGCGGTCGAGCGCGCAGAGGCCGAGGCAAATGCGAAGAAGTTTGAATCCATCATCGTGCACATGACCGCAAAGGGCGGCACGAGCGGCCGCATTTTCGGCTCGGTGACGAGCAAGGAAATCGCGTCGCAGCTCAAGAAGGAGCACGGCATTGAAATCAGCAAGCAGAAGATTGTTCTGGACGAGGCGATCAAGACATTCGGCACCTTTGAGCTGAAGGTCAAGCTGTATCCGGAGGTCGTCGGCAAGCTGAAGGTACAGGTGACCGAGGCGGAGTAATGCCGCCGTCGAATTCATGCAGGGGAGGGAGACAACATGGCAATGGATGAGCTGCTGGCGCGGCAGATGCCGCAGGCGCTGGAGGCGGAACAGGCGGTCATCGGTTCCATGCTGATCGATCCTGCGTGCATTCCGGAGGTCATCGAACAGCTGCGCCCGGAGGACTTTTATGCAGAGGAAAACCGGCGCATCTATGAGACAATTTTTGAGATGTTCACCAATTCGGTGCGCATCGACGCGGTAACCGTGCTCAACGAGCTGAAAATCAACGGCGTGTACGACGACGCAGGCGGGCGAAGCTATCTGTCTCAGCTGATGGATGTGACGCCGACGGCGGCGGGCGTGCGCGAATATGCCCGCATCATCCGAGACAAGAGCATGCTGCGCGAGGTCGCGGCGGCAGGCGCGGACATTCAGGCAATGGCGTACGAAGGCGCGGGCGAAGCGGGAGATATCGCGGAGTCGGCCGAGCAGAAAATCTATGCGGTGCGCCATGGGCGCGAGGTGCAGGGCCTGACGCCGATCAAGAGCGTCATTCTGGATGTATACAACCGTCTGGATGAGCTGGCGCAGAGCGAGACCGGACTGCCCGGCCTGCCCACCGGCTTTCACGATCTCGACCGCAGGCTGACCGGACTGAACAAGTCGGATCTGATTCTGATTGCGGCGCGTCCGGGCATGGGCAAGACCGCCTTTGCGCTCAATGTCGCGCTGTACGCGGCAAAGCATACGACACGCGATGTGGTGCTGTTTCAGCTGGAAATGAGCCGCGATCAGCTCGCCTCACGCCTGCTCGCGCAGGAGGCGGTCATTGATTCGCAGAAGCTCAAGACCGGCGAGCTGGAGCCGGACGACTGGGCAAAAATTGCACGGGCGGCGAACACGCTGGCAAAAACGCATCTGTATGTCGATGACAATCCCGCCATCACAGTGGCGGAAATCAAGGCAAAATGCCGCCGTTTGGGCGAAAATCTCGGCCTGATCGTCATTGACTATTTGCAGCTGATGCAGTCGGGACGGCGCTCGGAAAACCGCGTCAATGAAATCGCGGAAATTTCCCGCGCCATGAAGATTATGGCAAAGGAGCTGAACGTGCCGGTCGTCTGCCTGTCGCAGCTGTCGCGCGCGGTTGAAAAGCGCGAGGACAAGCGCCCGATGCTCTCCGATCTGCGTGAATCGGGCGCCATCGAGCAGGATGCCGACATTGTACTGTTCATTTACCGCGATGAGTACTATGACAACGAGAGCGAAGAGAAAAACAACGCGGAAATCATCATTGCGAAAAACCGCCACGGCGCCACCGGCTCGGTGATGCTGCAGTGGCTCGGTCAGTATACAACCTTTTACAATCAGGATCGGATACACGAATGAAGCAGCAGGTACAACAAACCATCGGGCGATACGCGATGATTCCGGCGGGTGCGCGCGTGCTGTGCGGACTGTCCGGCGGTGCCGATTCGGTGAGCCTGCTTCTGTGTCTGCATGAGCTGGGCTTTGACATCTGCGCCTGTCATCTCAACCACGGTCTGCGCGGTGCGCAGGCGGATGCGGATGAACGGTTTTGCCGCGCGCTGTGTGCGCGGTACGGCATTGCGTTTGCGGCGGAACACTGTGATGCACGCGCTGCCGCCGAGGCGCAGGGACAGTCGGTGGAAACCGCGGCGCGGGCGCTGCGGTACGAATTTTTTGAGCGCTGTGCGGCATCCTTCGGTGCGGCACGCATCGCAACGGCGCACACGGCGGACGACAATCTGGAGACGATGCTGTTTCACCTCATCCGCGGCACGGGCAGCGCCGGTCTGGCGGGAATTCCGCCGGTGCGCGGGCGCATCATCCGCCCGCTGATTGAGACCGAGCGGCGGCAGGTGGAAGCGTATCTGACTGCGCGCGGGCAGGACTGGCGGACGGATGGGACCAATCTGGATGACAGCTGCACGCGCAACCGCATTCGCCACCATGTGATTCCGGCGCTTCGGGACATTGAGCCGCAGGCGGCACGTCACGCGGTGCAGGCGGCGGCGCTGCTGCGGCAGGACAATGCCTGCCTGGATGAACTGGCGGCGGTTTCGGGGACGCGCATCCAAGCAGAAAATCTGAAAAAACAGCCGGAGGCGCTGGCATCGCGCGCGGTGCGCAGCCTGCTCGAACAGGCGGGAGCGCCGATGGGCGAGGTCGGACAGCGGCACATTGCAGCCGTGCTTGCACTGGCAGAGCGGCGGTCCGGTTCGGCCAGTCTGCCGGGACACATCCGTGCGGTGCGCCGCGGCGTATGGCTGTGTGCGGAGCGCGAGCCGCCGGAGATCGGGAAAATTGCGCTTTCGGAGGACAAACCCGCCGAATTTGGTGCATATATCGTCTGCATCACGAGAAAAATATCGGATATTCACAGTTCGTTCAAGTATTATCCGATCGCGTATGATAAAATAAGCATGGCCTGTCTGCATGTGCGGCGATGGCGGTCATCTGACCGCATGACGCTGCCGGGTGCACGCGGCGCGCGGTCGCTCAAGCGGCTGTATGCGGAGCGCGGCATCCCGCCGGAGGTGCGCGATACGCTTCCGGTTCTGTGCTGCGGCGCGGAGATTGTGGCCGCGGCCGGCATCGGAGCAGACAGGAAATATGCCGGAACAACAGGGGTATTTGCCGTCGCCCCGCGGGCAGACGGCTGACAGAGAGGAGATACGGATATGACACAGGGTAAAGGTATGAATCAGGACATCGAAAGAATTCTTTTGTCCGAAGAGGAAATCGCAGCAAAGGTCAAGGAACTGGGCGCGAAAATTTCCGAGGATTATGCGGGACGTGACCCCATCATTATCAGCGTGCTCAAGGGCTCGTTTATCTTTATGGCAGACCTGGTGCGCGCGATTGACGTTCCGTGCACCGTGGATTTCATGTCGGTTTCCAGCTACGGTTCGGGCACAAAATCTTCCGGAGAGGTTCGCATTGTCAAGGATTTTGACAACAGCATTGAGGGCCGTCACGTCATCGTCGTGGAGGACATTCTCGACAGCGGACGCACACTCAGCTATCTGATGAAGACGCTGAAGGCGCGCGGCGCGGCTTCCATTGCGCTGTGCACGTTTTTAGATAAACCGGAACGGCGCGTTGTGCCGGTGGAGGCAGCATACAGCGGCTTCCGTGTTCCGGATGCCTTTATTGTGGGCTACGGTCTGGATTATGACCAGCAGTACCGCAATCTGCCCTATGTCGGCGTGCTCAAGCCGTCGGTATACGGTGAATAACACTTCCGGCAACGGAGAGGAGTGACATATACTTTTGAATAAACCGAGCAATAAAATGAGGGGTCTGGGCTTTTATGCCATTATTCTGATCCTTCTGGTCATCACGGTTTCTGTCCTGCTGCAGCAGAACAATACACCGGCTGTCACCTATGCACAGGTGATCACAGCGTTTGAAAACGAAGAGATCACAGAGTTTGCAATTGATGGCAGCACGCTCAATGCGACGCGCAAGGACGGCAGCAAGCTGAACTACCGCCTGCCGAGCGTGGAGCTGTTTTTCAGAGATCTCGGAGACACCATCCGCAAGCAGAAGTCGGACGGCATTCTCAAGGACTATGACTGGAAGACGCAGGATATTCCGTGGTGGGCAAGCATCATTCCGTACCTGATTCTGTTCGCCATCTTCGGCCTGTTCTGGTACTTTGTCATCAGCAGACAGGACGGAGGCGGACGCGGCGCGATGCAGTTCGGCAAGGCGCGCGCAAAGCTCGCCTCCGACGACAAGCGGCATGTCACGTTCCGCGATGTCGCGGGTGCGGATGAGGAAAAGGCGGAGCTGGAGGAAATTGTCGAATTTCTGAAAAATCCCCAAAAGTTTACCGCGATTGGCGCGCGCATTCCGAAGGGTGTGCTGCTCGTCGGCCCTCCGGGCACCGGCAAGACGCTGCTCGCCCGTGCGGTCGCAGGCGAAGCGGGTGCACCGTTCCTGTCGATTTCCGGTTCGGATTTTGTCGAGCTGTATGTCGGTGTCGGCGCATCGCGTGTGCGCGACCTGTTTGAGCAGGCGAAGAAAAATGCCCCTGCGATCGTATTTATCGACGAGATAGACGCCGTCGGACGCCGCAGAGGCGCCGGACTGGGCGGCGGACACGATGAGCGCGAGCAGACGCTCAACCAGCT
>DJXF01000017.1 GCA_002449635.1 Clostridiales bacterium UBA7011 | reverse complement strand
ACCTTTGTCTTCTGGAATACTTTCTGGATCTTTAATTAGTTTAAGACCCGGATAACAGTCGCACAAACAATCTTCACAATTATCTGCAACCCAGTCGCTTATTTCAGGGGTTCGAGTCCGTTCACCAGCTCCAATAATATGGGCAGATTCCCGAGCGGCCAAAGGGAGCAGACTGTAAATCTGTTGTCAACGACTTCGGTGGTTCGAATCCACCACCTCCCACCAATAGGAAAAGCCTGAATCCAACGAGATTCAGGCTTTTTTCTGCACTTTTTCGGACATTTCGTTTTTTGCGCTCCGCAGTGTGCTGCCTGCTGTTGGCTCTCTTTTGTCGTATTTTTGTCGTACTCCGCGCGCATGATTTCCGTCCGCCTTGCGTCAATGTCGGCGGGAATATCTGCACCTGCGGCGGCGCTGCGGTTCTTAGACTCGTCGTTTCGCGATAACCGGAAATAAGGATTTTGTGAAAACAAAAAAACCGCTCGAAACAAATGCTTCAAGCGGTTTGGAGTGGTTGCCGAAGAAGGATTCGAACCCTCACAAACAGAGTCAGAGTCTGTCGTGCTACCCTTACACAATTCGGCAGTATGGTTGCCGAAGAAGGATTCGAACCCTCACAAACAGAGTCAGAGTCTGTCGTGCTACCCTTACACAATTCGGCAATATGAATGCTGTATCCTATCGAACCAGCGAATATTATTATACGCATAATCCGGCGGCTTGTCAAGGAAAACTTTGAAAATCTTCCTGAAAAAATGAATAAAAACAGAGAAAATTTTGATGATATCGGGGATAGAAATACAATGGGACAGGGCGTATAATAAAATCCGTATCAATATTCCTAAAGTTTTAACGGTTTTCGCATTTTTATGCGTTTGGAGGATCTTTATGGTCAGAAATGATTTGAGAAACATTGCCATCATCGCGCACGTCGATCACGGAAAGACAACACTGGTCGACCAGATGCTCAAGCAGGGCGGCGCATTCCGCAAAAATCAGGTCGTAGAAGAGCGTGTCATGGACAGCAATGACCTGGAACGCGAGCGCGGCATCACGATTCTGGCAAAGAACACATCCGTTCATTATAAGGACACCAAAATCAACATCGTGGACACACCGGGACATGCGGACTTTTCCGGCGAGGTAGAGCGCATTCTCAAAATGGTAGACGGCGTTATTCTGCTCGTCGATGCGTTTGAGGGACCGATGCCGCAGACCCGTTTTGTTCTGGAAAAGGCGCTCGAATTCGGTCATAAGATCATCATTGTTGTCAATAAGATCGACCGTCCGGATGCGCGTCTGGCTGATGTCGGCGATGAGGTGCTGGAGCTGCTGCTCACGCTCGACGCAAATGATGAGCAGCTGGACAGCCCGATTCTGTATTGCTCCGGACGGGACGGCACGGCAACCCTTTCGCCGAATACGCCGGGCAAGGATCTCGTTCCGCTGTTTGAGACCATTTTGAACCACATTCCCGCGCCGCATGTCGATCCGGACGGCGATCTGCAGATGCTGGTCTCCTCCATTGATTACAACGACTATGTCGGCCGCATCGCAGTCGGCCGTGTCGAGCGCGGCACCATGCATGTCGGGCAGGAAGTCACGGTGTGCAACTACAACCACCATGCCGATCCGTACAAGGCAAAGGTTGCCTCGATGTACACCATCGACAGCCTGGGTCATACGCCGGTAGAGGAAATTTCAGCAGGTGATATCATCTGTGTTTCCGGCATCGAGAACGTCACCATCGGCGATACGCTGTGCACACCGGACAACCCCAAGCCGCTGCCGTTTGTCAAAATTTCCGAGCCGACCGTTGAGATGTATTTCTCGGTCAACGATTCGCCGTTTGCCGGACGCGAGGGCAAATATGTCACCTCCCGTCAGCTGCGCGAGCGTCTGCACCGCGAGCTGCTCAAGGATGTCTCTCTGCGTGTGCACGAGACGGAAAACACCGACACCTTCCGCGTCGCGGGACGCGGCGAGATGCACCTTTCCATTCTGATTGAGACGCTGCGCCGCGAGGGCTATGAATTCCAGGTCGGCGCACCCCGCGCGCTGTATAAAATGATCGACGGCAAGCGCTATGAGCCGGTTGAGCGCATGGTTGCAGATGTTCCGGCGGATGCTCTCGGCTCTGTCATGGAGAAGATGGGTGCGCGCAAGGGCGAATTGCAGCGTATGGCGCCGCAGGGCGACCGCATGCGTGTCGAGTTCCTTGTTCCGGCGCGCGGCCTGTTCGGCTATAAAAATCAGTTCCTGACCGACACGCGCGGCGAGGGCATTCTCAGCTCTGTCTTTTATGAATATCAGCCGTACAAGGGCGAAATCGCCAAGCGGTCCACCGGTTCGCTGATTGCGTTTGAAACCGGCACAGCGGTCGCTTACGGTCTGTTCAATGCGCAGGAGCGCGGACAGCTGTTTATCGGCGCAGGCACAGAGGTTTACGAAGGTATGATCGTCGGTGCATCCCCCAAGAATGAGGATATGGCGGTTAATGTCTGCAAGAAAAAGCAGCTGACCAATATGCGCGCGTCCGGTTCGGACGACGCACTGCGCCTGATCCCGCCGCGCATTATGTCCATTGAAGAGGCGATGGAGTTCATCAGTGACGACGAACTGATCGAGATTACACCGAAGAGCGTTCGCATGCGCAAGACGATTCTTTCCAACACCGAGCGCATGAAAAAGCTCAAGGGCAGCAAATAACGGAGGGAGACACTTATGAAAAAGGCCATTTCCACGTCGAACGCACCGGCGGCAATCGGTCCGTATTCGCAGGCGATCGAGACAGACGGCTTCCTGTTCACATCCGGTCAGATTCCGATCAATCCGGCAACCGGAGAGGTAGAGGGCACAACCATTGAGGAGCAGGCGGAACAGGTCATGAAGAACATCGGCGCGATTCTCGAGGCCGCCGGTCTGACGTATGCCAATGTGGTCAAAACCACCTGTTTCCTTGCAGATCTCGCGGATTTTGCCGCGTTTAACGCTGTCTATGCGAAGTATTTTCCGGATGCCGCTCCGGCGCGCTCCTGCTTCGCCGTCGCAGGTCTGCCGAAGGGCGCCAAGCTCGAGGTCGAGACCATTTGCATCAAATAAAAACGGTATGAGCTGCAGGCAGCCGGCACACAAGCCGGCTGCCTGTTGATTCAGCAGAATTTTTCAAAAAAATCTGAAAAACCACTTGACGAATTGGTCTGCGTTGAGTATAATATTATTCGTTGCTGAGACAGCGGCACAAAAGAACAATGGAGAGTTGGCTGAGTGGTCGAAGGCGCACGACTGGAAATCGTGTGTGCGTGATGAGCGTACCCAGGGTTCAAATCCCTGACTCTCCGCCATTGAGAAAGCCTTTATCGCGAGATAAAGGCTTTCTTCTTTTTTTGTGCGCAGCACAAAAAATGCCCGCATCCGGACGCAAACAATGAGCGGTGCGGCGCGGTTTCCTGCACATTTCTGACAGTTTTCTCTGACATTTTTTGTGAAGCATTTCTTTCCGCGCTCCGCACACGGGAACAGCTTGTTGTGCTATACTGAATATAGATCACACTTCGACAGAAGGAGTGAGGAAACGGACAGGGAGGAAAGGAGCGTGCGGGATGATTGCCCAACTGGATTATTTGCGTGAATTTCATTTTGCATCGGTTGTACTGCGCCTTGTGCTGGCGATGCTCAGCGGCGGCATGATCGGTCTGGAGCGTGAGCGCAAGCGCCGTCCCGCCGGTTTCCGAACATATATACTGGTGTGCCTCGGTGCCGCCCTGACCATGCTGCTCAGCCAGTACGAATACGCCATGCTTACCACCCGCTGGGCAGCGCTGGCTGAGGAAATCGGTCTGCGCTCGGATGTCTCCCGCTTTGGCGCGCAGGTCATCAACGGCATCGGTTTTCTCGGTGCAGGCACCATTGTTGTCACCGGCCGTCAGCAGGTCAGGGGATTGACAACGGCTGCCGGTCTGTGGGCTTCCGCCTGCATGGGACTTGCTGTCGGCGCGGGATTTTATGAATGTGTCATTCTGGCGTTTGTTTTGATTTTTATCTGCATCAGTGTTTTTCCGCTGATTGACGCACGCATTCAGGACAATGCAAAGGTGCTCAACATCTATACGGAATTTGAATCCATGGACGACATCGGAACAATTCTCGGCAGGATGAAAGCGATGGGTGTACAGATTGAGGATATTGAGATCGGGCACGGCAATGAAACGCGTGCACGAGGTCCGCGCGCGGTTCTGTCGCTTCGAATCAAGCAGCGGAAAACACATACACAGATTCTGTCCGATCTCGCCAAATTGGACTGCATCCATCGAATTGAAGAGATTTAAGCGGGGAGGATGTTTATGTTAGCTGTTTTTGACGGCCTGCGGGAGATCACGCTGGCATCCGTCGCCATCCGTCTGATTCTTGCCATGCTGTGCGGCGGCGCGGTCGGCATGGAGCGCGCATTCAAACGCCGCCCTGCCGGCTTTCGCACGCATATTCTGATTTGCCTGGGAGCAGCGATGACGACGCTGACCAGTCAGTACCTCTATTTGAATCTGCATTATTACACGGATATGGCGCGATTGGGTGCACAGGTGATCGCCGGCATCGGCTTTATCGGCGCCGGAACAATCATTGTCACTCGTCACCAGCGCGTAAAGGGTCTGGCAACCGCCGCGGGTCTCTGGACGTCTGCGATTATCGGGCTTTCCCTCGGCGGGGGATTCTATGAAGGCGGCATTCTCACCACGGTTCTGATTCTTATGACAGAGCTTCTGCTCGGCGGACTGGAAAACCGGCTTGTCAACCATGCGCCGGAAGTAAATCTGTATGTACAGTACACAGGTCCGGCCTGCTTGGAGCAGGTGCTCAAGCTGTTCCGGCAGCTGGAGGTCAGTGTGCTTGACCTGCAGATTACCCGTTCGGCGGGGACAGACACACACGATGCCAGCTCGATCTTCAAGCTGCGTCTGCCGCGGCACTGCCGCGCGGATGAACTGCTTCACAGCATTGCGGAGACCGACGGTGTTGTCTCTGTTCAGGAGATGTAATGGATCTGCGGAGAAAAAAGCGCGGCAGAGTCATCTGCCGACAGCAAAGAAAAGAGCGGAGAACTGAGTTCTCCGCTCGCTTTTTTTAATACCGGCTTTTTGTCGTGTAATTGACAACGCCGTTTACAGAACGCTTGAGTGTGTAGGTGCCGCTGTTATAGGTGACTGTCAGCTTGACAGCGGGCGGCTTGACCTGCTCCGTGGTCAGGAACTGGACGGTGAGTGTGCCGTCGGAAATCCATGCCTTGATTTTGATGTTGTAGCTGGTTGTATTTTTGAATTTGAAATCCTTTACACCGTAGTAGATACCGGCATCGCGTCCGAGCGGGCAGTATGCAACGCGCTGGGAATGCGGGTGACGCTCGGCAATGCCGACGTTGGACAGCAGGGCGGTGTTGAACATGGTGGATGCGACCTGACAGATGCCGCCGCCGAGCTCCTGCGCGGTGCCTGAGCCGCCGGTAAAGATGGTTGCCGGCTTGTAGCCCTTATCCGGTGTGCGCTTGCCCAGCTTTTTGTTGAAGGAGAACGTCTCTCCGGGCTTGACGACCGTGCCGTTGATGGTTTTGCACGCGACGTTCAGGTTGGTCGTGCGGTTTGTCTGTCCCGGATTGTATTTTGTGCTGTAGGATGCATAGACGTTGCTGTAGGCGGCAGGTGCGAGCGGTGTTGCGCTCACGCCGGTGTTGTTCCGTCCGCCGACGACAGCGGAGCCGGATACATTGCGGAAGGCAGCAACCGTATAATAGTAGCGTGTTCCGCTGGTCAGACCGGTGTTGAGGAAATAGGTCTTGCTTCCGCCGGAAACGTAATGCAGATAAACCCACGAATCGGACGCCTTGGTTTTGCGGTAAATATAATATCCGCTGGCACCGGCGACTTCCTTCCAGGTCACACGGACACTGGTCGGGCTGACAGCCGAAGCGCCCTTCAGAACCGGCGTCGCCGGCAGGGCTTTGCCGCTGATGCCCCTGTCATTGTAGCTGCCGTAAACCTTTGCGCCGTCTGCCGTGCGGTACGGGCGAATCGTGTAATAATATGTCTTGCCGCAGATGACCGAGGTGTCGGTGTAGCTGGTCTTGCTGCCGCCGGTGACCGTGGCGATATGATTCCACTTTTCTGCGGCAGAGGTGCGGCGATAAATCAGATAACCCTCGGCCTGGCTGACGGTATTCCATGTGACGGTCAGACGGTCATATCCGCCTGAAGTAACCTGACCGAGTTTCGGTGCGGGGATGGAAACCGGTGCGGGACTGGGCTTCGGTACGGTCGCGGAAACACCGGTGGTGTTCATATCGCTGAGCAGAAGCTTTCCGCCGCCGCGGCTGAAGGCGCGGACAGAATATGTATACGTCGTGCCGGGTGTCACATTTGAATCGGTGTAGGAGGAAGCGGACGCGCCGTTGACGATGTGAATCTGCTTCCAGCTGCTGCCGTTTTTGCGGTAAACGCGGTAGCCGGATGCGCCGGATACCGGATTCCACTTGATCTGGACACCGCCCGACGCGAGCGCAGCGGCAGAGATCAGATACGGCTTAGCGGGCTTGACGGCGGTTTTGAGCACCGGTGCCTGTTCATATACCGGAACATCCGCGCGTGCGTAGCCGCTCCACAATGTCTGTGCATCGTCGGTCTGGCTGTTGCGCAGCTTGTACGCGCGGACGGCGTACTGCCAGCCGGTCTGTGCCGTCATTGAGGTGTCCGTCCAGCTGGTCCGGGTCAGTGTCTGCACATCCTGCCACGGGTCGGCGTCGGATGCCCGGCGGGAAACGCGGTAACCGTCTGCGCCCTTGACCGCCGTCCAGCTGAGTACGGCATGCTGTGTGCTGTCAACAGTGATGCCGGAAACCACCGGTGCGGCAATGCCGACGTGTACGGTGCAGCTGGCGGTGAGACTGCCTGCCTGCGCGGTGAGCACAGCGGTGCCGGCGGTCTGTGCCGTGACCGTACCGTCTGTTCCGACCGCGCAGACCGCGCTGTCACTGCTCGACCAGATGAGCTGCTCTTCCGCGCTGTCCGGCAGGACAGACGCTGTCAGCTGAATGGTTTCGCCGATACCCAGCCACAGCTCATTCGGCTGAATGGCGATGGTTTGCGCATAATCCGCGGTTTGCTGTACTGCCGGTTCCGCGCCTGTTGCCAGCGCGCTGGGCATCAGCTCGCCCGTGCCCCCGAGCAGGATGCTGCCGGCAAGCAAAGCGGATAAAATTTTGGTTTTCATATTTGAAGTAGCCCCCTTTATTTTATCGTTTACCGGAAACAAGTCAAAACTTCCAGTTCCATTATATCTCAGGAATGGCGAGATAACAATAACAATTTGTTCACAGATCTGTTTCAGAGCGGTATCACAGATCGTATATCCGTACTTTTTTAAGGGAAGCAGAACGGAGGAAATACAGCCTGTCGCCCTGCATAGAATGACAGCATTGGGGAGGTGAGCAGATGAAAAAAATCTGGGGCGATTCGAAATCCGATCCCAACCGGCCGGATATTGACGATCTGATTTTCGGGGACGAACAGCCGCGCAGCGAGAAATAAAGAGCGCTTCCTTCGATGTGACGCCGCAAAAGGAGACCGAACCTCGGGCTGCCTGCGCGGGACACAGCCGGGGGAGAAACAGAATCACCTGTTTCGGGCGATATTTTTTATGGATATTGTGAAAAATACTGTTGATTTTTGCAAGGCAATCCGTATATCATAGTAAGTGGTATTTTTTGATGCAACATTCCGAGCGTGAGGTAATGGATTATGAGTGTAAAAGAAATGAAGCCGATCAAGGAAGGCAAGGTTCGTGAGATCTATGATAACGGGGACAGCCTGATTATGGTGGCAACTGACCGCATCAGCTGCTTTGACGTCATTCTGAAGAACAATGTGACCAAGAAGGGCACGGTGCTCACCCAGATGTCAAAATTCTGGTTTGATATGACGGAGGATATCATTCCGAATCATATGATTTCGGTGGATGTCCGGGATATGCCGGAATTTTTCCGTCAGCCGCGCTTTGACGGCAACAGCATGATGTGCCGCAAGCTGGACATGCTGCCGGTCGAGTGCATTGTCCGCGGCTACATCACGGGAAGCGGCTGGGCGAGCTATCAGAAGGATGGCACAGTCTGCGGCATCCGCCTGCCGGAGGGACTTAAGGAGTCCGACCAGCTGCCCGAGCCGATTTACACGCCGTCCACCAAGGCAGAAATCGGCGATCACGACGAGAATATTTCCTATGAGCAGAGCGTTGCCTATCTGGAGAAGCGGTTCCCCGGCAAGGGTGAGGAATACGCCTCCAAGCTGCGGGATTACACGATTGCACTGTACAAAAAGTGTGCGGATTATGCGCGCAGCCGCGGCATCATCATCGCGGACACCAAGTTTGAGTTCGGTCTCGATGAAGACGGAAACATTGTCCTCGGCGATGAAATGCTGACGCCGGACAGCTCGCGTTTCTGGCCGGCAGAGGGCTATGAGGCAGGTCACGCACAGCCGTCGTTCGACAAGCAGTTTGCCCGCGACTGGCTGAAGGCCAATGAGCACGACTGGGAGCTGCCGCAGGAAATTGTCGACAAGACCATTGCCAAGTACATGCAGGCCTATGAACTGCTGACCGGCAAAAAGCTCGGCGAATAAAGAATCAACTGTGTCGGCAGCTGTGGAGGAGCGATTCCCGCAGCTGCCGTTTTTTCAGACAGAGGCTTCTGTCTGCTTTGGAGTCATCCTATGCTGATACGAGATAAAAAATTTTACCGCGCGTTTCTCGCGCTGTGTCTGCCCATTGTCCTGCAGAACATCATCTCCCTGAGCGTCAATCTGACGGACAACCTCATGCTGGGACGGTATGCGGAAAGTGCGCTGTCCGGCGTGACAGCGGTCAATCAGATTCAGTTCATCTACCAGAATCTGCTGATGGGCATCGGCGACGGTCTGGTCATTCTGTCCGCACAGTACTGGGGACGCAGAGATACCGCCTCCATCCGCAAGGTCGCGGGCGTCTCCATGCGCACGGCGCTGATCGCAATGGTGCTGCTGTTTGCGGCGGCGTCGCTGTTTCCGACACAGGTGGTCGGTCTGTTTACCGGTGACCGCGCCATCATCGCGGAGGGCGTGCGTTATCTGAATATTGTGCGCTTTACCTATCCGTTTTTCTGTGTGACGACAATCCTGCTCGCGCTGCTGCGCAGCACAGAGGTCGTAAAAATCGCCTTCTATCTGTCGCTGAGCACGCTGTGCATCAATTTCTGCATCAACTGGGTGCTGATTTACGGACACTTCGGCATGCCGCGCATGGGTGCGGCGGGCGCTGCCGTCGGCACACTGGCGGCGCGCATGGTGGAGTTCGCGGTTGTTGTGCTGTATATGCGCAAACGGGAGAACAATCTGCGCGTGCGGCTGCGCGACTTTCTGCACGTCGATCGCGTGATCGCGGGAGATTATTTCCGCGTCAGCATACCGGTCATTTTGATGGCAAGCCTGTGGGGCGTCAATACGGCGATGCAGACGGCAATTCTCGGACACCTGAACTCCAGCGCGATTGCCGCCAACAGCATGGCGTCCAATCTGTTCCTGCTTGTCAAAACGGCGGCGGTCGGCTCGGCGGCGACAGCCAATGTGCTCATCGGCAAGGCCATCGGAGAGGGGGACCTCAGGCGTGTAAACGATGAGGCGAAGACCATGCAGGTGATGTTCGTGTGCATGGGGATTTGCTGCGGCATTGTACTGTTCGCGTTGACGGAGCCGGTGCTGGCGCTGTACAGCTTTTCGGAGGAGAGCCGCCGGCTTGCCCGCGCATTTCTGCACATTCTGTGCGTTGTCATGGTCGGCATGTCCTATCAGATGCCGACAAACGCCGGCATCATCAGGGGCGGCGGCGACACGCGCTATACCATGCTGCTCGACCTCATCAGCATCTGGGGCATTGTCATTCCGCTGTCGTTTTTTGCGGCGTTTGTCCTGGATGCGCCGCCTGCCGCGGTGGTCTGGTGTCTCAATCTCGACCAGCTGTTCAAATGTGTGCCTGCCTTCCTCAAGGTAAATTACGGCAGCTGGGTGAAACAGCTGGCACGATAACCGCTGCATATTTTTGCCGACACAACCAATCAAACGAAGGACAAGGAGGACAAACCATGCTGCCTAAGGATCCGATTTTACTGCTCAGCTATGTCAATACAAAGCTGCGCGATGACTATTCGTCGCTCGATGCGATGTGCGATGATCTGCAGATTGACCGGGAGGAGCTGGCACGGACGCTGCGCGCGGTCGATTATCATTACGACGCGGAACACAACCGCTTTGGCTGAAGCGGGAAGCGCGTTTTGCAACTGGCATAGAGATTGTGAAAAGGTCTCGCAGGTTTTTGTACAGTTTTTTGAAAAAATGTGAATGAAATGTAAACAGTGGTCAAAAAGTTCCCGATTTGCTTGACTTTGGGCATTTTGTGCGCTACAATGCACATAAATTAGCGAGTGTAACCGAAATGTAATCTGGCTGCGCCGCATTTGTCATCTTTGGTGCGTCATCCGGCGTCATCCCTCCGGAACCGCACCGCCGCGCGCAGGGCCGTGCGGCTCACAGGAAAGGAGTTTTATGAACCTGTTTGCATCGATGAGAATATTTCATCATGATTTTACAAGGGAATATATCAGACACCGCGCAATGCCGCTTGCGGCACTTGTGCTGACGACAAGCGTGACCGTTCCGGTGCTCGCCGCGGGCGTGGATACGTATGAGCTGAGCGACGGCGTCACCACAGAGCGCGTCAGCCTGTATCAGGAAGACGCGGAAACCGCGCTGGCGCGCTCCACGTTCGGCGATGAGGATTATGCGATTGTCTCGGTGCGCACCGACGGAGAAGATTTTTACAGCGTGACAGTCAAGCAGAAATACGATGTCACGATTGCTGTTGACGGCACAACGGTGACCTGTCACACGGGGGACAGCCAGGTGTCCAACATTCTGCGGCAGGCCGGCGTATCCCTTGGCGACGAGGATCTGGTCGAGCCGTCTCTGGATACCAAAATTACCGAGCCGACACAGATCAAGGTTGTCCGCGTGACCAAGAAGGAAAAGACCGAGACACAGGCGATTCCGTTCACGACAGAAACGCGCGCGACGGATGAGCTGTACACCGGCGACACCCGTGTGGCACAGCAGGGCGTCAACGGTTCGAAGGAAATCACACTGGAATACACCTATCACGACGGGGTTCAGGTTTCCTGCACACAGACCAACGAAGAGGTTGTCACAGAGCCGATTGCTCAGATCGTGGAGACAGGCACCAAGCAGCCGACAGTTGCCACCTCGGGCGGCGGCGCGGTCGCATATTCCCGCGTGCTGACGGTTGAGGCGACAGCGTACAGCGGCGGCGGCCTGACCGCAAGCGGCACACAGGCGCGCGTCGGTGCGATTGCAGTGGACCCGCGCGTCATTCCGCTGGGCTCCCGCCTGTACATCACCTCGCAGGACGGCTCGTCGTGGGTTTACGGCTACGCAGTGGCAGAGGACACCGGCGGCGCAATCAAGGGCAACCGCATTGATCTGTACTTCAATTCGGAGGCACAGTGCAGCAGCTTCGGACGCCGTTCCGCAAAGGTCTATATCCTCAGCTGACCGATATTTGGATACATCCCGGCAGGGCAGAGCGCTCTGTCGGGATTTTTTGTGTCCGCAGGGCGGTTGTGGTATACTGGAACAAATGGATGTGCAGGAGGGAATGCGGACATCAGCTGAATGGAAATCAAGGAAAACGGATTGCGATGACTGCAATGGCAACAGATCAGCTGACATGGATGATCTGACAGGACAGGATGGAGGTTTTGCCAATGATACAGACAGAGTGGAAAGAAAACATGCCGTTCAAGCTGTGTGTGCTGATTGTGTGCCTGATTTTCCCGTGTACGGCAGGGGCAGTATTCACGATTCTGCCCGATTTGGTCAATGTGATGATTCACACCATGTGGTGCGGACTGTACGGCTGTATTCTGGCTTGGCTGTTCTGGAAGTCCAAGACCGCAAAATGCCTGGTGACACTGCTCAATGCAGCCCTGTTCCTGCTGCTTTGTCTCGGCTTTCTGATGGGCGGTCCTGCCGGACCGGCGTATCTGCTGCTCAAGGCATGCCTTCCGTTTGTGCCGTGGGGTATTCTGCTCAACTGAAATTCAAATACGGGAGATTTTCCTGCTTTTGCGCAGTGCAGAGGGGAACGGGAAATGACACCGCGGGAAACCGAGAGAGGAGCACATACAATGTTTGGGTTATTTGAGGTGATATTTGCACTGGGGTTTGCCGTTGTTCTCGGCATGATGGTCGTGACAGCGGTGCGGGGTATCGGCGAATGGAATACAAACAACCATTCCCCGCGCCTGACCGTACAGGCGGCAGTTGTGACAAAGCGGACAAGCGTTTCGCATACACAGCATCCGGTGGGGGGAGATGTGTCGGGTGCACACGGCTTTCATACAACCAACTCGACCAGCTATTTTGTGACATTTCAGGTGGAGAGCGGTGACCGGATGGAACTGCGGGTGACCGGACAGGAGTACGGTATGCTGGCAGAGGGCGACAGAGGAATGCTGCACATTCAGGGAACCAGATATCTCGGCTTTGACCGGCGGCAATAACACGCATGCGGCGGCGCAGCTTCATCGGGAAGAGGCGCAGCTTTTTTGTGCGCCTGCCGACGGGGCGGACGGCTTGATAATATCGGGGAAAAAGTGTATAATGCAAACCAATTGGAAATGCACGGATTTGGTGCAGATTTGAGACAAAACAAGGGATTTTATGGTGAATAGAATGGATCTTTGCAATATTGATGACATCCGTGCGGTGCTCGGCCGTCACGGCTTTCGGTTTTCCAAATCGCTCGGACAGAATTTCCTGACGGCGGCATGGGTTCCCGCCCGCATCGCGGACAGCTGCGGCGCAGATCGGGACAGTGCCGCACTGGAGGTCGGGCCGGGTATGGGCTGCCTGACAGAGCAGCTTTCACAGCGCGCCGGAAAGGTCTGCGCCATCGAGCTTGACCGCGCGCTGTTTCCGGTGCTCGAGGAGACGCTCGCGCACTGTGACAACATCGAAATTGTGCAGGGCGATGTGCTCAAGTGCGATCTGCCCGCGCTGTGCCGCGAAAAATTCGGCGATGTGCCCGTCTATGCCTGCGCCAATCTGCCGTATTACATCACGACACCGATACTGATGGCGCTGTTGGAACGTCATTTGCCCATCACCCATATGGTCACGATGGTGCA
>DJXF01000106.1 GCA_002449635.1 Clostridiales bacterium UBA7011 | reverse complement strand
CGGCGGAAAATGTTGACGTACGCCTGATACGCGCGCGCATAGTACCGCTCCAGATCCTCCTGCGAGGTGTGGAAGGAATACGCGTCCTTCATGGTAAACTCGCGCACGCGGATCAGACCGCCGCGCGAACGCGGCTCGTCGCGGAATTTGGTCTGAATCTGATAGATCATAAACGGATAGCTGGTGTACGACTGCGCCGTACCGCGCGCCAGATGCACCGCCGCCTCCTCGTGCGTCATGCCGAGGACGACCGGCTGGCCGCCTCTGTCCTTGAAGCGCGCCATTTCGCTGCCGATGGACGCATACCGTCCGGACTCCTGCCACAGCGACGCGGGCATGACGACCGGGAACAGAACCTCCTGTCCGTCGATTTTGTCCATCTCATCGCGGATAATCGCCTCGATTTTGCGGGTGATGCGTCTGGTGGGCATATAGAGCGAATAAATGCCCGCCGTCATCTGCTTCATATAGCCGCCGCGCACCATGAGCTTATGGCTGTCGAGCTGACAGTCCGCCGGAGTCTCCTTGAAGCGGCTGCCGAGCAGATTGCTCATTTTCATAACAGTGTTTCCTTTCCCCTTCGCACCCATCGGCTGAAATCGCATACGCTGAAAACAGAGCCGCCCCGCAGGGCTGCCGCGTGTTTTTTTCAGGAGGTGCTGATGATGTATTCCAGTTTTTATGTCCGCCCGTCCGCCGGAGAGCAGGTGGAAACCACCGTCTCCCTTCAGCCGGACGACCGCCCCGCCCTGCTCGGTTCCGCCGTCGATGCAGGCGGTCAGCCGGTCGCAGATGCGCTCGTCGTGCTGACGGCATCGGGAAAAACAGCTCCGGACCGCGTCGTCCGCGTGTCATTTACCGACGAAATGGGACGGTTCGCCTTCGGCCCGCTGGAGGCGGGCGCGCTGTATCAGGTCAGCCTGTACGCCGACACGATGCTGCGCCGCACCCTCGAGCAGCCGAAGGATTGATCGGTTTTACCGCGCCTTGGTGTCGACCTCTTCGCGCAGCTTTGCGATAAACTCGCTCAGCGGCATGACGGTCGTCTTGCCGTCGCGGCGGTCGCGCACCGCAACGGTGCCGGCTTCCTGCTCCTTGTCGCCGAGAACGAGCATGTACGGGATTTTCTGTACCTGCGCCTCGCGGATTTTGTAGCCGATTTTTTCGTTGCGCGCATCCATGTCCGTGCGGAAGCCCGCCTTGTCGAGCGCCGCCTTGACCTCGTAAGCGTAGTCCGCCGTGCGGTCGGTCATCGGCATCAGGCGAACCTGCTCCGGCGCCATCCAAGTCGGCAGTGCGCCCGCGTATTTCTCCAGCAGCAGCGCGAGCGTGCGCTCATAGCAGCCGATGGAGGTGCGGTGAATGATATACGGCAGCTTTTTCTCGCCGTCCTTGTCAATATAATACATGCCGAAGCGCTGCGCCAGCAGCATGTCAATCTGAATGGTAATCAGGGTGTCTTCCTTGCCGAACACGTTCTTGATCTGGATGTCCAGCTTCGGGCCGTAGAACGCGGCCTCGTCGATGCCGATCTCATACTGTACGCCCAGGCGGTCGAGAATCTTGCCCATCGTATCCTGCGCCAGCTCCCACTGCTCGGCGGTGCCCTCATATTTGTTGTTCGGGTTTGCCGGATCCCACTGGGAGAAGCGGAACGAGCAGTCCTCCTTCAGTCCGAGCGTCTCGAGCATCTCCATCGCCAGCGCGAGGCAGCCCTTGAACTCCTCCTCCAGCTGGTCGGGGCGCAGAATCAGGTGGCCCTCGGAAATGGTGAACTGACGGACGCGGATCAGGCCGTGCATTTCGCCGGAATCCTCGTTGCGGAACAGCGTCGAGGTCTCGCCCAGGCGCATCGGCAGGTCGCGGTACGAGCGCTGCCGGTTCAGATAAACCTGATACTGGAACGGGCAGGTCATCGGGCGCAGTGCATAGCAGTCCTTGGTCTCATCGTCCGGATCGCCCATGATGAACATGCCGTCGCGGTAATGATCCCAGTGTCCGGAAATGCGGTACAGATCGCGCTTTGCCATCAGCGGCGTTTTGGTCAGCAGATAGCCGCGCTTCTGCTCCACATCCTCGACCCAGCGCTGCAGCAGCTGAATGACGCGCGCGCCCTTCGGCAGCAGAATCGGCAGGCCCTGGCCGATGACGTCGACGGTGGTGAAGTACTCCAGCTCGCGGCCGATCTTGTTGTGGTCGCGGCGGCGGGCCTCCTCCTGCTGTGCCAGATATTCATCCAGCTCCGCCTTCTTCGGGAACGCAATGCCGTAAATGCGCTGCAGCGTCTCGCGGCTGGAGTCGCCGCGCCAGTATGCCGCGTTGCACGAGGTCAGCTTGATCGCGTTGCCCTTGATGCGGCCGGTGGAATCCAGATGCGGACCGGCGCACAGGTCGGTGAACTCGCCCTGCCGATAGAACGAAATGACGGCGTCCTCCGGCAGATCGTTGATGAGCTCAATTTTATACGGCTCATCCTTCATCAGCTCCAGCGCCTGTGCGCGCGGCAGCTCAAAGCGCTCCACCTTGAGCTTCTCCTTGCAGATTTTGCGCATCTCCGCCTCAATTTTCTCCATAATCTCCGGCGTAAACGACACCGGAGAATCCAGATCGTAATAAAAGCCGTTTTCGATCGACGGACCGATGGCGAGCTTTACCTCCGGATACAGGCGCTTGACCGCCTGCGCGAGCACGTGCGAGCAGGTATGCCAGTAGGTCCTGCGGTACTGCTCGTTTTCAAACGTGTACAGATTGTCTGCCATAATAATATGTCCTCCTTCTTTTCCGGGGGGCAAGAAAAAATCCCGCCCCTGACAAACAAATCAGGGGTGGGATACATAGCATCTCACGGTTCCACCCTGCTTGATGCAGCCGCACACGGCCGCACCCGCTCATTGTCCGCGGTAACGTGCGGAAGTCCGCCGCAGGATACTGTGGTTTCCCCTGCGGAGCTCCGGGAGCGGTTGCAGTCAGCCGCATCGGCGCGGATGCTCTCAGCTCGTGCATCCGCTCTCTGCCTGCGCGATGTGCGCGGCCGCTGCGTTCCCTTCAGCGCCTTTTTTCTATCGTGCCTTTTATTCTACTCCTCCCGATTTTGCTTGTCAACATACACTTTGGACAAAAACCGGGTGCAATGCGCACCTTTCGGGTGGCATTTCTCACGCGCCGGAGAGCACGGTGCCGTTTTCCCCGGCGGACAGGGAAACCGTGCCGCGCTCGGTCACGTAAACCGTGACCTCGTTCCCTGCCCGTCCGGACAGCAGCAGGCCGGCGAGCGGGTCGGTCACGCGGCGGGCGACCTCATCGCGCACCGCACGCGCGCCGCGTTTGCGGTCGACAACGCCGAGCGCACGCTCTGCCGCCTCATCCCACGTCAGCCGTGTGCCGCGCGCGCGGCACCGTTCCGCCAGCCGTTCGAGCTCCTGCGCGGCGATTGCGGCGCAGTCGGTGTCCTTGAGGTGCGAGAACACGATCACCTCATCCAGCCGCGCCGCCAGCTCGGGCTGCAGCACGCGCCGCACCTCGTCCTGCACGCGGTCGGTCTGTGCGCCGCCTGTGCCGAAGCCGACCGACCGGCTTTCGCTTCCGCCGCCCAGATTGGAGGTCAGGACAACCACCGCGTGGCGGAAGTCCGCGCTGCGCCCCTCGGAATCAGTCAGCCTGCCGTCCTCCAGCAGCCGCAGCAGCAGGCGCAGCACATCCGGATGCGCCTTTTCCACCTCGTCAAACAGCACGACCGAGCGCGGCCGGCGGCGGATTCGTTCGGTCAGCTGTCCGCCCTCGCCGTAGCCCTTGTAGCCGGGAGGGGCGCCGATCAGGCGGGAGACATCGTGCGGCTGCTGATACTCCGACAGATCAATGCGGATCAGTCCGTCCTTTCCGAACAGCGTGCGCGCGAGCGCGGTGCACACCGACGTCTTTCCGACACCGGTCGGCCCGGTCAGCAGCAGGGCCGCAAGCGGACGCGCCTCATCGCGCAGGCCGGCTCCGCCGCGCCGCACCGCACGGCAGATGGTCTGCACCGCCTCATCCTGCCCGATGACCGACCGCCGCAGCGCGTCCTCCAGCCGCAGCAGACGGCTCGCCTCGTCGCCCTCCGCCGCCTCGGTATAGCCGGCAAACCGTCTGGCCGCCTGTGCGATTTCCTTTTCGGAGACCACCTTTCTGCCCTCCAGATGGGCGGAGGCGCACGTCTCATCGAGCAGGTCGATCGCCTTGTCCGGCAGGTGCCGCTCCGGACTGACGCGCACGGAAATGCGCACCGCCGCGCGCAGAGCGCTGTCGCAGATGTGCACGCCGTGGTGCTGCTCGTACCGCGGCGCGAGCCCGCGCAGAATTTCCTCCGCGCCCGCTTCGTCCGGTTCGGAGACGTCGATACGCTGAAAGCGCCGTTCGAGCGCGGCATCCTTTTCAATCGTCTTGTGATATTCCTCTGTGGTTGTCGTGCCGATCAGCCGGATTTCGCCGCGCGCGAGCGCGGGCTTGAGCAGATTGGACGCGTCAATCGCGCCCTCCGCCGAGCCTGCGCCCACCAGCGTATGCACCTCGTCGATAAAGGCGATGGTGCGGCGCGATGCACTCAGCTCGCGCACAATCTGCTTGAGCCGTTCCTCGAACTCGCCGCGGTATTTGGTGCCGGAAATCAGGCTTGCCATATCGAGCGAGACCAGACGCGCGCCCTTGAGCTCCTCCGGCACATCCCCGCGCGCAATCGCGAGCGCAAGCGCCTCCGCCACAGCCGTCTTGCCCACGCCCGGGTCGCCGAGCAAAACCGGATTGTTCTTCGTGCGGCGCTGCAGAATGGTCATCAGCCGGAACAGCTCATCCTCCCGCCCGATGACGGGATCGAGCTGCCCGCTGCGCGCCTGCTCGGTCAGATCGACGGCATAGCGGTCGAGCACTGAGGTCGCGGACAGCCGTGCGGCGGAGCGCCAGACCGCGCGCTCCTGTGTCGCCGTCATTCCGGTCTGCCGTTCGAGCGCGGGAAGATCCGCCCCCATCGCCTCGAGCACGCGCCGCGCGTTGCATTCGCGGCAGCCGATGAGCGCGCACAGCAAATGCCCTGCGCCGACCTTTCCGCGTCCGGCGGCGCGCCCCGCGCTCTGCAGCACGCCCCGCAGCTGCGGGCTGATGCGTTCCGGCCGCCTGACCGGCATGTCCCGTCCGGTCAGCTTGACTGTATAATAAAGACTGCGCCAGCCGCCCGCTCCGGCCTTCGCCAGAAGCTGTCTGATGGTCGTTCCGCGCTGTGCCGTCAGCCCGAGCAGCAGATGCTCCGTCCCGATCATCCGTTTGCCCAGCAAACCTGCCCGTTTTGCAGAAATCGTCATGGTTCGCTGTCCGCTCGCGTCAAACGTGTCCTGAAATTCCATACAATCCCTCGCTTTCGGTTGACACTGCTGTTATTTTTACCGATTTGCTCCACATTTAGACCGCCCTGCCGCACTTTCTTTTTTTCGGAAGTTTGAAAATTGTAGTTGTTTTTTTTTATGTTTGTGGTACAATATAAATGAAATTATTTAGGAGGTGCTATTATGGCTTATCAGATCGGCGATGCTTGCATCAGCTGTGGTTCCTGCGCCGGCGAATGTCCCGTAGGTGCTATCTCTCAGGGCGATGCTACTTATGAAATCAATGCAGGCGCTTGCATCGATTGCGGTTCCTGCGCCGGCACTTGCCCGGTTGGCGCCATTTCTCAGGCGTAATTCCGCAACGTAACGCACATTTTGACAAGGCCCGGTGCTTCGGCATCGGGTCTCTTTCTTTGTCCGGACGCGCCCCGTCCGCTTTGTCACAACTGCACAAACTCAGCCGGAATTTTCGACAGTCTTTCCCTTTTTCCAAGCAACAGGGGCAAATTGAAACAAATTCTATGCGCTTTTCACCTTGCTTTTGCCGGGCAAAAAACGTATAATAGCAAGCGCAGTGCAGGAGGGGAACCGGCTTCCGCGGCCCGCCGCACAAATTTACGCAAGAAGGTGCTCTATCATGACATCCTATATGTTTCTGCTGATTCTGGCGATTATCCTTCTTTCCACGAAGGTGCTGGGTCTGGTTTCCGGCAAGGTCAAAATGCCGCAGGTTGTCGGCGCGCTTGTCGCGGGTCTGATTCTCGGACCGTCCGTACTCAATCTCGTCGTCGAGGACAGCTTCATTTCCGTCATCTCCGAGCTGGGCGTCATCATGCTGATGTTTGCCGCGGGTCTGGAAACCGACCTGCAGGAGCTCAAGAAAACCGGTCTCGCCTCGCTCATCATCGCGATGGCGGGCGTCATCGTTCCGCTGCTCGGCGGCACGGCGCTGTATCTGGTGTTCTTCAGCGGCGAGGGCGACGCGCAGCACCTGCTGAAGGCGATTTTCGTCGGCGTCATTCTGACCGCGACCTCCGTCAGCATCACGGTTGAGACGCTGCGCGAGCTCGGCAAGCTCAAGGGCCGCGTCGGCACCGCCATTCTCGGTGCCGCCGTCATCGACGATATTCTCGGCATCATCGTCCTGACCGTCGTCTCCAGCTTCACCAATCCGGATGTTCAGATTGTGTCCGTACTGGTCAAAATCCTGCTGTTCTTCGTCTTTATCGCCGTTGTCGGCTTTCTCGTCTACAAATACTTCCAGTATCTGAGCAAACGCTACGGCGAGAACATGCACCGCCGCGTCGCCATCTATGCGCTGGCATTCTGCTTTGTCCTCTCGTTCTGCGCGGAGCAGTTCTTCGGCGTTGCCGACATCACCGGCGCGTATTTCGCCGGCCTGCTGCTGTGCAACCTGTCCAATGTGCGCGAATATGTCTCCCGCAGAATTGATATCTGCTCGTATATGCTGTTTGCACCGGTGTTCTTCGCAAGCGTCGGCATCAAGACCAATCTCGCCGGTCTGACCCCTGCGCTGCTGCTGTTTGCCGTGCTGCTGCTGCTCATCGCAATCGTGTCCAAAATCATCGGCTGCGGTCTGGGCGCAAAGATCTGCGGATTTACCAACCATGAGGCGCTCAGCGTCGGCGTCGGTATGGTATCGCGCGGCGAGGTCGCGCTGATTGTGGCGCAAAAGGGCGCCTCCGCCGGTCTCGTGCCCGACACGCTGTTCGCGCCGGTCATCCTCGTCGTCATTGTCACGACGCTGATTACCCCGATTCTGCTCAAAGCGGTCATGGCGGACAAAGCGCCCCGGCAGACACCGTCCGCAAACGCATAAGCACATCAATCATCATACGAACATCCCGCATGAGGCATGCCGCCTTCTGCGGGATTTTTTTACGCCCGTTTCCGCGGAAAAAAATTTTTTCAAAAAAACCTCTTGCAATTTCCGCGCGGCTGTTGTATTATTGTATCAATCAATTAGTACAATCACACAGAAAGTGAGGATGCACATGCAATGGAATCTTTCTGATGACCGGCCGATCTATGTGCAGCTGATGGAGACCATCACGCTGGCGATCACCTCGGGCGAGCTGCCGGCGGGCAGCCGGCTGCCCTCGGTGCGCGATCTCGCCGCAGAGGCGGGCGTCAATCCGAACACCATGCAGCGCGCCCTTGCGGAGCTGGAGCGTTCCGGTCTGCTGTATTCACAGCGCACCGCCGGCCGCTTTGTCACCGACCAGGCCGCGCAGATCACAGAAAAGAGAACAGAACTGGCGATGGAGCAAATCCGGGTTTTCCTGTCCGCCATGCAGGACATGGGCTATACTGCGGAGCAGGCACTGGAGCTGACCCGCCGGGCGATCAGGGAGGAGAAATGATATGGAGCCTATTTTACAGTGCAGCAGTCTGACCAAGCGGTACGGCAGCAAAACCGCATTGGACGGCGTTTCGTTTTCGCTGGAGCGCGGCCGCATCGTCGGTCTGCTCGGACCGAACGGCAGCGGCAAATCCACACTCATCAAGCTGGCAAACGGCCTGCTGACGCCGTCCGCCGGTGAAATCCGCATTTCCGGTCTTCTGCCCGGCACGGAAACCCACGCAATGGTTTCCTATCTGCCCGAACGCACCTATCTGAGCGACTGGATGACGGCAAACGACCTGCTGAAATTTTTCGACAGCTTTTATGAGGATTTCAACCTCGACAAGGCGGCGCAGATGCTCACGCATCTCGGCATTCAGCCGAAGGACACGCTCAAGACGATGTCCAAGGGCACAAAGGAAAAAATTCAGCTCGTCGTGGTCATGAGCCGCGAGGCGGAGCTGTACCTGCTCGACGAGCCGATCGGCGGCGTCGATCCCGCCGCGCGCGACTATATTCTGAACACGATTCTGACCAATTACAGTGAGAACAGCACGGTTCTCATTTCCACCCATCTGATTTCCGATATCGAGCGCGTGCTCGACGATGTCATCTTCCTCAACCAGGGGCAGATCACCCTGCACAAGACCGTCGATGACATCCGCTCGGAATACGGCAAATCCGTCGACGCACTGTTCCGGGAGGTGTTCGCATGCTGAGCAGACTGATTGGCTATGAATTCAAAGCGACACGGCGCATTTTCCTGCCGGCCTACGGCGTTATTCTGCTGCTGTCCATCGCAAACGCGGTTTCCCTGTTCTTCAGCAGCGAGCGCTTTACCCTGCCGGCCGGACTGCTGGTGACCTGCTATATTCTCGCACTGTTCGGCGTGGGCGTGCTCACCTTTGCCTATATGATCTCCCGCTTTTACAAAAATCTGCTCGGGGACGAAGGCTACCTGATGTTCACGCTCCCCGCACGCACCTCGGAGCTGATCTGGTCCAAGTGCATCGTCTCCACCGTCTGGACGGTTGTGACCGCGATTGTGTCCATCATCTCCCTGCTGTGCATCGGGATTCCGCTCCTGAGCGCCGAAACGTCGTTCGCAGAGCTGTGGTCCCAGCTCGGTCAGCTGATGTCCCCGCTGCTGCGCGAATACGGCGCAAATGTCATCGCCATCCCGCTGGAATGGCTTGTGCTCGGCATTCTGAGCATCATCGCTTCCTGCCTGCACATTTACGCCTGCCTGTCCATCGGCTCTCTGGCGAACAAGTACCGGCTCGGTGCGGCATTTCTCGCCTATCTCGGCTTCAGCCTTGCGCGGCAGACGATTTTCTCCGTCTCTGTCGCTGTCATCGCCCCGTTTGCTCCGGAAAACTGGCTGGATGCGCTGTTCTCAGCCCAGAGCACCGCGGTGCAGCTGCACCTCGGCGGTCTTGCCGTGCTGGTGTACCTGCTGATCTCCTGTGCGGTCAATTACGCGATCTCACAGTACATCCTGAGCAGACATCTCAATTTACAGTAAATCGCCGAGCCTCCGCAGTCACGCGGGGGCTCTTTCGCGCCCGTCCGGCCGCCTGCGGTATTCCGAAGAAGCTCTGTACAATTCCCCTCCTCCTGTGCTAAGATAAGGGTACAACCAAAACAGGAGGGATGTTTGATGAAATGCCCGCACTGCGGTATTTATTATATGGACGGCGAGCGCGAATGCCCCGTCTGCGGAAAATCCGCCGGTCCGTTCACCCCGAAAAAGAAGAAAGCATACCGGCCAAACGTACCCTATCAGCCGGCAAGGCCCGCATCCGCGCGGCCCAAAAAAGCGCAGCACGCTTCTTCCGGAAACGCCGCATGGCAGCAGGCCGCCGCACAGAAGGGCGGCGCGTCCGGCAGTTCATCGGGCAGCGGCTGTGCCGCCGGCTGTCTGATTGTCGTGATTGTTCTCACCGTTCTGGTCGCTCTCTCCATCGTCGGCGGCCTGGTCAGCTACTCCGCCCTGCCCGATTTCGGCTCGGCGGGAGGGTATCTCGAGCACATTCTGGACGATGACACATTCGAAACCTGCGATGTGACCGATGTTCTGCCCGCGGGCAGCACATGGCGCAGCAGCGACGGCAGCCTGACCGTCACGGTCCGGGAAGACGGCTCGGTCGAATGGACCGACGGCACGGACACCGCCGAAGACGATGCGCCCCTCATGGAGCGTGTGGCTGTCGACGAGGACAACATGGACGACTATTACGACGAGGAGGATGCGGCGCGCTGGCCGCTCGACCGGTTCACGCGCTTTGACCTGTCGTGCTCGGACGATGAGGGCGTCATGGACGACCTGACCATCTGGTTCTATATCCCGAACGGCACCGAGCCGGACGATCTGACCGTCATCGAGGCATATAACTGGGAAGAGGACGTCGATGTGACCTTTTCCCGCACCAATTCGCCGCAGGAGCCCGCGGCACAGCCCGCTTAACCCGCAAAAAAATACAGCCGCAGACAGGATACCCTCCCGTGACGATTCGGGGCGCATCCGTTTGCGGCTGTTTCTGTTTTCTGTTATTCCGGCAGGAATGTCTCCTCCACGCGCTGCACACCGCGGCACAGGCCGGTGCTCTCGTCGATGTCAAACAGCGCACCCTGCATCACGCAGACGCCCTCCGCCGGTTCAAACCGTCCGGTCAGATCGCCGCGGAACATGGCGACAGACTGCTCCGCGCGCACGCCGAGCACCGACCACTTCGGACCGGTCATGCCGATATCGGTCACATAGCCCGTGCCCTTCGGATTGACGCGCGCGTCCGCCGTCGGCACATGCGTGTGCGTGCCGTACACCGCGGCAGCCCGCCCGTCGAGATAAAAGCCCATCGCCAGCTTTTCCGACGTGGCCGACGCGTGAATTTCGCACACCGCGATGTCATACCGCCCCTCCTGCTCGCGCAGAATGCGGTCCGCGCGCAGAAACGGGTTGTCCGGCCCGTACTGCATATCGCACCGGCCGATCAGGTCGAATACCAGCACCCGCCAGCCCGCGCTCGTGTCATAAATTCCAAAGCCCTCGCCGGGCGACTGCGGCGCGAGATTCGCCGGACGGATGATATAGCGGTTTTCCTCCAGATAGGGCACGATATTCTGCCGGCGAAAGGTGTGGTTGCCCAGTGTAATCACATCCGCACCCGCCGCGAAAATACTGTCTGCCTGCCGCGGCGTGATGCCGACGCCGCTCGCGTTCTCTCCGTTTACAATGGTAAAATCCGCGCCCGTCTGCTTTTTGACGCGGCGCAGCAGACCGGTAACCGTCTGCAGGCCCGGACCGGATACCACGTCACCGATTGCCAGAATTTTCATATGCCCTCCCTTCGGGTGAAAAAGCGGCACAGAGCCAAATCTGTGCCGCCTGCTGATGTTCTGTTTTTAATCGAACAGCGGAGAAACCGAGGACTCCTCATAAATGCGCGCAATCGCCTCTGTGAAGACCGGAGCGACCTGCAGGACCTCAATCTTATCGCTGCGCTTCTCCGGCGGCAGCGGAATGGTGTCGAGCAGATAGAGTCCCTTGATCGGGCTTTTTTCCAGACGCTCAATCGCCGGACCGGACAGCACGCCGTGGGTCGCGCACGCATAGACATCGCGCGCGCCGCCGACCTCAATCAGCGCCTCTGCCGCATGGCACAGCGTGCCCGCCGTGTCAATCAGGTCGTCGCACAGGATGCAGGTTCTGCCCTCGACATCGCCGATGATGTTCATGACCTCGGAGACATTGGCGCGCGGACGGCGCTTGTCGATGATGGCCAGACGATAGTCGAGCTTTTCGCAGAACTTGCGCGAACGGGTGACCGAGCCGAGATCGGGCGAAACAATCATCACGTCGTCGCGGCTGCGGCCGAACTTGCCCGCGATGTGCGGAATCAGGACGGACGCGCCCATGAGGTTGTCCACCGGAATGTTGAAGAAGCCCTGCAGCTGATGTGCATGCAGATCCATCGTCAGCACGCGGTCTGCGCCTGCCGTTGTCAGGATGTCCGCGACCAGCTTCGCGGAAATCGGATCGCGCGCCTTGGACTTTCTGTCCTGCCGCGCATAGCCGAAATACGGAATGACCGCTGTAATCCGGCCCGCGGAAGCGCGCTTGCATGCGTCAATCATGATGAGCAGCTCCATCAGGTTGTCATTGACCGGACCGCAGGTGGACTGTAAAAGGAATACATCCGAGCCGCGCACCGTCTCGCTGATCGAAACCGAGACCTCTCCGTCGGAGAAGTGGCCGACGGTGCATTTGCCGAGCGGCAGGCCGAGCGCCGATGCAATCTGCATTGCCAGTGCCGGGTGCGAATTGCCTGCCAGTATTTTTATGTTTTTGCCGTGGGAAATCATGTGGGTAGGTCCTCCTGCCTTTTTCATTGCGCCGAATGCCATGCGTTCCGCGCTGCCGTTTTATGTTGCAATCAAAGCTGTTTGATTATTTCTGTCCGTGCATCCGGCGGCGGCGGTCATTCCAGCCGTCCTTGTTCTCCTGCCGTGCACGCGCGACAGCCATTGCGCCGTCAGGTACGTCCCGTGTGACGGTTGTGCCCGCCGCGGTCAGCACGCGGTCCCCCAGTTCAACCGGCGCCACCAGATTGGTGTTGCAGCCGATAAAGCAGTCATCCCCGATAATTGTCCTGCTCTTGACATAGCCGTCATAGTTGACGACAACCGTACCGCAGCCGAAGTTGACGCGCTCGCCGACCGAGGCATCGCCGATGTATGTGAGGTGCGATACCTTAGTTCCGTTGCCGATTTCGGCCTTTTTCAGCTCGACAAAGTCACCGATGCGCGTGTCGTCGCCCACGCTGCAGCCCGGGCGGATGTAGGCAAACGGTCCCACCGTCGCGTCCGCGCCCACGCTGCTCTCATAGATCTGGGAGGAATTGACGGTTGTGCGGTCGCCGACCTGCGCGCGGTCGAGAATGGTGTTCGGACCGATGGTGCAGCCGCTGCCGACCCTGCTGCCCGGACGAATCATCGTGCCCGGCAGAATTGTCGTGCCGCTGCCGATTTCACAGTACGGGGAAAGATAGGTGTACTCCGGGTCGAGAATGGTCACGCCGCGCATCATGAGCGCGCTGTTGATGCGGTGCTGCAGGACGCGCTGTGCGCGGTAGGCGTCACAGGCGTTGTACACATCGATGTGCGAATGGGTGCGGCAGGCGCTCGTCTTTGCGCTGATATCCGCCGCGATTTTGATCGACTGCGTCAGCGTGTCCGGCTTTGCCGCCAGAATCTCGCGCAGCGTGTCAACCTTATACACCGCAATGTGCCATATGTCGTCGAGCGCGCCGCAGGTCAGGGTTGTGACATCGGTGCGCTCTTCCCTGTGCTGATCCATGGCCATCCGGTACTCCTCCGCGGTGACATCCGGCATCGGCACCGAGATGAGCATGACGTCGCCCTGCATGCCCTCGATTGCGGTCAGAACCATCTCCGAGAAGTCCGCATCGTCCGGACATACGACAGACGGAATGCCCTCCAGCTCCGGCTCACTCTGCTGCCGTGCGTAAAGCAGGCTGCACTGCTCCGGCAATGCGTCTGCCACCAGTCGGCCGGCAGGGGAAAACAGAATTTCCCGGTGCGCGGGATAGATCCCGTCCTCGCCCTTTCTGCCGCCGAGCAAAATCGTATTCAACTGAAAACAAGACATTGAAGATATCCTTTCTGGCACCGGATCCGGCTGATTTTTCCGTGTGCGCCGAACCCGTGTAAAATACGTAACATTATTATACTATCTTTTTCGAAAAAAAACATCATGAAATATACAAAAATTTCAGCCTGTTCTCTCCCCTTGCACTATGACTTTTGTCACGATATAATAAAAGAACCGCCATTCGGCCCACGCGCCGGATGAATTTGAGCGGCTTCGACACAAACACAACCGTTACGCTCCGTTTCACACGGATCGTTCTGTTTTTCCGGAGGCAACTATGTCACTCACCTCACTGATTCCGACCGGCGGCGAGTTCTGCGTGCTGCGCGCGCAGGTCGTCGACAGCCTGATCGCCTGCTGTGACGGGGACAGCGCGCTGCTGTATCTCTATCTCGTGCGGCAGGGACAGGCCTTTGACGAGCGCACCGCGCTGCGCGAGCTGGGCATGACGCGCGAACGCTTTGACCGCGCGGTTCACACGCTGACCGGTCTGCACCTCGTGACAACGCCGTCCGAGCTGCAGCAAAAGAAACCTTCCTCCTCCCGTCCGCCGCGCTATACGGCGGCGGAGATGCGCGCACGGCGCGAGGGCGACCACCGCTTCGCCTCCGTCTGTCAGACCGCCGAGATGGTGCTCGGCCGCACGCTGACGGAGAGCCAGCTGCGCACGCTGATGAACGCCTACGAACACCTCGGCCTGCCCGCCGATGTGCTGATTGACCTGCTCACCTACCTGTCCCGCGAAAAGGGCGTCGTCACGCGCCGCGACATCGAGGAGCAGACCGCGCTCTGGGCGGATATGGGGATTTTTACCGCGGAGGCGTCCGCCGAATTTCTGGCGCGCCGCGCGGCGGAAAAGCCGCTTCTGGACGACATGCTGCGCGCGCTGGATATGGCGGGCCGCGACCCCGCGCCGGAGGAATACCGCACGCTGTCCGGCTTCATCCGGCAGGGCTTTGACGCGGAGGCCGTCCGCCTCGGCAAAGAGCGCATGTACGCGCGCATCGGAAAATTCAGCTGGAAGTATCTGCGCGGCATTTTGGACAACTGGCATCAAAAGGGCGTGCACACGGCGGCCGAAATCACCGCTGCCGAGCCCGCCCTGCACAAGCCGAAGCAGCAGCCCGCATCGGCAGCGCCCGCTCCCCAAAGCGGCGGCCTGTCCGACTGGGAGCGCGAATGGCTGGAGGAATTCAACGCGATGAGGCGAAAGGAGGAAGGGACGCATGGCGTATGACAAGGCACTGACCGCCGCGATTCTGCGCCGGCTCGAGCAGCAGCGCGAACGGCACGAGGCGGAGGCGGAGGAGCGCCGCTACCGGCTCACACAGGACATTCCGCGGCTCGGCGAAATCGACCGCGAGCTGCGCGCCACCACGGCAAAGGCGATGCGCATTGCCTTCGAGTCGGAAAACACCGACCGCTCGATTGCCGCCCTGCGCGACCGGAATCTCGCCCTGCAGGAGGAAAAACGCCGTCTGCTGCTGCAAAACGGGTATCCCGCGGACTATCTCGCGGTTGCCTGCGACTGCCCGCGCTGCCGCGATACCGGCTATGTCGGCGGCGCGCTGTGCGAATGTGTGCGCCGTCAGGCGGCAGAGGAACAGCGAAAAGCGCTCTCCTCCCTGCTGCCGGTGGAGCAGGAAACCTTTCAGACCTTCCGTCTGGACTACTACGGCCAGAAGCCGGACAGCCGGTTTGACGCCTCTCCGCGCGAGCTGGCGCGCCTGAATTTCAGAAAATGTGTGCAGTTTGCCGAGCAGTTCGGCTCTTCCTACGAAAATCTGCTGCTGTACGGCTCCGCCGGTCTGGGCAAGACCTTTCTCTCGTCGTGCATTGCGCGCCGCGTCACGGAGCGCGGCTTTTCGGTCACCTATGACACCGCCATCTCGATTTTCGACCGCTGCAATGCCGCGCGGTTCCGCAGCGGAGAGACGGCGGCGGAGGCCGAGCAGGCGCTCGAGCGGTTCCGCAGCGCAGACCTGCTGATTGTGGACGATCTCGGCACGGAAATGCCCGGCGCGTTTCACACCGCCTGCCTGTATCATCTCATCAGCTATCGCCTGATGCGCCGCCTGCCGACCATTCTGAGCACGAATCTGCTGCCTGTGGAGCTGGAATCGCGCTATTCCCCCGCCATCGCCTCGCGCATTCTCGGCGAGTTCACGCAGCTGCGCTTCATCGGCGACGACATCCGCCGCCTGCGCAAAAAGCAGCGGCTGTAATCTCGGTTTTCCGCATCCGGACACGCGCTTTTTCCCGCTTCTTTTCAAAAATAACATAAAATTGTAACAGTCGTTTTACGATTTGTTCACAACTTGCGCGGACAGATGCGCTATACTATGACCATGGAACGAGGAAGACAGTCCTCCTTCCTAGAAGATATGCCGGTATCTTTGAATTTCTCTTACCCCCCTTTTTATTTTGTGAAACGTATGCGAACGAAGCGGCCGCCTGCAAGGGCGGTCGTTTTGTTTTTGTCCGTCCGAACTTGCCGTCCGCCGCTTTGCAAGATGCGGCAAACCTGCTATAATAGAGGAAAAACGCAGACACCTTGGATCTGATTGTTTCGGAGGAGGTTCGTTCCGATGCCCAATATCATTCATGCCGCTGATTTTCATATCGGCGCAAAATTTGATTTTCTCCCGTCCGACCGCGCAGCGGAGGCGGTCAGCCTGCAGCTCTCCGCGCTGCAGGAGCTGATTTCCTATGCCGCATCGTCCGCGGCGGACGCGGTTCTCATTGCCGGCGACCTGTTCGACACGCCGGAGGTCCGCCCGCAGATTTCCTCTGCGGTCTTTGCGGTGCTCGCCAAGTGCCCGTGTCCGATTTTCCTCTCTCCGGGCAACCACGACTATTATCACGCCGGCAGCCCGTATGCCACGCAGCCGCTGCCCGGCAATCTGCATGTGTTCACCGACCGCGTGCTGACGCCGGCCGCGCTCGGCGACGGACAGACGGTCATCTGGGGCGCCGCCTTTCAGGACAACAAGGCGGTCATTTCGCTGGAGGCGCCGCTCGACCCGTCCAAAATCAACATCTGCCTGATGCACGGCGAGCTGGGCGGCACCGGCGGCTACAATTCGATTTCCGAAAGCGCCGTCATCGGCAGCCGCTTCGACTACATCGCCCTCGGCCACAACCACCGCTTCAGCGGCGTGTTCCGCATCGGACAGACCGCGCTCAGCTGCCCGGGCTGCTTCTCCGCCACCTCGTCCGACGAGCTCGGCGTCAAGGGCTTCCTTACCGGCAGCATCGAAAAAGGCGATGTCTCGCTCACCCTGCGCCCGTCGGAGGCCGTCGAATTTGCCGAGCTCTCGCTCCCGATGGCCGGCCTGTACAACGACAAAATGCTCGCCGAGGCGATGCTGCCGCTGCTGCCCGCGAATCCGACGCGTACCTGCTTCACCGTCCGCCTGACGGGCACGCGGATGTATGAGCCGAATCTCGCCGCCCTGTCGCGCTCGCTGCGCCATTCGTTTTTCCACGCGCAGGTGATCGACGAATCGTCCGCGATGCAGGATCTCTACCGCTATCAGGCGGAGGACGGTCTGCGCGGCACGGTGACGCGCGATTTCCGCACGCGCATCGAGGCGAACAATCAGGACGAAAAAAGCTGCGCGAAGCTCACCCTCGCGCTGGAATACGCGCTTGCCGCGCTCGACGGGCGCGATCTGGACGAATAACGCCGTCCTTTTCCCGCGGGATTTGCCGGTTTTTGCACATTTCCACAGAATTATGCACAATTATTCCACAGAGTCCCGCAATCTGTCGGGAACTTTCCCAAAAAATCTGCCCCATGCCGCGGCGCTGTATCCGGCATGGGGCTTTGTCTGTCCGTTTTTTCGTCTGTCAGCGGAACCGGTACTGAATCGCCTCCGCGATGTGCGCGGCGGAGATGGTGTCCGCTCCGGCAAGGTCGGCAATCGTCCGCGCGAGCCGCAAAACGCGGTCATAGCTGCGCGCGGTCATGCCCAGCCGCTCAAAGGCGGAATTGAGCAGGTTTTTGCCCGCCTCATCCGGCCGGCAGAACTGCGCGAGCTGTGCCGGCGTCATGTCCGCATTGCAGGTCACGCCGGTTCCGCGGTAACGCGCAAGCTGCCGCTCCCGCGCCGCCACCACGCGCGCCCGGATGTCCGCCGAGCGCTCGGCGGGTTTGCGGTCGGAAAGCTCCCGCAGCGGAACCGGACGCACATCCATCTGGATGTCGATGCGGTCGAGAAGCGGGCCGGAAATTTTCCTGCGGTATTCGCGCACCTCGCGCGGCGTGCACCGGCAGCGGCCGGACGGATGCCCGTACCATCCGCATCGGCACGGATTCATCGCGCAGATCAGCATAAAGCGCGCCGGATAGGTCACGCGCCCCGCCGTGCGCACGAGGGACACGACGCCGTCCTCCAGCGGCTGACGGAGCACCTCCAGCGCGTCCTTGCGAAACTCGGGCAGCTCGTCGAGAAACAGCACGCCGTTGTGCGCGAGGCTCAGCTCGCCCGGCCGCGGCATGCCCTGTCCGCCGCCCGCAATGCCCGCGGCGCTCGTCGTGTGATGCGGCGCGCGAACCGGACGGGTGCTCCTGCGCGCTGCCGCCGCGCCCTCTCCGATGACCGAATAAATGCGCACCACATCCAGCTTTTCCTCCTGCGTCATCGGCGGCAGAATCGTCCCGATGCGTTTGGTCATCATGCTCTTTCCGGAGCCGGGCGTGCCGCACATGAGCATATTGTGTCCGCCCGCCGCCGCGATTTCCATCGCGCGCTTGACATTTTCCTGCCCCATGACATCGCTGAAATCGAGCCCGTCATCCGCGTCCGTCTGCGCGCGCGGCTGCGGAATGTACGCTTCCAGCTGCTGTCTGCCCGACAGATGCTCGAGAATCTGTCCGATATGATCCACGGCATAGATGGTCAGCCCGCCGGCGAGCGATGCCTCCTCGGCGTTTTCCGCCGGCACGAACAGGCAGCGCTTGCCCGCGCCGCGCGCCGCCATCGCCATGGACAGCGCGCCCTTGACCGGACGGAGCTGTCCGTTCAGGCTGATTTCCCCGATAAACACCTGGTCCTCCCGAACCGGCTGAATGCGCCCGAGCGCCGCGAGCAGGCCGAGGAAAATCGGCAGGTCATACACCGCGCCCTCCTTTCGGATATCCGCCGGGGCGAGGTTGACGGTTTTGCAGCACGGCGGCACGGAAATCCCCATGCTGCGCGCCGCGGTCAGCACGCGGTTTTTCGACTCGCGCACCGCCGCGCCCGGCAGTCCGACAATTTCAAATGACGGCAGCCCGTTGGAAACGCCGCACTCCACCGTCACCACATACCCCTCTATTCCGTAAATTCCCGCTGAACATACCGTCCCGATCATCGTTCTCTGTCTCCCCCCGCGGCCCGCGGCCTGATTTTTCCTTTTCATTTTACACCAAGGATACCGCAATGGCAAATACCGGCCGCCCGGCTCGTCATTTTTTTCACAAAAAGTGCCAAAAAGTTACCACTATGGCACTATGAATGATCTTTTTGACATTTTCGCCGTGAATTTTGTGTCTTTTGCGTAAATAATTTCGGTTTTGTGTTTACAGGTGAAATAATTTTTGATAAAATGGATACGGCTGAAGGGAGTTGCAGGGGCAACTCCCCTCCTAATCCCCCTTTGTTTCGCCACAGCCGGCATCTGTCCCGCTGTCCCGAAGCAAACACAGCCGCGTGCGGTTTTCTGTCAGCCCCGCATCGCGGTTTCACACAAAAAATTATATAGGAGGAACAATAGAATCATGGCAAGAAAAATGAAATCCATGGACGGCAATACCGCCGCTGCTCACGTATCCTATGCGTTTACAGAAGTAGCCGGTATTTACCCGATCACGCCGTCCAGCCCGATGGCCGACAACGTTGACCAGTGGGCAGCTGCCGGCAGAAAGAACATCTTCGGCACGACCGTAAAGGTTGTCGAGATGGAATCCGAGGCAGGCGCTGCCGGCACCGTTCACGGTTCTCTGGCGGCCGGTGCTCTCACCACCACCTACACTGCATCGCAGGGTCTTCTGCTGATGATCCCGAACATGTACAAAATCGCAGGCGAGCTGCTCCCCTGTGTTTTCCATGTTTCCGCACGTACCGTTGCGACACATGCACTGAACATCTTCGGCGATCACTCCGACGTCATGGC
>DJXF01000027.1 GCA_002449635.1 Clostridiales bacterium UBA7011 | reverse complement strand
AAGAAGTAGCACAGATAGCCGAAGTGATACGCATCCGCGCGGTCAATTTCAATGAGGACATTCGGCGTGCCGCCGTCCACATGTGCGAGCAGTGTGCCGGCATATGCCTTGGAGTTGACGAACTGCATGGTCTTGCCGTCCAGATAGTTCAGGCCGTCCAGATCGCCGTCCATGTAGCCGATTGTGACATCCGAACGCTGCTCCTTGACCCAGACGACCGTCTCAAACAGGTTGCGTGTACCGTCCTGAATAAACTGTCCGATGGAATGCAGGTCGGTGGAGAATGCCGCGGATACCGGGAAAATGCCCTTGTGCTCTTTGCCCTCAGACTCTGCGTACAGCTGCTTGTACCACTCGCCGAACATAACCAGTGCCGGATCGTAATTGACCAGAATTTCCGTATTCTTGCCCTTGCGGTACAGAACATTGCGGATCGCTGCATAGCGGAAGCAGTCGTTGTCCTGCGTCGTGCCGTCGAGGAAGGCCTCACGCGCCTCTGCGGCGCCGCGCATCATCTCTGCGATGTCGATGCCGGCAGCGGCGATCGGCAGCAGACCGACAGCGGACAGAACCGAGAAACGGCCGCCCACATCATCCGGTACGACAAAGGTCTCGTAGCCCTCTGCGGTGGCGAGCTCCTTCAATGCGCCGCGCGCCTTGTCTGTCGTGGCAAAAATGCGTTCCTTTGCGCCCTCCTTGCCATACTTCTTTTCGCACAGCTCCTTAAAAATGCGGAATGCAATTGCCGGCTCGGTGGTTCTGCCCGATTTGGAAATAATATTGATGCAGAAATCGCGGTCGCCAATGATCTTGATGACATCATTTACTGCACCCGAGCTGATGTTGTTGCCGACGAAATAGATCTCCGGAATACCTTCCGGGCGAACGCCGTTGTACATCTGACCGAGGCAGAATTCGATTGCCGCACGCGCGCCCAGATACGATCCGCCGATGCCGATGACAACCAGTACATCACAGCTCTTCTGAATCTTTTCCGCCGCCTTCTGAATGCGTGCAAACTCTTCCTTATCATATTCAACCGGAAGATTGACCCAGCCGAGGAAGTCGTTTCCCTGTGCCGTTTTGTTCATCAGCATCTGATTGCATGTCCGAATCAGCGGATTCATATAGGTGAGCTCTTTCTCCTTTATGAAGGAAGTCAGTCCCGTCATTTTCAGTTCCATTGACATATTACATTCCACCTTTTCCTATTATGTTCTCATTTACTGCTGTGTCCGAAGCTTTCTGCATTGCCAAAACATGCAGGAATTGTATATAGTATAGCACGCTTTGCCGCAAGTTTCCAGTGGGAATTGTGGAATTTGTCAAGATATCGCCAATATTTCGCCGAAATTTGTCATTTTTTCCAAGAGCAATATTCTTTTCGGCAGAAATGCCGTATTTTCCGCCTTTTCCGTCCGTCTGTCACGGCGGCAGATTGCAGGCCGAATGCCGCCACGAACTGCCGCGTCGCCGATGTGCCGCGGCAAGGCTCTGCAATGTTCAAATTCGCCGGAAAATACAGAAAAGCGGTCAATTCGTTGAGAATCAACCGCTTTTGCTGGTACGCCAGAAGGGATTCGAACCCCCGACCTTTTGGTTCGTAGCCAAACACTCTATCCAACTGAGCTACTGGCGCATGTGCAATCTCTTGACTGCCTGAATAGTATAACAAGATTTTGCACGCATGTCAACACTTTTTTTGGTTTTTTATCGGAACTTTTTCTCAATCCGGCGCAGCCCATCCCATCGCGCGCGATACCGCGCGGTGCCAGCCCGCGAGCAGCCGGCTGCGCCGTTCGCTCTCCATCTGCGGCGCAAAGGTGCGGTCGCGCGCCACGGTGCGGCGAATGTCCTCCTCATCCTTCCAGACGCCGACAGCCAGTCCCGCCAGAAACGCCGCGCCGAGCGCCGTTGTCTCGACACACGCCGGACGCTCCACCAGAACATCGACGATGTCCGCCTGAAACTGCATCAGGAAATTGTTCGCACTTGCGCCGCCGTCCGCCCGCAGATGCTGCAGGACCAGTCCGGCATCCTTCTGCATGACGTACAGCACATCCGCCGTCTGATAGGCGAGCGATTCCAGTGCGGCGCGCACGATATGCGCCCGGTTTGACGCGCGGGTCAGACCGATCAGCGTGCCGCGCGCATAGGGATCCCAGTAGGGCGCGCCCAGTCCGGTGAAGGCCGGGACGAGATACACGCCGCCGGTGTCCGCCGTGCTGCGCGCGATTTCCTCCGACTGCGCCGCGCTGTCCACAAGCTTCAGATCATCGCGCAGCCACTGAATCGCAGCGCCCGCCACAAAGACCGAGCCCTCCAGCGCATACGTCACCCTGCCGCCGATGTTCCACGCCACCGTGGTCAGCAGGCCGTTTTCGCTGCTCACCGGTTTTTCTCCGGTGTTCATCAGCAGAAAGCATCCGGTTCCGTAGGTATTTTTTGCCTCCCCCGGCGCAAAGCAGGTCTGTCCGAACAGTGCCGCCTGCTGATCGCCCGCGATGCCTGCAATCGGAATTTCCCGTCCGAACAGCGCGGCATCGGTATACGCCGCGATGCCGCTCGAGGGCACGACATCCGGCAGCATACCGGACGGAATGTCCAGCTCACGCAGAATATCCTCATCCCAGCACAGCGCGTGAATGTCAAACAGCATCGTGCGCGCGGCGTTGGACGCGTCGGTGACATGCCGTTTTCCCCCTGTGAGATTCCAGATCAGCCAGCTGTCCACCGTGCCGAACAGCAATTCGCCCTGCTCCGCGCGGCGGCGCGCATCCGGCACATTGTCGAGAATCCACCGCAGCTTGGTCGCGGAAAAATAGGCATCGACAACCAGGCCGGTCTTGTCGCGCAGCATCTGTTCCAGCCCGCGGCAGCGCAGCTCGTCCGCCATTTCCGCTGTCCGGCGGCACTGCCAGACAATGGCGGGCGCAATCGGCTCGCCGGTTGCCCGGTCCCACACAACGGTGGTCTCGCGCTGGTTGGTGATGCCGATTGCGGCAATCTGCTCCGGTTTCGCGCCGCAGGTCTTCAGCGCTTCGCGGCAGACCTGCAGCTGTACCGCCCAGATTTCCGCCGCATCCTGCTCCACCCATCCGTCCTGCGGATAGGACAGGTGCAGCTCCTTTTGTGCCACAGCGCACACGGCGCCCTTTCGGTCAAATAAAATACAGCGGGCGCTCGTCGTTCCCGCATCAATGGACAAAAGATACTGTTTCATTTTATCACTCTCCCGCGTCAAAAAAACGGTGCGCATCCTGCGGCAGAAAACGCACCGTTCCGTCTGTTATCTTCCGAGCAGCCTGCCGTAATATGCCTCGTCCCCCACTTTGCCGACCGCGCACAGCGATGCGTGCTCAAAGTCAAAAATCCGGCCGGCAAGCGCCGCGATATCGTCCGCTGTCACCGCGTCATACAGCGCCACAATTTCCTCCAGCTCCGGCGCACGGCCGAAAAACATTTCCCCGCGTCCCAGCTGGTTCATGCGCGCAGAGGTGCTCTCCATGCTGAGCAGCATATTGGTCTTGGCCTGCTCGCGGCAGCGCTTGAGCTCCGCCTGCTCCGGTCCGTCCTGCGCCAGACGCAGGCATTCCTCCCGAATCAGCTGAATGGCTTTTTCCTCTGTCTCCTTGCCGAGCGCCGTGTAAATGCTGAACACGCCGGTATCCTCATGCGAGGTGTTGAACGAATAGATCGAATAGCACAGACCGTTCTGCTCGCGGATGGTCTGGAACAGGCGGGAAGCCATGCCGCCGCCCAGAATCGCGCCCAGCAGCGCGTTGGCGTACCGCTCCTCCGAGCACATGGAAACACCGGGAAATCCGATGCAGATGTGGTTCTGCTCGATATCCTTTGCGCGCGTGACAATGCACGGGCGGTAGCCCGCCGGCTCAATGACATTGCGCCCCTCGCCCTGCATACCCGAAAACATCTCGCAGATATAGTCCACATCGTCCTGCGTAAACGAACCGGCCAGTGCGACAACCGTATCTGCCGGGTGATAATAGACCGACATATAGTCGCGCAGCGTCTGTCCGGTCATCCTGCGCAGGGTTTCCTCCCGTCCGAGAATCGGACGGCCGAGTGAGGAATCGGCAAAGCAGGACTCGAAGATTTTCTCTGTCGCGACATCCTCCGGCGAGTCCTCGTACATATCAATTTCCTCGAGCACAACACCGCGTTCCAGCTCGAGGTCGCGCTCATCAAAGCGCGGATGCAGGCACATATCCGCCAGAATTTCAACACCGGTTTTCAAATGGGTATCCAGTGTCTTCAGATAAAAGCACGTGCACTCCTTGGTGGTAAACGCGTTGACCTGTCCGCCGATGGCGTCCATCGCAATCGCGATGTGCTGTGCCGAACGCTTTTCCGTGCCCTTGAACACCATGTGCTCGATGAAATGCGAAATACCGCTGAGCTCGTCCGGCTCATACCGCGAACCGTTGAGCACCCAGATGCCGACAGCGGCGGAACGCACCCCCGCAATCGGCTCGGTGACAACGCGCACGCCGTTCGGCAGTATCTTTCGATCATACATAAAAAAGTCTCTCCATCTATGCGGCTTTTCGGACCGCAGTCCTCTTGTTAAGTATATCACATTTCCACAGGAAGTCGTACCATTTTGCGAAGTTTTTTATGGGAACATCGAATCGGGAAAACCGACTGCAGCCCCGCCGCTGTTCCCTTGCATTTTCCGTCGAACAACGCTATACTGAGACAAAGAGTTTATCCCGAAAGGAGGCCGCCTGCTATGCAGCGATTTTTGCGTCTGATTATCTGGGATGCGCTGTACTGCATCGTCCCCACGGTCGGCTACGCGGCGATTTCTGTGCTCACCTCGCCGACCGTCAAATATATCGTGATTCTGCTGGTCTGTGTGTTTGGCAGCGCATTTCTCGCGCAGCTGTCGCGCTGGGGCGCAGGCTGGCAGGAAATTGTACTCATCGCCCTGCCCGGGCTGTACATTGCGCTCGCTCCGTTTACCGCGCCGCTGCTCAACGCGATTCCGATTCCCTTTGACCCCGTCCCCGCGATGCTGCTGAAGGAACAGACCGTCTGTCTGCGCGCCGCGGGTGCGCTTGCCGCCGGATTCGTGCTGTGGCAGCACACTTTCCTGCGCGCACGCTGACTTGCCCGACCGCAGCGCCCGCGCGATGCGAAAGCAGATGCACAACAGAAATGCCGCTTCTCCCAAACGCAGGAAAAGCGGCATTTTTTATCGTTTTTTCAGGCGCAGCAACCAGCTTTGCGCGCTGTCTTTTTCGTCTGGCCGGAGGAATTACAGAACCTTTTCCTCGTCCTTGACATCCTTGCGGGACAGGTTGATGCGGCCCTTGTCGTCGATCTCAATGACCTTGACCCAGACCATATCGCCGACCTTGACGACATCCTCAACGCGCTCAACGCGGCGCTTTTCCAGCTTGGAGATGTGAACCAGACCGTCCTTGCCCGGTGCAATCTGAACGAATGCGCCGAAGCCCATCAGGCGGACAACCTTGCCGTAGAATACATCGCCGACCTCCGGGTCCTTGACGATGGTCTCGATCATCTTCTTCGCCTTCTCGCCGTCCGAACCGTTGATGGAGGAAATGCTGACGGTGCCGTCCTCAGCGATGTCGACCTTTGCGCCCGACTCCGCTGTGATCTTCTGGATGACAGAACCGCCCTTGCCGATGACATCGCGGATCTTGTCCGGATTGATGCGGATGGTGATGGTCTTCGGTGCCCACGGGGAAACCTCGCTGCGCGGCTCTGCGATCGCCTGCAGCATGACCTCGTCGAGGATCTTATAGCGCGCGTCGCGGCACTTGCGGAACGCTTCCTTGATGATGGACGGTGTCAGACCGTCGACCTTGATATCGACCTGAATGCCGGTGATGCCCTTCTTGGTGCCGGCTACCTTGAAGTCCATATCGCCGTAAAAGTCCTCGACGCCCTGAATGTCGGTAAAGGTGGTCTCCTGGCCGTCATCGGTGATCAGACCGCAGGAAATGCCGGCAACCGGCGCGGTGATCGGAACGCCTGCGTCCATCAGTGCGAGCGTAGAGCCGCAGACAGAGCCCTGCGAGGTGGAGCCGTTGGAGGACAGAACCTCGGATACGACGCGGATGGCATACGGGAACTCCTCAGCGGACGGCAGAACCGGAACGAGGGAGCGCTCTGCAAGCGCGCCGTGACCGATTTCGCGGCGTCCGGGTCCGCGGGACGGACGGGTCTCGCCGACCGAGAAGGACGGGAAGTTGTAGTGATGAATATAGCGCTTTTCCTTCTGCTCGAAAATGGTGTCGAGCTGCTGTGCATCCGACAGCGTGCCCAGGGTGCACACAGACAGAACCTGTGTCTGACCGCGGGTGAACAGGCCGGTACCGTGTGCGCGCGGCAGCACACCGACCTGTGCGGCGAGCGGACGAACCTCTTCCATGCCGCGGCCGTCGACGCGCTTGCCCTCGGTCAGCCACTTGCGGACGACCTTCTTGCACAGCTTGTCCACGATTTCGGAAATCTCTCCGGCGCGCTCCGTGGCGGTCTCCTCGCCGAGATACGCGTCGATTTCCTCGCGGACGCCCTGCATGCGGGCATCGCGCACGGTCTTGTCGTCGGTGTCGAACGCAACCTCAACCTTCGCGCGCGCAAACGTCTCGATGCGTTCAAACAGCTCGTGATCGACGTCGTGATGCTCATATTCAAACTTCGGCTTGCCGATTTCCGCCTTGATCGAGTCGATGAACGCGCACATCTTCTTGATCTCCTCGTGCGCGAACAGCAGGCCCTCGAGCATCTGATCCTCCGGCACTTCCTTGGCGCCGGCCTCGATCATGACGATCTTTTCCGCGGTGCCGCAGACGGTGACGTCCATCAGGCTTCTCTGGCGCTGCTCGACCGTCGGATTGAGCACGAACTCGCCGTCAACCAGGCCGACATCGACGCCGGCAACCGTATAGTTAAACGGAATATCGGAAATCGCAACCGCGATGGATGCGCCGTTGAGCGCAGTCACCTGCGGGGAATTGTCGTAATCGTTGCCCAGAACCGTGCAGACAATGGACACATCGTTGCGCAGATCCTTCGGGAACAGCGGGCGCATCGGGCGGTCGATCTGACGGGAGGCAATGGTTGCCTGCTCGCTCGCCTTGCCCTCGCGGCGCATAAACGAGCCCGGAATGCGGCCGACAGCGTACAGCTTTTCCTCGAAATCGACCGAGAGCGGGAAGAAATCAATGCCGTCACGCGGCTTCGGGGAAGCCGTGGCAGTGACCAGCACGACGGTGTCGCCGTAGCGCACCAGTGCGGAGCCGTTTGCCAGCTGGGCGACCTTTCCGGTCTCTACGGTCAGCTTGCGGCCGGCAAATGTGGTCTCAAACACACGTTTTTCGTCAAATGACATGTGCGTAATGGTAGTCATAACTGTCTCCTTTTCTCAAAACTGCTGCGGAAAGTCCGACAGTCCTTCAAGCACTTGAAGCGCAGACCTCCCGCATGCGCAGGTCCGTCCTTCAACTGCTCAAGGAATTGCCGTCCCATCCAAAAAATTCGGAAAGAGGAGACCGCACGCAGCCTCCTCTTTGTCACGTCCTCTTACTTTCTCAGGCCGAGCTTCTTGACAATCGCTCTGTAGCGCTCGATATCCTTCTTCTTCAGGTATGCGAGCAGGCTGCGGCGATGACCAACCATCTTCAGCAGACCACGGCGGGAATGGTTGTCATGCTTGTGCTCCTTCAGATGCTCGGTGAGCTCTGCAATGCGCTCGGTCAGAATCGCAATCTGTACCTCCGGAGAACCGGTATCGGTATCATGCTTGCGGTTTGCTGCGATAACTTCAGCCTTCTTTTCTTTGCGGATCATAATAACACCTCATAAAATCATTTTTTGATGACTCCCGTGCGCCGGGCAGCGGCTCAAGGTGGTGGGCGCGGTCAGACGCGCCCGGTATCCGGACTGCTAAGCACAGGGATGCAATTTAACTATTGCATCATATCATACCGAAAGTTGTTTGTAAAGTAAAAAACCAGAATTTTTACCTCCTGCGTGAAACCGTCACCCCGCCGCCGCTTCGGCGTGCACCGTCCCGCGCCGCCTCCGCCGCAGAGAAATCGGCAGCTCCACCAGGATTTTATCAAAATTCCCCTTTTTTCTTCTCATTTTCTATGAAATTTTCACTTTTCTCTCATTCATTTTATTTCCTTTTTAACCCAAATTATTTGCAGTTTTTTCGCTTTTTATGCAGGATTGTATTTTCGTAAATTCTTTTATGTTGAATTTGCACAGTTTCTAACTGCTTGCTTTGTGAATATTTCATGTATTTTGCTTCTTTTCAACCCTTTTTCGCGGTGCTATAATTTTTAACAACATAAGAAAACGCTTTCATCGGCAAAGCATCCGCGAACCGCGCGGCGTCCGTCCGGCGGACGAAGCTTTCCTTTCTCTTTCTCGCAGAAAACACATGACGGTGGCTGTGCAACAGTGCGGCCTGGATGTCGTGTGTTTTTCCTTTTTCCGTTTTGTTGCACAAAGCAACGCCCCGCTGTCCCCGGCGTCTACGCTCCGGCTGGTTCGGCGGGCATTTTTGTGCACTTTTCCCCAATCGGCATTGACAGCAGGCCGTGACATTGGTATAATGATATCAATTTACAGGGGAACTGATGTGTGTCCCAAGCGGACGCCGAGTTGAGAAGGCCGCGCGCCTGACCCTTTGAACCTGTCGGTTAACACCGTTGTAGGAAGTAAAGGTACAATCCGGTAGACGATCCAGATATGCGCTGAATTCCTATGAATCCGGCGCATTTTTTCGTTCCCTTATTTTACCTAGGAGGAGTATTCTATGTACAAGACGCAGATTGAAGCGGCAAAACAGGGCATTATTACCCCCCAGATGGAGGTTGTCGCAAAGAAGGAAAATGTAGATGCCGAGGTTTTGCGCGACCGCATCGCACGCGGCACCGTTGTCATTCCGGCAAACCGCAACCACACCTCGCTGTCCCCGGAGGGCATCGGCGAGGGTCTGAAGACAAAAATCAACGTCAACCTCGGCATTTCCGGCGACTGCCACAATTACGACGAGGAATTCGAGAAGGTGCGCATGTCCATCGATTACGGCGCAGAAGCCATCATGGACCTCTCCAACTATGGCAAGACACACACCTTCCGCCAGGAACTGATCGACATGTCCCCCGCGATGATCGGCACCGTTCCGATGTATGATGCGGTCGGCTATCTGGAAAAGGATCTCAAGAGCATCGAAGCGAAGGACTTCCTGCGCGTTGTCGAGGCGCATGCCAAGACCGGCGTCGACTTTGTGACCATCCATGCCGGCATCAACCGCAAGACCATCGATACCTTCAAGCAGACCAAACGTCTGACCAACATCGTCTCCCGCGGCGGCTCCCTGCTGTTCGCATGGATGGAGATGACGGGCAACGAAAACCCGTTCTATGAATACTTTGACGAGCTGTGCGACATCCTGCACGAGTACGACGTCACCATCAGCCTCGGCGACGCGATGCGCCCCGGCTCGACCAACGACTCCACCGACGCCAGCCAGATCACCGAGCTCATCGAGCTGGGCATTCTGACCAAGCGCGCGTGGGAGAAAAATGTACAGGTCATGATCGAGGGCCCGGGCCACATGGCGCTCAACGAGATCAAGGCGAATATGGAAATCGAAAAGCGCCTGTGCCACAACGCGCCGTTCTATGTGCTCGGCCCGATCGTCACCGACATCGCACCGGGCTATGACCACATCACCTCCGCCATCGGCGGCGCAATCGCCGCGACCTACGGCGCAGACTTCCTGTGCTATGTCACCCCTGCGGAGCATCTCCGCCTGCCGGATGTCAGCGACGTCAAGGAGGGCATCATCGCCTCCAAAATCGCCGCGCATGCCGCAGACATGGCCAAGGGAATTCCGGGTGCGCGCGACATCGACAACCGCATGAGCGATGCCCGCCGCCGCCTCGACTGGGAGGAAATGTTCTCCCTCGCCATTGACGGCAAAAAGGCGCGCGAGTACTTCGAGTCCAAGCCGCCTCAGGACCGCCACACCTGCTCGATGTGCGGCAAGATGTGTGCGATGCGCACGACCAACTACATTCTCGAGGGCAAGGACGTCAGCCTGCTGTCCTCTGACGAGAAGTAAGCGCACAGGAATCTCACCCGATACAGCAAAAAAGCGGAACGCTGAACCGGTCTCCGGCACGGGCGTTCCGCTCTTTTTTTATTTTCCCGCAAACGCGACCACACCGCACTGATACGGATGGTCGATGTACCGCGTGTCGGACGACGGGCTGCGCCAGCACAGCAGCTTTCCGACGAGCGCCAGATCTCCGCCGCCGCCGAAAATCAGCAGAATTCCCACGGCGAACACCGCCGCAGAGCCGAGAAAAATCCCGATGAGCGCAGGCAGCACGCCGAGCACCAGCGTCGGCATCAGCGCACCGAGCACATACTGCCCGCGCGTGAGCGGTTCGCTGCATGTACAGTACGGTGTCAGATACTCCCTGATAAAGCCGAATTCGACCGCTTTCCAGCCGCCCGGCGCATAGTGCGCCCATGTCAGCCCGTGAATCAGCTCGTGCACGGCGATGAGCGCAAAAAACACCGCCAGAACGGCAAGCGACGGCAGCAGGCCAAACGGCAGCGGCAGCTCCCGATTGTACAGGACAAATCCCGCACACAGCAGGATGACCGGCGGCAGCGCCAGCACAACCGCCAGCACATTTGCCTGCGCCAGACCGATCGTCAGGTCATATTCCGTATAGCCCGCCGCCTCCAGCTCCGCCTTTTTCCGTTCAAACGCCGCCTTGCGGCGCTGCTCCGCCGCGCTCAGCGTTCGGCTGTTTTCCCGTTCTCTCTGATCCGCCACGCCGGCTTTCCCCTCTCTTTTTCCAGTTCCGCGCCGTTTTACGGCAGTTTTCACGCGGTCAGTCGCTGACATCCGCGTCGAGCGTCACAATCAGCGTGTAATCCGGATACATCCGCTGCACCTCATCGACGATGGCCGCGTGTTCGGCGTCGCGGTCGGGCGAGTCAAAATCGATGACAACATCAAACTGAATGCGTTTTTCCGCCTCATTGACATAAAAGCCGTGCATCTGCAGCACATACGGATGCGCCAGCACCGTGCCCAGGATGTCCTGATGCATTTTCCGGATGGTTTCATTCTTTGTATTGACCGAATAGATGCCGATTGCCGCCAAGACGACATTGTGCTCGTAATAGACCTTTGTCTGAATGCGGCGCAGCAGCGCATCAATTTCCGCCGCGGTGAAATAATCCGGAACCTCGACATGGACCGAGCCGATCAGCCGGTCGGGACCGTAGCTGTGCAAAACAAGGTCATAGACGCCGGAAACCTCCGAAAAGGAGGCCACGGTCCGCTTGATTGCGCCCGAAACGCTGCTGTCCACCCGCTCTCCCAGAATTTCACTCAGGGTGCCGCGCAGCATGTCAACGCCCGACTTGATGATGACGATGGAAATGACTGCGCCGAGCCATGCCTCCAGACTGATATGCATGGTCAGATCAATCAGGGCGGCGGCGAGTGTCGAGGCGGAAATAATCGAATCGAGCATCGCATCCGAACCGGACGCAATCAGGGAATCCGACCGGACGCGCTCTCCGGTGCGCTTGACATATCGCCCGAGCAGAATTTTGACTACCACCGCCACGCTGATAATCAGCAGCGCCGTGGGGGAATAGTCCGCCGCCTCCGGATGGAGAATTTTCTTCACCGATTCCGCCAGCGAAGAAACGCCGGCATACAGGATGATGACGGAAATGAGGACCGCGGTGAGATATTCAATGCGCCCGTGGCCATAGGGATGCTTTTTATCCGGCTGTTTTCCCGCCAGCTTTGTGCCGATAATCGTAATGATGGACGAGGCCGCATCGCTGATATTATTGACCGCATCCAGCGTCACCGCAATGGAATGGGACAGTATGCCGACCGCCGCCTTAAATGCCGCCAGAAAGACATTGGCTGCAATGCCGATGATACTTGTTCGCACAATGACAGTCTCTCTGTCCTGTGCCGCTTGATTGTGCATTGTCTGGTTTCACTCCTCTGTATCGAAATCCCGCGCAGTTCCGTCCTGCGCGCTTCATCAATGCCAGTATACGTTTCCCGCCCCGTGAAGTCAAGCAGAAAGCGGGGGCAGCTGTGCGCCGCTCCCGCCTGTCGTT
>DJXF01000090.1:2488-5774 GCA_002449635.1 Clostridiales bacterium UBA7011 | reverse complement strand
AAGTACCAGCGCACCTCCTCCATGCCGAACATCTTGCGGAAGCTGCGCAGCAGGAGATAATAGTAGGCGTTGAAATTGACGCCGAACAGCACCATAAAGATGGTGGTGACCCACTGCAAATAGATGCTGTAGCCCGCAATGCTGTCATTTTTGATGCCAAAGCCGCCCGTGCCCGCCGAGCCGAATGCCGTGCACAGTGCATCGAACAGCGGCATGCTGCCGGCGATCAGCAGAACAATCTGAAGGACGGTCATGGCGAGATAAATGGCATACAGCAGGCGCGCGGTGTACTTCATTTTAGGCACCAGCTTGCCGACGGACGGACCAGGGCTTTCGGCGCGCATCAGATTGATGTTGGAGCCGCCGCTGAGCGGGATGATTGCCATGAGGAATACCAGAACGCCCATGCCGCCGATCCAGTGCGTGAAGCTGCGCCAGAACAGCGCGCAGTGGGACAGCGCCTCCACATCGCTGAGGATGCTGGCGCCGGTCGTCGTGAAGCCGGAAATGGTTTCAAACAATGCGTCGGTAAACGACGGAATTTCGCCGCTCATCCAGAACGGCAGGCAGCCGAACACACTGAGGAAAACCCAGCTGAGTGCGGTGGCGATGCAGCCTTCTTTGAGATAAAAGACATTGCTCTCCGGCTTGCGGTATGTCATCAGCACACCGAATGCAAGGCACAGCGCCGCCCCCGACAGATAGTACAATCCCTCTGATTCGCGGTAAATCGCGGCAATCAGGCAGGGAAGGAGAAACAGAACGGCTTCGACCTTGAGCACAGAGCCGAGGACGAAACGAATCATAGATTTATTCATAACGGCAGCATCACCTCAAGATATCGCGGATGTCGCCCAGTCCCTCGTGCTTGGTGACAACAATGACCGTATCGCCGACACAGATACAATCCCGACCGCTGGGGATGATAATCCGGCCGTTGCGGTTGATGCAAGCAATCAGCAGGTTTCTGCGGATGGGAAGATCCATCAGCTGTACATTGGTGACGGCGGACTCCCGCTCCACACGGAATTCCACCGCCTCGACGCGCGAGTCGAACAGGTGATACAGCGTTTCGATATTGCTGTTTGTGGAGTTCTTTTTCGCGCGGACATAGGCGATAATCGCTTCCGCCGTGATGAAGCGCGGATAGACCACGCTGCCCAGATCGAGCTTGCTGATGACATCGTTAAACGTGATGCGGTTGATTTTGGTGATAACCTTGGCGTTGGAAACCTGACGGGCATACATCGTCAGCAGGATATTTTCCTCGTCGATGCCGGTCAGGGCGACAAAGGATTCCGCATACTGCAGACCGGCTTCCTTGAGAAGCTCCTCGTCGGTGCCGTCCCCGTTGATGACGACGGCCTTTGGCAGCAGGGTGCTCAGCTCCTCGCAGCGGGCCCGATTGATCTCGATAATCTTGACCGAAATGCCGACGTGAAGCAGCTGCTGTGCCAGATAGTAGCCGCTCTTGCCGCCGCCGATAATCAGCGCGTTTTTGACGCGGTTGGATTTGACGCCGATTGCCTCGAGGAAAGCGCGCGTCATGCGGCGCGGCGCAATGAAGGAAATAATGTCGCCGTGCGCCATCTGGAAATCACCGGACGGGATATGTACTTCCTTGCCGCGTTCGACGGCGCAGATGAGTACCGCGTTGGTGATATGCTGGCCGAGATAGGCAATGGTCATGCCGTCGAGGATGTTCCCCTCCGGAATTTTGAATTTAATCATTTCCGCCTGGCCGTGTGCGAACGAGTTGACCTCGAGTGCGGTCGGCAGATAGAGGATGCGCGCCGCCTCGCGCGCCGCTTCCATTTCCGGATTGATAATCATGGCGAGACCGAGCCGGTCGCGGAGATAGTCGACCTCCTTGCTGTAATCCGGTGTGCGCACACGGGCGATGGCGGAGCAGTCGCCCACACGCTTTGCAATCGTGCAGCACAGCAGATTCAGCTCGTCCGATTCTGTGACGGCGATAAACAGGTCGGCATTCTGAATGCCGGCCTCCATCTGTACACTGTAGCTTGCGCCGTTTCCGACCAGCCCCATGATGTCATATAAATTTGTCAGAGCCTGAATGGCATCCGCATCCTGATCGATGATCGTGATGTCGTGCCCCTCACGGCTGAGCCGCTGGACAAGCGTGGAGCCCACCTTGCCGCAGCCGACAATGATGATTTTGAGACCCTGGTTTGCCGAGCCTTTTCTTTTGAACATACTTGTAATACCTCTCTGTTTCGCGGTGCGCCGGGCACACCGTCTGAACGTATTGCGTGTATACAAACCTACTATACCACTCCCGTGCAAAAAAAGCATCAGATATTTCGCAAAAAAACAGGATTCGTTTCTCCCGGGTTGCCTTTTTCACCAAAATTGCCGCGCAAAATTTGGAAACGGAAGGGGGAAGCTGTCCTTGTGTGTCAAATGAAATACCGGTATAATGAATTCAGCAGATAAAAGGGAGGACGTATATGAAAAAGAGAATACTGGCAGGTGCGCTGGGCGCGTGGATGATGCTCTGTGCGGCGGCACCTGTGTATGCCTCGTCGGAAACCGGTGCGGTATACAGCGAAAATTTTGGCGAGCAGCTGCCGGCGTATGTACAGAATCAGGAGGAGCGCACAGCGGAGCAGGCGGCTTCGAGCGGCACCTGCGGCGAGCAGCTGACCTGGACACTGGACAGCAGCGGCACGCTGACCATCAAGGGCACCGGCGAAATGTGGGAATACAATCTCGGCTGGCAGCAAAACCGCAATGCGATTAAGAAGGTTGTTGTCTCCAAGGGAGTCACCTCGATTGCACCGTATGCATTTGATTACTGCGGCAGTCTGAAGACCGTATCTGTTGCCGGCACCGTCAAGACGATTGGGTCGGGAGCGTTTTCCGAATGCTTTAACCTGCAGACCGTGACGCTGGGCGGCGGCGTGCAGACCATCGGCGGCTGGGCGTTTGCCTCAGATGTGGAGCTCAAGCACATTCGCATTCCGTCGAGCGTGAAGGAAATCGGCTCCAGTGCCTTTGCATACTGCGACGCATTAATCCGCGTCTATTTCTGCGGCGCAGCGCCTGCCCTGGGCGACGCGTTTCTGCAGGATGTCAAGGCAACCGTCTATTATCCGCCGGATAAAAAAGGCTGGAGCGCGGCGATCAAGAACCAGTACGGCGGCACGCTGCGGTGGAGAAAGTGGGATCCGTCGCGCAGGATTGAGCCTGTTGAAAAGGTTTTCTCCGATGTATCCAAAACCGACTGGTTTTATTCCCGCGTACAATATGTATATGACAACAA
>DJXF01000090.1:0-2355 GCA_002449635.1 Clostridiales bacterium UBA7011 | reverse complement strand
ATGGTTGTACAGATTCTGTATAACAATGCAAAGGCGTGCGGCTCTGTCAGTGTCAGCGGCGGCAAAAGCTTTTCCGATGTCTCCAAGAACGACTGGTTCTATGAGGCTGTGCGGTGGGCGAGCGCGAAGAAAATCGCCTCCGGCACAGGTGACGGCAGGTTTTCCCCGTATGCGCATGTGACGCGCGAGCAGTTTGCACAGTTCCTGTATCAGGACGCGGGTGCACCGCTTTCCGGCGGCACCATTCGCTTCTCAGATGCCGGCAAAGTTTCCTCGTGGGCGAAGAGCGCGGTGCTCTGGGCGGTGCGCAGCGGCGTGCTGAGCGGAAAGGACGGACGAAAGCTCGACCCGCGGGGCGGTACGACCCGCGCAGAAGCTGCCACCATGCTGATGAATTATCTCGAGCCGAAGAGACGCACGGCGCTGACGAGCCAAGACGAAACCAGAGAGGAAAAGCTGGCGCGTATTTTCGGCGACAATTCCAAGCGGGAGAGATATCCCAGCAAGGCGGAGGCTGAGAAGCATCAGACGCGTGTCTCCGTCAAGGTGTGGGACTTCCAGTCGGGCAAGTCGGGGAAGAAGGTCACAAGAGTTCTGCGTTTCTATGTCAACACCGCACTGGCCGATACCATCGAGCAGATCTTTGCGGAAATTTACGCCAGCGGGGAACAGTTCCCGATTTATTCCATCGGCGGATATTCGTGGCGCGGAGATACCTCGCGCTCGGAGCACTGCCTCGGGACGGCGCTCGATATCAATCCGAACGAAAATTACCAGTGTGACAACAGCGGAAAGGCGAAAGTGGGCAGCTACTGGCGCCCGGGCAAGGATCCGTACTCCATTCCGGCGAACGGCATTGTCGTGCGCACCTTTGCAAAATATGGTTTCGGATGGGGCGCAAACTTTCATTCCTCAAAGGACTACATGCATTTCTCGTACTTCGGAACGTAACCGTTCCCGGACAACACGCAGACATACAGCTGCCGCGCAGACCGGTTTACCGGCGCGCGGCGGTTTTTTTGATCTGCACAAACTGTATATTGCCGCCCGTCCCGGGTTATGGTAAGCTGTAATTGTTGGAAAAAGAACGCAGTCGGCTGCGGCGCATGCAGGAGGAAGGTATATGCAGGGAAAAGGAATCCTAAAAAGCAAGACATATCTGTATCTGACAGAGTTTTTTGCAGGCATGTCGGTGATGGCGGTCGAGCTGGGAGCAAGCCGGCTGCTGGCGCCGTATTTCAGCTCGTCGCAGATTGTATGGACGATTATCATCGGAACGATTATGATTGCGATGGCACTGGGCAATATTTTCGGCGGGCGCTCCGCTGACAAGGACCCCAACCCCGACAGGCTGTACGGACGCATTTTGTTTGCCGCCGTGTGGATCGGCCTGATTCCTGTCGTCGGCAAGTATATCATTCTCGGCATTTCCGCGCTGCTCATCTTTTCTGTCAACAGCAATTTCCTGATCTGGGCGGCATTTGTCTCGTGCATGGCGGTCTTTGTGTTTCCGCTGTTTCTGCTGGGCACAGTCACGCCGTCACTCGCAAAATATACGATGGACAGCCTCGATGACAACGGCAGGACGGTCGGTCTGCTCGGCGCGTTCAACACCATCGGCAGCATCATCGGTACCTTTGTGCCGACCTTTGTCACAATACCTTCTGTCGGCACATCCATCACCTTCCTGATTTTCGGCGGCATTCTGCTGCTGCTCGCCGTTGTCTATTTCCTCAGCACGGGAAACCGGAACTGGAAGCTGGTGCTGGCAGCCGTTCTGTTTGCGGCGAGCTGTGTGTTTGGCCGTTCGGACAGCTTTGCCTTCTGGGATCATGGACTGCTCTATGAGGGCGAATCGGTCTACAATTATCTGCAGGTGTCCGACAATGAAACCGAGACCATTCTGTCCACCAACGTCCTGTTTGGCGTGCAGTCGATATACAAAAAAGAAAAGGGCATGACGGGATTGTACTACGATTACGCCATGGCGGCACCGCTGATGGCGGATATCGGCAGCCGTGACACGCTGCAAACGCTCGTGCTCGGCATGGGCAGCGGCACCTACGCGACACAGTGCAGCCGTTATTTTGACAACATGCAGATCGAGGGCGTGGAGATTGACGACAAAATCACAGCGCTTGCCCGCCGTTATTTTGAACTGCCGGAAAACGTGCAGGTCACATCCTATGACGGGCGCGCCTATCTCGACGCGATTGACCGAAAATACGACGTCATCATGGTGGATGCCTATCAGGACATTACCATTCCGTTTCAAATGTCGACGATAGAGTTTTTCACGCAGGTGCGGGAGCACCTGAACGAGGGCGGCGTAATGGTGGTCAACATGAATATGCG
>DJXF01000047.1:4635-22047 GCA_002449635.1 Clostridiales bacterium UBA7011 | reverse complement strand
GTCTGGAGTGCAGATAGAAGACATCGCCCGGATACGCCTCGCGTCCTGGCGGTCTGCGGATCAGCAGGGACAGTGCGCGGTAAGCTACCGCGTGCTTGGACAGGTCATCATATACAACCAGCACGTCCTTGCCCTTGTTCATAAAATATTCGCCCATCGCGCAGCCGGAATACGGTGCGATGTACTGCAGCGGAGACAGCTCACTGGCGGTCGCGGTGACAACGATGGTGTAATCCATCGCGCCGGCCTTGGCCAGATCCTCTACCAGTGTCGCAACGGTCGAGTTTTTCTGACCGATGGCGACATAAATGCAGATGACATCTTTGCCCTTCTGGTTGATGATGGTATCGGTCGCCAGTACGGTCTTGCCGGTCTGACGGTCGCCGATAATCAGCTCACGCTGACCGCGGCCGATCGGGATCATCGAGTCGATTGCCTTGATGCCGGTCTGCAGCGGTACGTTTACCGGCTGACGCTCGATGATGCCGGGTGCCGGAGACTCAATCGGGCGGGTCTCGGTTGCCTCAATCGGGCCCTTGCCGTCGATCGGCTGACCCAGTGCGTTGACAACGCGGCCGATGAGCGCTTCGCCAACCGGCACCGAAACAACCTTGCCGGTGCGCTTTACGATATCGCCCTCACGAACCCCTTTGTCGGAACCCAGCATTACGATGGATACCGAATTTTCCTCGAGGTTCAGAGCCATGCCGTATTCGCCGTTGGCAAACTCAACCAGTTCGTTTGCCATACACTTTTCCAGACCGCTTGCGCGGGCGATGCCGTCGCCGATCAGAATAATCGTACCGGTCTCGCTCTGCTCGATCTTTGTATCATAGTTTTTAATCTGTGCCTTAATGACACTGCTGATTTCTTCAGGACGTAACTGCATAGTCTCACCAACTTTCTACTTTATGCGAGTGTGCGCAGCAGACGGCTGCGGATCGCATCCAGTTTATTCTTGACGGTGCCATCCAGCTGAAGTCCGTCCATCTGCAGACGAATGCCGCCCACGACAGCCGGGTCGACCTTTTTCTCCAGATGGATGGTCTTGCCGGTCATCTTGCTGAGCTTGTCTGTCAGCTCGGACTCCTGCTTGGCATCGAGCGCGACGGCAGAAGTCACCGTCACGGTTTCAATCCCGTTCTCCCAGTTGTATTCCTTGCGGAACTGCTTTGCGGTGTCGATAAATTCGTGCGCCGTGCCGTTTTCCGCAATGACTTTCAGGAAATTGAGCAGATAAATATGGACCTTTCCGCCGAACGTATCGTCGACAACCGCCACGCGCTCCTCTTTTGTGAGGTTGGGCGAATTGAGCAGCGTCACGAACTGCGGATTTTCCTCAAAAGCCTGCCGAAGGGTCGTAATTTCATCGAGCATCCGCTCTACGCCTTCACTCTCGACTGCCAGATCGTACAGCGTTCTGCCGTATGCTTTTGCAATCTCTGTCATGAAGCCTCACCTACACCCTTGATAAATTCCGCGATCAGAGCCTCGTGATCCTTTTCATCGATCTCACGCTCTACGACCTTGGAAGCGATATCGACGGCAATGCCCGAAATCTCGTCCTTGAGCTCGTTCATGGCTTTCTTCTTTTCCTGCTCGATCTGTGCGTCCGCCTTTTCCTTCAGACGGTTTGCCTGCTCCTGCGCGTCGCGGACGATTTCCTCGCCGTGCAGCTGCGCCTTGCGGGTCGCCGTCTTCATGATGTCGGATGCCTCTGTCTTCGCGTCAGCAATGCGCTTCTCGTATTCGTCACGCAGCTGCTCCGCGCGGGTCTGGGCCGCCTCTGCCTCGGCAAAGTCCTTGTCAATCTCTGCCTGGCGTGCGTTCAGGACATTTTGTACGGGTTTGAAAAGAAAGTGTTTGAGCAGCAGGAACAACAGCAGAAGGTTAATCAGCTGTGTGATAATTTCCCAAGGGACAATGGAAACTAAATCTAATGTACCCAAATTCGTTCTCCTTTCTTAAAAAGTAGCCTCCCGGTGGCCGGGTTTCTTACAGCTTGCCGATGAAAGGATTGACGAACATCAGGATCAGTGCGACAACGAAGCCGTACAGACCGGTGGTCTCAGCCAGTGCACAGCCGAGAATCAGGGTAGAGGTAACGGTGCTTCTGGCCTCGGGCTGACGTCCGACAGCTTCACAAGCCTTGCCGGCTGCGTAGCCTTCGCCGATACCAGGGCCGACGCCTGCGATCATCGCGAGTCCTGCGCCGATAGCGGATCCTGCAAGTACGATTGCCTTTTCCATAACTTAATTCCTCCTGAAAAGTTCTGAATGTTGAAAATATGATTTTTTCTGCGCTGCGGCGTCCGCTTCTCTCCGGAGCGTTCCGCCGCAAAGGGGATTTTCTGTGTCTCAGTCCGCCTCGGCAGCCTGTGCGACAAACTGCATCGTCAGCATACAGAAGATGTACGGCTGAACCAGACCGGAGAAACAGGTAAAATACACGTTGAGTACAGCCGGAATGCCAACCTGAAGCACCGGAATTGAGCTCAGTGCGCCGGGCAGCCAGAACAAAAGCAGCTTGCTGACCGCGCCCAGTGCTGCGTACAGAAGCAGCGAGATGACGTAACCGGAAACGATGTTTGCAAAATGACGCAGCGCCATCGAAACCGGTGTTGCAATTTCACTGACGACATTCATCGGTGCCATGACGAAAATCGGCTCGGTGTACGACTTCAGATATTTGCCGATACCGTTTGTCTTGATCTTGTAATATGTAATCAAAACAAAGACAATCAGCGCCCACGCCAGGAATGTGTTCAGATCGTTTGTCGGCGAATATGCGCCTGTCAGACCCATAAAGGAGCTGACCACTGACATCGACAGGATCGCCGCGATGAACGGAACGTAACCCGACCAGCCTTCGCCCATGTTGCTCTTAATGAGGTCGTTCGCCGCATTGACGAGCATTTCCGCGACAATCTGCCGCTTGGTGCGGGCATGAACCTGCAGATCTCTTGTCAGCCAGATGCAGACCGCAACGATGACAATCATCGCAATCCACGCGTTGACAATCGTCTGCGTGATCGGAAAGTTAATGCCGGGTATGGTGTAGTAAATCTTGGCGCCAGTGATGGAAAAATCCATGAATCATTCTTCCCCCTTTCGTTGAAAGATAGGCAGGGTTTTGACGAAAATGACGATTCTCGGGAAGAGCAGGGGGATTATCACCGCAACCCAGTGGAAATAGGGAAGCTTAATGCCCGCGATCACCACTGCCGCCAGCAGAAGCAGACGTTTGGTGTACGAATTCTGTATCACCAGCTTCGCCTCCTCCGGCGTTTCCCTGTGAACGGACCGCTGAACAGCCAGTGCCATCAGGAAAAAGTTCAGGATCGCAAAGCCGCCGCCCAGCAGATTTCCGAGCAAAACAGTGTAGTCAAACTTGCCGATAACCAGAAAAACGATCTCCATGATGACACTCATGGATACCACGCCAATGGCAATATGTTTGGTTTCCAGCTTGACTGCCGGTTCAATCTTGATGTTCCTCACCACCATTCTCGTAAACTCACCTGCACCGGACTCATTTCTTTTGCTGCCGCTGTCTGCGCCGTTCGATCATCTGCCATGTCTTCAGAAAATTGAGCACACCGCCGCCCACACCGAGCAGCAGCGCGATGACCATGATCCACAGGCCCAGTCCGAGCCGGTCCCGAACCCAGCCCGCTGCAAACAGGCAGAGCAGAGGCGGCAGCGCCACAGAGAGTCCTAGCTGCGTCAGAAGTGCAAAATTTTCTACACATTCCCGCCAGATTTGACGATTATCCATCATATCCTCCAATCTTTTTCGAAAACGCGCGCAAAAAATGTACTTCTTCAGGCTCTCTTCATTATATCAACTCATAGCCAAAAGTTCAACCATCTTTTGTACATTTTAGCACAGATATACACGTCTGCTCGAGGAAATTATACCAATATGTACAACGCCCGGCGGAGAATTATTCAAAATGCAACAAAAACCGGCCTGTACGGCACATTTCCCTGTGCATCCGTTCCGCAGGATATGCAAAATGTGAAAAAACAGCGCCGCACCGGCAGGCGGTGCAGCGCATCCCGCGTACTGCTCAGAACACGCAGTACTGCTCCATATACGATTCCATCAGCGGCAGAATGTCGGCGTATTCGCCCTTCTGCTGCAGGTATTCGTGGACATCGCGCACGTCAATGAGGGAGTGCACGCGGATGCCAAACTGTTCGGCGACCTCCATGACGGCGGTGCGTCCGGGCGTCTGCCCCACCTCACAGCGGTTGACGGAGATGAACATATCGGTAACCTTGACATCGGCCGCGCCGTACAGCACCGGCAGCGTCTCCCGAATGGCCGTGCCGGCCGTGATGACATCCTCGATGATAATGATGCGGTCACCGTCCTGCGGCTTGTAGCCGACAAGGCTGCCGCCCTCGCCGTGATCCTTCGCCTCCTTGCGGTTGAAGAAAAACGGCTTGTCAATTCCGCAGGTGCGCGCCAGTGCGCCCGCCGTCGAGGTCACCAGCGGAATGCCCTTGTACGCCGGTCCGAACATCGCATCAAACTCCGGGCCGATCGTCGCGCGGATCATGGCCGCATAAAATTCGCCCAGCCGTGAGGACTGCAGGCCGGTGCGGTAGTTGCCTGTGTTGACAAAATACGGCGTGCTGCGTCCGCTCTTGGTCACAAAATTGCCGAAGCGCAGCACATCCGCGCTCATCATAAACTCGATAAATTCCTTTTTTTCCGGTGTCAGCATGGCACAATCCTTCCTTTCACCCTTGCTTCATTTTCTGTCCTAAAGTATAGCAGAAACCGCACGCGCGCACAATAAAAAAGTGCGGCTGTCCGCAAGCGCAGCAGCCGCACCGGGGATTCCCGTTATCTGTTCGGATTCTGAATGGTCTTCACGCCGTCCGGACCTGCGGAAATGATGATGTCCGTGCGGTTGAGGAAGAATCCGGTCTCCAGCACGCCGAGCGTACCCTTGAGGAATGCCTCCATTGCGGCATAGTCCTTGCCGAACTTGGAGTTGGTGTACTTGGTATCGAGGATGTAGTTGTGGTTGTTGGTCTCGTAAATCGAGCCGTCCTTGTTCATGCGGAGCGTCGGCTCAAAGCCGGCCTCCTCCATCTTCTTGACCACATGCTTGTAGCCAAACGGCAGAACCTCTACCGGCAGACCGAAATCGCCGATCTCATCGACCAGCTTCGCGCTGTGGCATACCCAGATGTTGTACTTCGCGCTGGAAGCGACAATCTTCTCGCGGAACAGTGCGCCGCCGCCGCCCTTGATGCCGTTGAACTGCGGGTCAACCTCATCTACACCGTCAATGCAGATGTCCAGTACCGGTGCATCGTTGGTGTCGAGCAGCGGAATGCCGAGGCTCTTTGCCTGCTCCGTGGAAGCATCCGATGTGGAGACGCACTGAATCTTCAGGCCTTCCTCCTTGACGCGCTGTCCGAGCTTTTCAATCAGGTAATATGCCGTGGAGCCGGTGCCGATGCCGACCAGCATGCCGTCCTTGACATATTTCGCGGCCTCATAGCCTGCCATCTGTTTCTCATTCATGTCGCTCACCTCATAAATCAATTTTTGTAAAATGCGGTTTCTCTCCTGCTGTCCCGGCAATACCGTATTCCTCCGCAAGCACTGCAGCAGATGCGGTATTCCCTTTGTTCTATTGTAATACACCAAACCGCTCGAACGCAATACATTTCCTGTTTTTTCTCCCGCGAAAAGCCGTGCCGCACCGCACGGTTTCACCCTGCCGCTTCAGCGGTTCAGCATTCTGTCCTGTTATCCCGGCGCAAAGTGTGTGTATTTTTATGTTTTTTGTCGTGCGGATCGGCCGTATCTGTGCTATAATAGAGGCAATGTAATAAAATAGGGAGGGTTATTCCATCATGAACAAAAAACGCGGCAGCTTTTCCAGCCGTCTCGGATTCGTCCTCGCCGCCGCCGGCTCCGCTGTCGGTCTCGGCAATCTTTGGCGTTTCCCATACCTCGCAGCCAAATACGGCGGCGGTACGTTTCTCGTCATCTATCTGATTCTCGCAGTCACGTTCGGCTATACGCTGATGACGGCAGAGATCACACTGGGACGCAAAACCCGCCTGAGCGCCGTGGGCGCTTACGGCAAGCTGGATAAGCGCTTCAATTTCATCGGACTGCTCACATGTCTTGTGCCGATTATCATCGTTCCGTATTACGGTGTTGTCGGCGGATGGATTCTCAAATACTTCGGTGTTTTCATTCTGGAAGGCGCCGAAACCGCAGCGGCAGATGACTACTTCACCAACTTTATCACCAATCCGTGGCAGCCGTTTGTGCTGATGCTCGTCTTCCTGACGATCACGGCGGTTATCGTTTCCTTCGGTGTCAAGCAGGGCGTCGAAAATGCCAGCCGCTTTATGATGCCGGTTCTGGTCGTTCTGTCGGTTGTCATCGCCGTTTATTCCTGCACCCGTTCCGGTGCCTGGGAGGGCGTCAAGTACTACATCACCCCGCATCTGTCCGACGTCTCGGTCAACACCCTGCTCGGCGCGCTCGGTCAGCTGTTCTATTCCATGTCGCTCGCCATGGGTATTATGATTACCTACGGCTCGTACATGATGGATGACAACGACATCGAGAATTCCGTCAAGCAGATCGAGATCTTTGATACCGGCATCGCGTTCCTCGCCGGCCTGATGATTATCCCGGCAGTGTTCGCGTTCTCCGGCGGAGACAGCGGCGCACTCAACGCGGGTGCCGGACTGATGTTCGTCACCATGCCGAAGGTTTTCGCCAGCATGAGCTTCGGTTCCCTCATCGGCGCCGTATTCTTCCTGCTCGTTATTTTCGCCGCGCTGACTTCCAATATCTCGCTGTTTGAGACTGTTGTCTCTATTCTGTGCGATGAGTTCCATATTTCGCGCAAGCTGTCCTGTGTCATCACCTATATCATCTGCGTCGTACTCGGTCTGCTCAGTGCACTCGGCTACGGTGTCCTCTCCGGCATTGCTCCGCTCGGCATGAGCTTCCTCGATTTCTTCGATTTCATTTCCAACAGCGTGCTGATGCCGATTGTCGCCGTGCTGACCTGTATTTTCCTCGGCTGGGTCGTCGATACCAACATCATCACCGATGAGGTCAAGAAAAATTCCACCTTCGGCCGGGAAGGCATGTTCCGCATTATGCTCAAGTGGATTGCACCGATTTTCCTCGTTGCCATCCTCGTAAGCTCCGTGCTCAACGCACTCGGCATCATAAGCATCTGAGTCCAAATTCCGCAAAACAAAAAGCCGCCTTTCGGGGCACCCTCCGCAAGGAAAGTGCTTTAAGAGAGGAAACAGCCAGCTGAAAGGGCATAAAGCAGGCGTGACCGTTGGGGTCACGCCTGCTTTTTCGCTCTGTTTCGGATTGGGGTGCAAAATCCGATGCTCGTTACACCTGCAGACAGTAAAAGATCCTCTCGACTGGCTGGAATTTATCTTACTATTTCAACAAGATTCTGCATTCCTGAGGCGGATCCTGCAAAGCTCTTGATGTCCGCTCCGGCAATTTCCGAAGCCTCTTTTTCCGTGATGGTGTACTCCTGCAGACCGGAACCATTTTCATACCTCCAAGTAACGGTTCCGAGATTGTCCACTGCCGCTATCATAAGACAGGCATCCGAGCACATTCTCTGTCTGTTTTTCGTTTCATGTGAAGGATCAACCGGATCGTCCAGAATAATGACCCATCCGTAAGGTTCTTCGGATGTCTGAAGTTCATTTTTATACGTTCCATACCGCTCACCGATTCCTATAACATTCGCTATGATTTGATTTGCCGGCATATCTCCGATATATGGGTTTTTCGCAGCATACAGCCTTCCCGCAATATTAGAGATTGTTTCACCGTTTTCCCAGAGCACAAGATCGCCACTGGTGACAGCTTTGACCGCATTGCTTTTTGCGGTATAGGTTTCGCTGAATGAACCGCGGTTGAACGGCATAATCGGGGCTGTGAACAATTGAATGTCAACCACGCCGTCTTTCTCGGCAAATGTTACCCTTGCCACGCCTTCTCCGCTGCTCACGAGATTACCGCTGACATAAACCACATCTCCTTCAACTTGAACATTGACTGCGTGCGCATTGAAATTTGCCGCGGTTCCATGCACAAAGACACGTAGACCCACAACGATCAGACCGATCAACAGGGTTGCTGCTGCTGTGATCCACGCTGTAAGGCGTTTTGATCTTTTTACCTTCTTCAGGTAATCAATCTCTTTCTTCTGAGAAAGTATGTCTTTTTCCGGTTCTTTCATGCGTCTCAAAGCATCTGCACAATCATGGCATGCTGAAATGTGCTCCTTTATAGCCGTATTGGTAACATTGCTTGTCTGGCCGTCTACATAAGATGGAAGCAAATCTCTTACGATTTCACAGTCCAACTGCTTACTCATTTCTCCAACTCCTTTTTCAGCTTTTCTCTGCCGCGAAAGTAAGTAACCCTTGCCCAGTTTTCCGTTCTCTGCATGATTTCACCAATCTGTCGGAAACTCAGATCACCAAGAAGTCTCATATACATGACTTCTCTTGTGTCTTCCGGCAATAGCCGAATCGTTTTCATGATTTCGATCTCCCCATCTCCGGCACTGACAATAGATTCAGCAGAGACAGTTTCGGTCACTGCACTCTCTAAAGGCTTCGTTTCTGGATTCTTTCTGCGCCAGGAGGAAAGCGCATTTTTTGCGATTGCGATCAGCCATGTAGAGATTTTACAGCTTCCGTCGAACCGGTCTATACCCTTTACGGCAAGATAAAATGTTTCCTGCGTGAGTTCTTCCGCAATATCAGGATTTCCGGTTCTCGAAAGGAGGTAACGGTACACAGTCTGTGCATATTCGCAGTATATCTCCTCCATAGACTGCATCTCTGAACATCCTCCTTTCGTTCATCTATACATTAAAGCTGGAAAAACACGATTCGTTACAGAGAATTACAAGAAAATACAAGATTATTTTTCTGTCGGGCAGCTTTCCTGCTGCCTCCACAAATCCCGCTTTTTATAAAGGCAACACCGCACAATTCGGGTGTGCGGCGTTGCCTAAAAAATGATACCAAAGCTGACTATCGCTTTCAATCAACGATCTTTTAACAGGGAAGGAGGCACTTCCATACGAAGTGCCCCCTTCAGGCGGTTTTTTCGTTCGGTATATCTCGTGTTTATCTGGTTTTCTGCAAAATCCAGTCCGCACAGCGCGCGGATGCCTTTCCGTCCGCACGGAAGCCCATGCGGCGGCAGAACATCTCCCAGTCGCGCCGGCGCGTCTCCTCGTCAAATTCCGCGATGCACTGCATCAGCGCCTCGTTGGATTTTGCGAGCGGAAACGGGGTTTCATCAATCGGGAAATAGAAATTGCGGTCATTTTTGTACGCATCAATATCGGTGGCAAACTGGAAGCACGGCCGGCCCGTCAGGGCAAAGTCAAACATCAGCGACGAATAGTCGGTGATGACCGCGTCACATGCGGACAGCAGCAGCTGCATATCATCGAACGCGGTCGCGTCAAATGTTGTCCGCCCGTCCAGCTTCAGGTCCTTTGCCCGCTCCATGACATGCGGATGCAGCCGCACGAGCGCAATCCACTCCCCGCCGAACCGCTGCGAACAGGCGCGGCACACGGCGGCATAGTCAAGCCCATAGGCATCGAGCGAACCGTCCGCGCGGAATGTCGGGGCATACAGCACGAACCGCCTGCCCTCCGGCAGATGCAGCGCGCGCTGTACGCGCTGCTTTGCGTCATCCGGCGGACTGATGAGAACATCGTTGCGCGGCGCGCCGAATTCCTCAATCGGTCCGTCATACCAGAACGAATTGCGGTAAATGCCGGTCATAAAGGTGCTGTCCGAGACAATCAGGTCGCATTGTGCGGAATCGCGCTTTGCATACGCGGCATAGGACGCGTTTTCCTTTGTATTCAGCTTGTCCGCCACGTCGCGTTCGATGCGCTTGAGGGCAAACCCGTGCCATGTCTGCATATAATACTGGCCTGATTTCTTGCGGCGGGCACCCTTGCGGCAGTTGTCCACCCACACGCGCGCGGTGCTCAGTTCGCGAATCGCCGCCGGCGTGTCATACCGCACGACCCGCACGCCCTGCGGCACGCCTGCGTGGTCCGGGTCTTTTGCGAGCCAGACAATGTCCAGTCCGGCGTCACGCGTCAGCAGCTCGTCCACAATCGCCTTGGGATTGTCGGAATAGCCGCGCCCGTAAAAGCTGGTCACGACAACTTTGTTTTTTCTGACCGGCAGCGCACTGTACAGCGTCCATGCCAGTCCTTTCTGTACTTTTTTGATGAGCGGCATTTTGACCTCAATCCTCCTGTTTTACCCGCAGCAGCGCACGATTTTTCCAGATGACGGTCACGCGGAACAGCAGAATCGCAATTTCCGCCACAGACACAAGCGCGCCCAGTGTAACCATGTTCATATGTCCGGTAAAATACAGCACGAGCAGATTGAACACATGCAGCGCCGAGCCGAACACGACAGAATAGTTTGCATATTTGGACAGACCCATGGCGCTCAGGGTCGGGAAGCCGAGGATATAGCTCGGCAGAATGACAACGACGACCGGCAGCATCGCACGCAGCACCGGCGCAGCATCCCCGTATTCCGCGCCAAAGACAATCTGGCACAGCGGACGCGCGAAAATGAATACAACCGCACAGCCGCCGACAATGACCGGCATGATGATTTTCAGAATGCGCCACACCAGCTTAAAATCACGGTTTTTGGTCATATACGGGTACAGGCTGTCGGAAATCGGCGACAACCCGCTTTTTGCGGTTGTGACCAGCTTGTCCGCCAGCGAATAGTAGCCGATGGACGAGCCGGCGGAAATCACGCTGAGAATAACCGTATTGCTCGCCGTATATACCGAGGTCGCAATGCGGGAATAGAAAAAGGTGCTCGACCGGCGGAAGCTGTCCCACACGTCGCGGGGGCGGCAGGGGACAAAGCGAATGTCCATCTGCCGGTCCAGATGCAGATAGACGCCGAGCAGCGCCGCAGTGTTGCCGATGATGTTCAGAATCGGGATGATGCAGTACTGGTCCGGCCGTTTGAGCAGCAGCACAATCATGACCGTGAAAAATGCCTTGATGGCGACCGTCCGCACCGTAATCGCAGTCATTTGCTCCAGTCCGCGGTACAGGTAATCGGGAATCATGGAATTGACCGCCGTGGCAATCAGAAACAGCAGGTAAAACGCGCGGTCCTCCTGCCAGCTGGGCAGCACCTGACACAAAACCAGCAGCACAATCACCGAACCGGCGGTGAGGAACAGCTTGTCAATCGACACCGCGGTCAGCACCTTTGCGACATAGCCCTTGTCCTCGCGGTGGCGGGAGACATCCTCCGTCGCGCTGAGCAGAAATCCGAAGTCGATGACCAGCTGAAAATATACCATGATTGCCGTCGCGACGCCGAGCTTGCCGAAATAGGTCGGCCCGAGCACGCGCGTTTCATAGGGTACAACAATAAAGCTGAGCAGATACGTCGAAAACTGCATGATATACAGCATGATCGTATTTTTAAGTAAAACGCCCTTTTTTGACTGGAGCGCATTTCGATTGAGCTTCAAAACAAAGATTCCTTTCGTAATCAGGCGCCGGTGCGGTTTTTCATGCGGAACAGCGCCGCGAGCAGGCGATACCGGCGGTGCAGCAGCAGGCGAAACGCGAGTTTTTTCGCCCGCGGCAGCTGCGGCAGATACCGGTTTTTCTCAAAGCCCGGGAACCGTCTGCGCGTATACTGATAAAATTCGCCGAGCAGCGGATGTCCGGGGTCCGCTGTCAGCACGCGGACGGATGCCGCGAGAAAGACATGGTCGATGGTCAGCCGGCACAGCTCGTCCCGATAACGCTCGAACAGGCCGTTTTCCTGATACCAGCCCAGCAAATCGTCAAACGCCTCGATGATTTCGCGGTTTCGCGCCACATTTTTGTTGTGCGTGATGGAGTTCTCGCGCACGACATAGTAATAATACGGACGGCGGACAAAGACAATGCTCTGCGCACAGGCAAACAGCTTTGTCGTCGTGCGGATGTCCTCATACCACACGCGTCCGGGATAACGGATGCCGCTTTCGAGAAACAGCCGGCGCGTATAGATGCGTGTCCACGCGTTGGGCAGCGCAAGCAGCAGCTCCGGCGTATCCTCCAGCGTCATGATGCGCCCTTCGGGCAGCGCATCGAGAACGACCTCGGAGGTGTCGCCGTTTTTGTCGACGCGGAACCCGAACGTGAGGATATCCGCATGGGTTTCGTCAATTTTTTCCGACAGCTCCGCCAGCATCGCAGGGTCGATATAATCGTCACTGTCAAGAAAAACGAGATAATCGCCCAGGGCATGCTCGATGCCCGTATTGCGCGCCGCACCCAGTCCGCCGTTTTTCTGATGAATCACGCGGATGTGCTCCGCATGCTGCGCGGCAAGCGTGTCACACAGCGCGCCGCTCTCGTCCGTGGAGCCGTCGTCCACCAATATGACCTCATAGTCGTCACACCGCTGTGCCAGCACCGACTGCACACATTTTTCCAGATATGCTTTTACATTATATACAGGGATGATTACACTGAATTTCATGTCCATGCTCCTTATTTCCCAATATGGGGTTATTATAATCCCTTTGCAGTCCCGATGCAAGAAAAAGCGCACCGGCGGATGCACAAACATCAAAAAAACGATGTTCCCGCAGCCCGTTGCCGCGCGGAACACCGCTCTTCTCTCATCCTCTGTTCTGTCAGCCCAGTATGCTGCGGCACTGCTCCGCCATCGCCCGCGCGAGCGCCGTGTGACCCTCGGGTGTCAGATGCAGCCCGTCCGCAGAGGACGGACGCACGACTGCCGCCGCGTCGAAAAAATGTACGCCGGCCTCGTGTGCAGCGCGCGCATACCGCTCAGACAGTTCGGCGGAAACGTGCATGGCACGCTCCCCGAATTCCGCGATGCCGTCGCCGTTTCTCAAATCCTCCGTGATGGCGGGCGGTGCGGTGAGCAGAATCTCACACGCTGTTCCGTCCGCACTTTTCGCCGCGGAAACCGCCTTTGCCGACTGGACGAGCAGCGCCGCACCGCGTGCGATATCCGCCGCTCCCATGTGAAAGCGCAGCTTCATATCATTCGAGCCGAGCATCACGATGAGCAGGTCAATCGGCATATGCGTCTTGACAATGGCGGGCAGCAGCGCCGCGCCGTTTTTGTTGTCGTCATAACACGGGTCGTCACACACTGTCGTGCGGCTGTTCAGTCCCTCTTCTACAACATAGTAGTCCTGACCGAGCAGCCGCTGCAGCTGTCCCGGCCAGCGCACGGCATAGTCATAGCGCCCGCCGGTCAGCGGGTCGTAGCCGTGCGTATTGGAATCGCCGTAGCAAACAATTGTCTTCACGTTTCTCACCATCCTGTGGCACTATGATACCCCAAAGTGATGCCGGATGCAACCGTGTGCTCAGCTCTTGTCCTCCGGACGAAACAGCAGCGCCGTCAGCAGCCCGAAAAAGACCGCCGCCGAAATGCCGCCCGCCGCCGCCTGTGCGCCGCCGGTAAATGCGCCGAGCATACCGCTCTGCGCCACTGCCGAGCGCACGCCCTCGGCGAGCGTGTAGCCGAAGCCGAGCAGCGGCACCGTCGCGCCCGCGCCGGCAAAATCCACAAACGGCTTGTACACGCCGACCGCGGTCAGCACAACGCCCGCCACGACGTATGCCGTCAGAATGCGCGCCGGTGTCAGCTTGGTCCGGTCAATCAGAATCTGACTGAGCGCGCAAATGATGCCGCCCGTCACAAATGCAATCACATACTGCATATCCGCCTCACCTCTTTTCGCCCGACTCGAATACGACCGCATGGCAGATCCCCGGTATGCTCTCTCCCTGCTGCACACTGGTCGGGCTCATGAGCGCGCCGGTCGCCGCGAGCACAATGCGGTGCAGACTGCCGTCCGCAAGCTGCGGCAGCAGATGGGCGCACAGCACAGACGCGGCACAGCCGCAGCCCGAGCCGCCCGCATGCACATCCTGCTGCTTGCTGAACAGCAGGCGGCCGCAGTCCTCGTGCACCCCGCTGATATCAATGCCGTCGCGCCGGAACAGCTCATGCAGCAGCCGCGTGCCGACCTCTCCGAGATCGCCGGTAAAAATGCCGTCATAATCCGACGGTTTGGTATCCGTATCGCGCAGCAGCGCGCGCAGGGTGCTGTGTGCGGCAGGCGCCATCGCCGCGCCCATATTGTTCGCATCCGTCACGCCGAGATCACAGATTTTGCCAAAGCACACATGCGTGATGCGCACCGGAGCGCAGTCATCCGCCGCCTGTGTCAAAATACACGCACCTGCCGCCGTTGCCGTCCACTGCGCGGTGGGTGTGCGCTGTCCGCCATAGGCGAGCGGAAAGCGGTACTGCCGCTCCGCCGTGCAGAAATGGGACGAGGCGACCGCACATACGCGCTGTGCGTAACCGCCGTCCAGCAGGCAGGCGGACAGCGCAAGGCTCTCCGCCATCGTCGAGCACGCGCCGTATAATCCGAGGTAAGGCACCTGTGTGCCGCGCGCCGCATAGCTCGACGCGACGCACTGTCCGAGCAGATCGCCTGCTATCATCAGATCAAGCGCGGAAACCGGCAGATGGCATTTGTTCGCGGCCGTCCGGACCGCGGCTTTCTGCAGATGCACCTCCGCCTGTTCCCATGTCTTTTCCCCGCACATCGTGTCCGGAAACAGCTTGTCAAATTTCGCCCCCAGCGGGCCTTCTTTTTCCTTTTTTCCGCCGACTGCCGCCCATGCACGCACGCGCGGAGGGCGTTCCAGCCGGATGGTGGACTCTCCCACTCGTTTTCCGTTCATCGCAATTCCTCCCCGTCAATAGCCGCCGAACAGCACCAGCAAAATGCCGTACACGATAGAGGCGCCGATGCCGTATACGAGCACCGGTCCCGCAATGATGAACATCTTTGCCGCTGTGCCCAGCACCAGCCCCTCGCTTTTAAATTCCAGCGCGGGTGACGCGACAGAATTGCTGAAGCCGGTGATCGGAACCAGTGTGCCTGCTCCGGCATGCTTTGCCAGCTTTTCATAGACGTGCAGACCGGTCAGCAGGGCGGCAAGTGCAATCAGGGTGATCGAAGTCGCAATGGCCGCGTCCTTTTGTCCCAGTCCGGTGAACTTCCAGAATTCCAAAACCGCCTGTCCGAGCGTGCAGATCGCGCCGCCGACCACAAATGCCCACGCCATATCGCGCAGCATCGGCGACGGGTCGGACTGCTTCTGCACCATGCTTGTATATTCCTGCGGTGTAACATCCATACTCGTTCCCTCCGTTCACAGCGTAGTATGCCACAGAAAGGTGATTTTATCCGCAGGAGGCAAAAAAGCGGCGGGCTTTTCGCCCGCCGCCGGATTTCTGTTTATTCTATTTTCAGGTGAGGGAATCGTACAGATCCTCATATTTCTTCGCGGAAGCGCTCCACGAAAAGTCCTTGCACATGCCGCGCTCGACCATATCTGCCCATGCATCCGGTTCATCATAGAACACCTGCTCCGCATAGAAGATGGTGTTGAGCATCTCATCTGCATTGTAATTTGCGAACGAGAAGCCGGTGCCTGTCTGTTCAAACCAGTTGTACGGCTGCACGGTGTCGCGCAGACCGCCGGTCTCGCGGACAATCGGAACCGTACCATAGCGCAGCGAGATCAGCTGCGTCAGACCGCACGGCTCGAAGCGCGACGGCATGAGCATCGCGTCCGCCGCGGCGTATACATGGTGCGCGCGCTCCTCGTTGAAGAGGATGTTTGCGGAGACCTGTCCCTTTCGCGTCCATTCGTAGTGACGGAACAGATTTTCATAGCGCGGATCTCCCGTGCCGATGATGACCAGCTGAATGCGCGATGCGAGCATGCGCTCGAGCACCCATTCCACCAGATCGAGACCCTTCTGATCGGTCAGACGGGTGATCATCGCGATCATCATGACATCCGGATCCTCCGGCATGCCGAGCTCGCGCTGAAGCGCCAGCTTGCAGGCTTTTTTGCCCTCCTTGAAGGAAGCGGCGGTATAGTTCGCGGCGAGCATCGGATCGGTCGCCGGATTGTACATGTCATAATCAATGCCGTTCAGAATGCCGCTGAGCGTGTCCGCCTTTGCATTGAGCAGGCCGTCCAGACCCTCGCCGTAATACGGCATGCGGATTTCATTGGCATAGGTTTCGCTGACCGTCGTGATGCGGTCGGCATAGACCAGACCGCCCTTGAGCATATTCGCGTCCTTGTTAAACTCCATGCGTCCGAGAACAAAGACATGCCCCGGCAGGCCGGTAAAGCGGCGCATGGTCTGAATGTCCCAAATGCCCTGGAACTTCAGGTTGTGAATCGTCATAATCGTGCGGATGCCGCGGAAGAACGGATTGTCCTGGAACATTTCATGCAGGAAAACCGGAATCAGCGCCGCCTGCCAGTCGTGGCAGTGAATGATGTCCGGGCGGAAGCCGATAAACGGCAGCATGGACAGAACCGCCTTGGAGAAAAAGCTGAATTTCTGGATATCCCACAGAATATCGCTGTACAGCTTTTCGCCGCGGAAGAAATGCTCGTTGTCAATATAATAATATCGGATACCGTCCATCTCACAGGTCATAATACCGACATAAAAATTGCCCAGCTCACCCAGATCCATATAAAAATTGCCGAAATAGGAGAAGCGGCTGCGGTATTTCTGCGGGATGCAGGTGTAATCCGGGATGACAACACGCACGTCATATTTTTCCCTGTCGAGCGACTTGGGAAGCGCACCGACAACATCGGCCAGTCCGCCGGTTTTTACAAACGGAACGCATTCCGATGCAGCAAACAATATATTTTTCATATCTGGAAGCCCTCCCTCTCAGCCGCGCTTTCATCGCGCGATTTCAGCGCAGCGCGCCGCAAGCATATAGCTACTATGTACAAAAAGCAGGTGAAAATACACAGATATATTATAAAACATGTACGCAGGCTTGTCAACTGCTGCCATGCTGCGGAATCATCCCGCTTTGATGCCTGGTCAATTCCGCATCTGCACGCGTTCAGTCGCTTTTCGGTGCAGCCCAGAATCCTACCTCCGCCGAGCCGGAACCGGCCGCCGCATCGGGGCTGCCGCCGCGCAGCGCGGTCACGCACGCGCCCAGCGCAATGACAAACAGCAGCACAACGACGATCACGACAAATAAAATGCCACGGCGGCTCATCAGCTGCTCTGCATCTTCGTCACTTTCCTTTTGGTCCCTCTCGGGTTGTTTTCTCTCCGGCTGTCCGGTTTTCTTCTTCCGTTTCTGTGCCGGCCCCGATTTCGGCTTCGCAATATAGTCGGGCGGAATGGGGATGTCGGGAATGCTCTCCGCATCGGTCTGCGCGGCTTCCGGAATGC
>DJXF01000047.1:0-4547 GCA_002449635.1 Clostridiales bacterium UBA7011 | reverse complement strand
GTCGGTCTGCGCGGCTTCCGGAATGTCCTTCTGCGCGCTGCGAATCTCGTCCTTTGACACAGCCCGCGTGTATTCCTCGCTTCCCGCCGCATCGGCGGCCTGTTCTTCCATGACCTCGCGGATCTCCTCCCGCACGGTCTCGCGCGTGAGGGTGTAATCCGTCTGCTCCGCTGTCTGTGCCGCAGCCTCCTCCTTTACATACCCGTTGGGAATGCGGATGGTAAAGTCCTCTTCTTCCTGCGAGAGCCTGCGGGAAAAGAAGTCCTCCGGAATAGACGACGCATCGTCGGCCGTCGGCCGCGGACGCTCTTTTTTGACCGCCGCTGTCGGTGTACCGCAAAAAATGCAGTATTTTGTCCCGTCCTTCAGCTGATTTCCGCATCGGATACAATACATACTTTCTCCTCCTGTCCGTCGGACCTTTTTCTTCGATTATACCGCATACGACAAAATAGTACAAGTTTCGCCGCTCTGTTTTCCCTTCGGGCAGCCGTCGGCACAGCAAAGAGCCCCGAACAGTATATGCCGTTCGGGGCTCCGGTATAATAAAACATGAAAAAGGGGGAGCGAAGAGAAGGAGAGGGCTGTCCGCCCGCAGATTCTCCTGCTGTACTGCGGCGGAACCAAACCTTCTGCAACGAAAAAGAAGAATTTTGCCGGTCGTAGACAGACCGTTTTCCTGACTACGGCTAGTATACCGCCGGAATATGACAGACCTTTGACGAATTTATAAATACTTTTTTTCGAAATTATGTCCGGTTTGTAACAACGCTGTCAGAACAAGGCAAAAATGCCGATAATGACACCGATCACAATTCCCGCCGCCATGACAGCGCCGCTGACCGGATACCAGAACGCGGCTTCCTTCTGCCGGTGCAGCTTGCGGAACATGCCGCGGATGAGCGCGACAACGCCGAAAACGAGCACCAACTCCAGCAGCGCATACGCCATCGAAAGCAGGCCGCTGGGTGCTGTCAGAACGCGCCCCATCAGCATGACGGCGCATGCCGCCAGACAGATCAGAACAAAGGTTACAATCGGCAGACCGCCGGTCTGCGCAGTGAGGTCGGGCATCTGATCCAGCGGATCTTCCGACAGACGCTCCGGCGCCTGGTCATCTATGCGCTGTACGCGATAGTTTCTGTTGTTTTTCTGCTCCGCCATCGTGCCGCCTCCCAGTATATTTCTGTTATCATACCATACTTTGGGCGGAAAGCAAAGAACCAATTTCCCGCTGCGGCAGGCTGCGCTTTCTTTCCTCAAGATGCAAAGGGAGGACAGACCGCTGTCTGTCCTCCCCTTCTGGTATGGTGTATTTTGCTTTGAAACAATCAGTGAATCAGCCGAAATATCTCTTGAGCAGGCCCTCAAATGCCTTGCCGTGACGGGCCTCGTCACGTGCCATCTCATGAACGGTGTCATGGATTGCATCGAGGTTTGCAGCCTTAGCACGCTTTGCCAGGTCAAACTTGCCTGCGGTTGCACCGTTCTCGGCATCGACGCGCATTTCCAGATTCTTCTTGGTGCTGTCGGTCAGAACCTCGCCCAGCAACTCTGCGAACTTTGCCGCGTGCTCAGCCTCTTCCCATGCAGCCTTTTCCCAGTAATAGCCGATTTCCGGATAGCCCTCGCGGTGTGCAACGCGGGCCATTGCCAGATACATGCCGACCTCAGAGCACTCGCCTGCGAAATTCGCGCGCAGATCGTTCATGATGTCTTCGCTTGCACCCTGTGCAACGCCGACAACATGCTCAGCAGCCCAGACGCGCTCACCGGTCTGCTCCTCGAACTTGGAAGCCGGAGCGTGGCAGATGGGACATTCTGCCGGAGCTGCGTCACCTTCATGTACATAACCACATACGGAACATACAAACTTTGCCATAATTAGGATCCTCCTACCTAAAAAGATTCGTTCGTTGTCAGCCGTCCCCCGGCATCAGCTGCTGCAGGGACAGCTCGTACAGCTTGGTGCGAATATCCTGATTGATCGTGCTGAAAACCCGATGAAAGGTGCACTCGTTCTTCTGTTCCACGCGGCTGCAGTCGAACGAACTGCTGAGGCAGTGATTGATTTCAATCGGACCGTCAATCTCCTCGATGATTTCTCCGAGAAAAATCTGCTCCGCCGGACGGGCGAGCTCATAGCCGCCGCTGACCCCTTTATAGGATGCGGTCAGTCCGGCCTGTGTCAGCCGGCGCAGAATTTTGAGTGCAAAACGGATGGGAACGCCGCTCTCATCCGAAATCTGTTTGGCACTGATTTTCTGTCTGTGCTCTGCCAGGCAATACATAATGCGGATTGCATAATCTGCCTCATGTGTGATCCGCATACTGCACCTCCGAATATTCTTTCTCACTGTAGGTTCAGTATACCGTTATTCCATGTTTTTGTCAAGTAGGAATGATTCTCGTTTTGTTTTCCGCCGTGATCCCGAACGCGAAAAAAGTGAAAAAAACTGTTGACATTTGCATCGGGTTCAATTATAATATCACTTGTCGCTGAATGATGCGGCAAACACGGCAATGCGCCGCTGTACCCTCGCAGCTCATACAACTCAACATGCGACTGTGGCGGAATAGGCAGACGCGCACGTTTGAGGGGCGTGTGGGCAACCGTACCGGTTCAAGTCCGGTCAGTCGCACCAAAATGCAGATGTGGCGGAATCGGCAGACGCGCTAGTTTCAGGTACTAGTGTTCGCAAGGACATGGGGGTTCAAGTCCCCCCATCTGCACCACATCGGAGTGAAGCACCCCGCTTCGCTCCGATCTTTCTTTTCCATGCGGGTTAAGCGTGAGGCTCCGCCCCGGTCCACTCCTGCCGAGTAAAAATCAGGGAGTACAATTTCACACCATGCAGATGTGGCGGAATCGGCAGACGCGCTAGTTTCAGGTACTAGTGTTCGCAAGGACATGGGGGTTCAAGTCCCCCCATCTGCACCAGAAGAAGCACAGTCGGAGGATTGTGCTTCTTTTTGTTTTTCTGCACAGGAGATGATTGCATGCAGCAAACCAGCAAAAAAACGACCGCAGCCGTGGTGCTCAATGTCCTCATCCTGACTGCGCTGCTGTGCTTTATTTTCGGCAATTCCTTGTTTGACCGCAGCGAATCCTCCGAATGGAGCGGCAGCGTATTTGCTTTTCTTTCCGGCCTGCTCGGCAGGCTGTTTGATTATCACGGGCTGACCGAGCACATCGTCCGAAAGCTCGCGCACTTTTCCGAATTTGCCGCGCTCGGCTTTTTCACGCAGCAGCTCTGGGCGCTGCGCCGCTGTCTGAACCCGCACTATGTCCTGCACGGTCTGTTCTTCGGTCTTGCCGTCGCCACAACCGACGAAGCGCTGCAAATGCTGTCCGACCGCAGCGCGCAGGTGTCCGATGTCCTGCTGGATTTCTCCGGCTTTGTGTTCGGCAGTCTGTTTTTTCTGGCGCTTTTCCTGCTGATTCGGGCGTGCAGACGTTGACATTTTCGCGGAAATTTGATACCCTGATTTTGTACATTGAAAAAATGGGAGGGGAGTTATTTGGGAAGACCGGTAAAAAAGGTACATAAAAGCCAGCAGGAACGTCTGCGCGAGGCGCAGGTTCGCCGCGCGGAGCAGCAGAAAAAAGAGGACCGCAATACCTACATCATGCTCGGTGTGATTGCCGCGATCTTTGTTGTCGCTGTACTCATCATGATTTTCTGAGAAGCAGGCAGCACACATCTCAACCGCTTTGTATCAATCCGGTGCGGTGCCGGAGTGATTCGCACGCTCCCCCTTCGCCGCGCCGGCTGAGATAGATCAAACCAAAAGGAGCGTATCACAAATGAAAAAGTTCATGCAGGAATTCAAAGAATTCGCCCTCCGGGGAAATGTGATTGATCTGGCTGTCGGTGTTATCATCGGTGCAGCCTTCCAGAACATCGTCACCTCCCTGACCGACGATATCATCTCGCCGCTGATCGGTCTGGTCGCAAGGACCAACTTTAAGGATCTGTCGGCATCCGTACTCGGCGTATCCATCAAGTATGGTTCGTTCATCACCGCTGTCATCAACTTCCTCATCATGGCGTTTGTTCTGTTCACGCTGATTAAGCTGATGAACCGCGCTACAAGCATCGGCAAGAAGCCGGAAGAGCCGGAGGCTGCAACCACCAAGGTTTGCCCGTTCTGCAAGTCGGAAATCGCAATCGACGCGACCCGCTGCCCGCAGTGCACCTCCGTTCTCGAAGAAGCAGAATAAAATGGTTCCTTTTCGCCCGAGCCGCGCATTTTGCGCTGTGTTCGGGCGATTCTTTTTGTAAAGAAGAAAGATTTTACATCCGTGTAACAATTACCCCTTGCAATTTCCGCGCTTTTGGTTTACCATGTATTAGCACTCAGAAGTATCGAGTGCTAACTCCTGCCGCTGTGCAGGCATCTATCTTGTAATTTATTAACATCTGCCGGCAGCGCCCTGCCGCCCGTCCGGCGGAAAACCGAAAGGATTTGAAATACCATGGCAAAACAGCAATTTCAGGCCGAGTCCAAACGTCTGCTTGACATGATGATCAACTCGATCTACA
>DJXF01000013.1 GCA_002449635.1 Clostridiales bacterium UBA7011 | reverse complement strand
AATTTCTGATTTCAGATCTGACAAAAAAATAACCTCCGATCAGAACACATTCAAAAAAAGCGCCGGCAACGATATGCGGCGCATACAAAAATAATATAACATAAACCACCGGAAATTACAATCACATACCTCCGAAAAAAGACAGAAAAGCGGCGCGCCGATTTGGTAGGAGATTCGGCGCGCCATACAGTAAAGAGAGAGATATATGAAAGCACAGAATGGGAAAACTGTGCGGTGGCAGGCTGCTGACAGCCGGAAAAGGGATCAGATGCTTGATTTCCTTTTCCCTTGGTACAGCTATAGTATACGGTTCCGCCGCCCAAAATGCAATGGACAGGATTCATAAAATATAGGATTTTTCTGTCTTTTTGTGCGGCAGTTTTAACAAGGCGGACACGCGCACGCACTCCAGATAGGCGGCATTTGGTGGGAACATTGTGTTTTTTTTGCCGCTGTGGTAAGATAAGGGCACGAAACCGGAGAGGAGAGGCATTATGAATATACAGATTTTTGGAAAGAGCAAATGCTTCGACACCAAAAAAGCGGAGCGTTATTTTAAGGAGCGGCGCATCAGAGTGCAGTCGGTTGATGTCCAGAAATATGGCATGAGCCGGGGGGAGCTGACCTCGGTATGCCGCGCGGTCGGTCTGGAGGCGCTGCTCGACCCGAAATGCAAGGATCCGGATGCTGCAATGATGCCGTATCTGGCTTCCGATGAGGCGAAGCTGGAAAAGCTGATGGAAAATCCGAAACTGCTGCGCACGCCGATTGTCCGCAACGGCAGAAAGGCGACCGTCGGGTTCTGTCCGGATGTGTGGAAGACATGGGAATGAACGCGCTCCCGTTTGTCACCGAAACCCGGACGGTCTGGGATGCGCTGGCACAGGAGACACGCCCGATTGCGCTGTACGGCATGGGAGACGGCGCGGAAAAGATTCTGCGGGTATGTCATGCGCGCGGCATTTCGGTTGCGGGCATTTTTGCGTCGGATGAATTTGTGCGCGGACACAGCTTTGCCGGATTTCCCGTGCGCACGCGCGCACAGCTGGAGGAGGAGCTGGGAGACTTTGTCGCTGTCATTGCCTTTGCGTCCAGCCGGCCCGAGGTGCTCGCGCGGTTTGACGAGCTGGACCGCACGCATACCACCTATGCGCCCGATGTGCCCGTGGCAGAGGGCGCGCTGTTTGATGACGCCTTTGTGCAGGCCCACAGCGAGCAGCTGCTGCGCGCCTATGCGCTGCTTGCGGATGCGCGGTCGCGCGAGGTGTTTGCCGCAACGGTCAATTTTAAGCTGAGCGGCAGGCTGCACTGGCTGCGCGACTATACCGACAGCCGTGAAACGGCGTTTTCCCGTTATTTACAGCCGCGGGAGGACGAACATTTTGTCGATCTCGGCGCATACAACGGCGATACCATCCGCGAGCTGCTCGCATATACGGGCGGAAGGTACGCGTCTGTTACCGCGCTCGAACCGGACGCGCGCACATTCAAAAAGCTGAAAAAATATGCGGAACAGGCAGGACTGGACCACGTTCGCCTGCTGCGGGCGGGCGCCTGGAGTGAGCCGGGAGAGCTGCTGTTCGGCGGAAAGGCCGGGCGCAATTCTGCGCTGATCCCCGTCATGCATTCCGTCTCACATGACAAACACACCGTCACCGTTCCGGTTGAATCGGTCGATCATGTGCTGAACGGCGCGCCCTGTACGCTGCTCAAGCTGGATGTCGAGGGAGCAGAGCGGCAGGCGCTTCTCGGCGCACGGGGGACCATACGCCGCTGGCGGCCGCGCATGGCTGTTTCTGCCTATCATCGCAGTGAGGATTTATATGAACTGCCCCTGCTGCTGCACGAGCTTTGCCCGGATGTTCGCATCGGCATGCTCCATCATCCCTACGTCCCCGCATGGGAGACAAATTTCTATGTAACTTTTGGCTGAGGGTATGGAAAATTCGCTGCGTTTGCGGTATACTGAAATTACCCAAAGAAACTGTAAAAGAATAGTTGGAAAAGGAGACGATACCAATGGCTACTGCACCTGATTGCTTCTACTGCGATCCGAACCATGAGGGCCGTCTGGCTCTGATGATGCGTGTCGGCAAGATGAGAGAAGGCGTTCTGTATCTGTTCAAGGATCAGGCTCATAAGGGACGCTGCGTGGTCGCTGTCGATGACCACAAGGCGGAGCTGTTTGACCTGACCGAACAGCAGCGTCACGACTATATGGATGATGTTTCGGATGCCGCTGCGGCTGTGAAAAAGCTGTGGGGCTGCACGAAGATCAACTATGGCGCATACGGCGATAAGCTGCCCCATCTGCACTTCCACATCGTACCGAAGTACGAGGGCGGATTTGAGTTCGGCGGCTCGTTTGCAATCGGCAACGATCAGCCTGTATTCCTGTCTGATGAGGAGTATGCGGAAATGATCGCACAGCTGAAGGCTGAGCTGAATATTACCAAGGACTGAACAGACGCGCATGTCGCACAACCGGAAACAACCTCATTTCGCGGGAGGCAGTGATCTCAGGCGGAGTGAGGTTGTGTTTTTTTCTTTCTGCGAGGCTGCATCATGCACGGCTATGACGGTTGAAATATCCGGCTGCCTGTGATAGAATGAATGAGAATGAACAAGCATTATGCGTGATTTGTTTCAAATTTCCGACACACGCTTCTGGGAGGGGCAGTCAATGAACAAATATGTCAAGCGGCTGGGGGCAGTGACGCTGGCTGCGGGGATGCTCTGCGGTATGGTATGCAGCGCTTCTGCTGGCAATTTTGCTGCAAAAATCGGTTCGACAGGCTATGCGACACTGTCGGAGGCGATGGAAAAGGTTCAAAACGGACAGACCATCGTTGTACAGAGCAATATTACAAACGAAACAGCGGGCAATTTGGCAGGCGTGCAGCTGTATTATGACGGCGCAGCAGCCAAATCCTTTGCCATTGACTTCAATGGACACAGCCTGACGGAAAACCGTTCGGGCGACCCGGTGCAGGCACTTGCACTGTGTGCAGGCGAAAAGGCCGGACAGGTTTCCATCACACTGAAAAACGGCAAAATTTCAGCCGGTGGGGAAAATGTCTGCGGCATCTATATCGGCGATGACAATACATCGTCCCCGATGACCGTCACCCTGCAGAATATGACGGTACAGGCCAAGGGAGATGCGGGTATTCTGTGTTCCGGCGCAAAACTCATTTCCCAGGCCAATGTTTCCGGCGTGGATGATGCTGTTTTTGCGGAGGATTCCACGATCGAGCTTGTCGCCGGCACATATACCGCTGCCGGACAGGACAGCGATGACGGTGTCATTGCAGCATACCGCACGACAGGAGAAGATTCTGCAGAGCTCGACTTCAGCCTCGTCAGGACTCCGGAAGCACCTGCGATTGTGCGTCCGGCCGACTGGACATCCCTCCGGACAATGAGTCTGACGGTCATTCATTTTGCCGATGTCAAGCCGAGCTGGTACTATGACTATGTCTATGGAGCGGCACAGAAGGGAATTGTCAGCGGCGTCGGCAATGTCTGGACGTTCCTGCCAAACAATGCGGTCACCCGTGAGCAGTTTGCGGTTATTCTCGCCAATACAGCCGGCGCAGATCTCAGCCGGTATAAAAACATCAGTCAGTTCAGAGACGTGCCGGCAGGCAAGTGGTCTGCGGCAGGTATTGAGTGGGCTCGCGCGAACGGCGTGTTGAGCGGCAAGGGCAATGGCATATTTGCACCGGCCGACAGCATCACCCGTCAGGAAGCCTGTGTCATGCTGTATCAGTTCCAGACCAATGTACTCAAGCTGGAGCCGAGGAAGCTGGTTGAGGTTCCTGCATTTGCAGACCGCAGTGAGGTCTCTTCCTGGGCAGAAACTGCCGTACAGGTTATGCTCGAGGAAGGCATTATGTCGGGCAACAAGGAGACAAAGACCAGTCCGGTAATGATTATGCCGAAGGGCACGACATCCCGCGCACAGACCTGTGTTCTCGTCACCAAATTGCTGGCACTGTCTGAGTCCCGGGCGCAATAATACGCAGCAGTCAGAGAATGATACAAAGCCGTCGGAAAACCCGACGGCTTTGTTTGTCCATGCAGGTAACAAAACGTTTACAAAACGGTAAAAATCTGTTACAATAAAAAGCGGCTATTATCATACGGAGGAATTCGCATGAATGCGAGGAGGTTTTACAGTATGTTGAGGAAACTGAGAGCGCGCCTGGGGGCGCTGCTGCTCACTATGGCGATGTCTGTTTCGATGGGGGCGGGTGCCTTTGCCGCTCAGCCGCAGGCGCAGATCGGCAGCAAGACGTACGCGACGTTATGGCAGGCTTTGGAGGCGGTAAAAAACGGTCAGACGGTTGAGGTTCTGAAGGACATCAGCAATCAGGAGCTCACGTTGTTCCGCGACCGCAGTGAGGCATTTTCGATCACGATTGATCTGAACGGTCATACGATTTCCGAGTCTACGACCAATTCTCCTGCCATTTCTATTTTGGCGGGCAATACATCCGTTGCGCCGCAGGTCACAATCAAAGACGGTGTACTTCGCTGCACATCGAGGACTTCACTGGGTTCACCGTATGGAAGCGGCATCTGGATTGAGTCGCTGGAGAAGACCTGCAAACCGGTTGTGACGCTGCAGCATATGGACATTTCGGCGGCAAATGATGCCGGAATCAACTGCATCGATGCAGAAGCACGCATCCTTTCAGCGAACATCACGGGCTATGATGATGCGGTTTACGCACAGGATGCCGGCGTGTATATTTTATCGGGCAGGTTCCTTGCGGCGAATGGAACCGACAAGGGGAAAAACGGCGCGTTGGTGACTGCCAATAAGGGCAAAATCTCGATGACCTCACCGGATGCGATTATTCGGCCGGCAGATTGGAAAGCGAAAAAGAGCGCGCTCGTCGAGGTTACGTGGTTTGAGGATGTCCCCCGGTATTGGTGGTATTATAACGATGTGTACAGCATGGCACGGCGCAATATCGTCAGCGGCACGAGCTGCTGGACATTTGAGCCGGAGAAAAGCATCACCCGTGCGGAAATCGTCACCCTTTTGGCCAAGGCATCCGGTGAGAATGTCAGCAAATATTCCGGCAGTACATCGTTCGGAGATGTGGCCGCCAATGCGTGGTATAACAAATTTATCGGATGGGCAGCGGCGAAGGGTGTTGTCAGCGGTTACGGCTATCACACCTTTGGACCGAATGACACGGTGACGAGAGAACAGCTCGCCGTTATGCTGCTGAATTATCAGCAGAAGATTATGAAAAAAGCGGTCGTAAAGAAGGTCACGCCGCCGCAGTTTACCGATGCCGCTCAGGTTTCGCCCTGGGCACGGGCCGCAGTTGCGGCGATTGCCGGGGAGAAAATCATCAGCGGTGTCGCTCAGAGAGACGGCAGCGTTCAGCTCCAGCCGCAGGCCAATGCAACGCGTGCACAGGCATGCGCCATGCTGAATCATTTGCTCGCGCTGTAAATGTAAATTTAAGAGAAAGAAAAAGTGCGTTTCACCGGCGGAAACGCACTTTTTTCATGCTGTTTAGTCATCTGTGGGGACAATCACGCGGCGCAGAACAGCGAAGGTTCCCATTTCGTTGGTATATTCTCCGAACGGCTCAAAGCCGTTTCTGGAATAGAACTTCACGGCACCGGGGTTGTGTCTGGCAGGAGTGGCCTGCAGGACCTTCTTGCCCATACGGCGATAGACACTGACCGCGTTGCCGATCAGCTGCGGACCGAAGCCGAAGCCGCGGTATTTTTTCAAAATACAGGTGCCGCCCATTTCGCCGATATCGGTGTTCCGATTTTCCACCGTATTCATGGCAATAATCCCGCCCGGCTCACGGTCAACCATACCGAATGAAACCGCCTCCGGACAGATTTCCTGAAAGCCGCGCAGCCGCGCTTCAATCTGTTCGTCGGTGTAGGTGTCCCTGCCGTACGTCGGCCAGTAAATCTCATGGAACAGGGCAAGTGCAAGCGCCTTGTCTTCGGGGTTGTCCCAGTCAACCGGACGGAACCACATCTGCGGAGAGACGGGGACATCGGCGCTGTCGCTCCACTTGAGCGAATGGAATGTGGACAGCTCCGGCGGCAGGTGGGAGTTGTCGTTGCGGTAGGGAATCTCAATCGAACCGTCATCGTGGAAAATCAGCTTGGCAACACAGGTGTTGTCGCCCCAGCCGACCTGCATCATTTCGTCATCGCGCAGACCGAGTGCACGCGTCAGCATACCGCGAATGGCGGAACCGTGGCTGACGACTGCGACGGTGTGACCCGCCTCTTCCTCTGCAATGCGGCGGATTTCCTCCAGTGCACGCACACCGGCTTCCATAATCGTCTCGCCGCCGGGGGCACGGCACAGCCAGGGGCGATTGACCCATGTGTCGTACAGCTCAGCGCTGACAACGGGCAGCTCAGCCCATGCCTTGTCCTCCCATTCGCCCATGTCGATTTCGCGCAGGCCGCGCCGCTCGATGACCGGAAGTCCGTGCGGCTTTGCGATTGCCATTGCCGTATGGCGTGCGCGCCAGAGATCGCTGGAATAGACGGCATCCAGATGCTTGCCGCGGAATCGTTCCCCGACGATCTCTGCCTGCTGCAGACCGCGCTGCGTCAGCAGGCTGTCAAACTGACCGTGGCAGCGGCGTTCAATGTTGCCTTCCGCCTCGGCGTGGCGTATCAGATAAATGGTTGTACTCATATGCGAAGTCCTCCTGTAAGCTCGGTGACAGATGCAATTCCGTGCTCGTCGAGGAACTGCTCCAGCTCATGCAGCGCGCGGACCGGCGCCATGGGATCGGCAAAGCAGGCTGTGCCGATGGCGACGGCGGAAGCGCCGGCAAGCATCATTTCCACAATATCGCGGCCCGTGCGGATGCCGCCCATGCCGATAATCGGCACATCGACTGCCTGATGTACCTGATACACCATGCGGACAGCGACGGGGAAAACCGCGGGTCCGGACAGACCGCCCATAATGTTGGACAGGATGGGTCGGCGGCTTTCTACATCAATGCGCATGCCGAGAAGCGTGTTGATAAGCGACAATGCGTCTGCGCCCGCAGACACCGCCGCGCGCGCGATTTCTGCGATATCGGTGACGTTGGGAGATAATTTGACAATCAGCGGCTTTTTCGCCACCCGTTTGGCAGCAGAGACAACCTCCTCCACCATTTTGGGCTGTGTGCCGAAGGTCAGACCGCCACATTTGACATTGGGGCACGAGATATTCATTTCAATCAGATCGACATCTGCGTCGGAAATTTTTTCGACAATACCGGCGTATTCCTCCACCGTCGTGCCGGAAACATTCGCAATGATGCGCGTATCATACTGCCGCAGGAACGGAATCTGCTCCTCGATGAAGCGATCCACACCGGGGTTCTGCAGTCCGACACAGTTGAGAATTCCCATCGGGGTTTCCGCGATGCGCGGGGCGGGATTGCCGAGACGTTCCTCCGGCGTCAGACCCTTGACGCCGATGCCGCCCAGCTCGCCCAGATCGTAAAATTCACCGTATTCATGGCCGAAGCCAAACGTTCCGGAAGCGGTTGTCACGGGGTTTTTCAGTTCCACCCCGCAGAAGTTTACGCGAAGATCAGCCATTACCACTGCACCTCCTCAGCATAAAATACCGGTCCGTCCTTGCAGACATGGCCGTACCGCACCGCGCCGTCCTCCGCTTTGAGGGCGCAGGCACAGACGAGGCAGGCGCCGATGCCGCAGCCCATGCGCTCTTCCATCGAAACCTGACAGGGAATACCGGCAGCCTGCGCGATTTCCGCAAGTGCACGCAGCATAGGCTTTGGACCGCAGCAGCAGACGGAGGTAAACGCACCGATGTGCGCGCGCAGGACATCGGATACAAAGCCGTGAATGCCGTAAGAGCCGTCATCTGTGGCGATATATACCGTTCCGGCAGCCCTGAAATCGTCCTCCAGAATGACGGCATCGCGGCTGCGGAAGCCGAGAATGGCGGTCGGCTGTGCACCGGCAGCGCGTGCGGCCTGCATGGTTTGCAGCATCGGAGGAACACCGATTCCGCCGCCGATGAAGACCGGGCGGTCGCCCAGCGCGGATAAGTCAAAGCCGTGACCGAGCGGGCCGAGCACATCGACCACATCCCCCGCGCTGCAGCGGGAGAGCCACTGTGTGCCCTCGCCCTTTGCGGCAAAGACGAGCTTGAGCAGACCGTCGTGCGCCTGACAAATGGAAATGGGACGGCGGAGCAGACGCGCCTCTCCGCAGGCAATATGAACAAACTGTCCGGGTGCTGCCGCCGAGCTGATGCGCGGCGCTTCGAGCGTGAGCGCGAAAACAGAGCCGGTCAGCTGCCGATTGTCCCGAACGGTGCACAGTTCCTGTATGGACATAAGTAAATTCCTCCTGTGGGGACTGCCCAGGCAGTCCGAATGCTGATACCATTGTACATGATTTTTTGCCGAAAAGGAAGATGCCCGCGGCGGATTCTTCCGGCGGACATCAAACATAAAAACTGCCGCCTTTCACATCCCGGAAAGCAGGCGGAAAAGCGGCAGTACAATTCTGAATGATTTTGCTCAGTTGCGCTTGCCGAACAGGCGCAGCAGATACAGAAACAGATTGATGAAATCGAGATACAGGCTGAGTGCGGAAAAAATGGATGCTTTCTGGAGCATTTCCGCATCGCCCTGGAATGCGGCATAGTTGCGGCGGATCATCTGCGTGTCATACGCGGTGAATGCGACAAAAATGACGACACCGATCAGGCACATTCCCGTCTCAAACGCGGGGATAAAGATGGAAAGAACGGCAAAAATCAGCAGGGAGATCAGACCGAACATGAGTACCGGACGAATGCGGGACAGATCGGTTTTGGAAACCATGCCGTAAACTGCCATCGCACCGAAGTACAGCGCTGTCATGCCAAAGACAAAGACGAGCGACGAGACGGAATACAGTGCGAAAATGGCACTGAACGTCACTGCGTTGAGCAGCGCGTAAAGGAAAAACAGACCGCGCGCTGCACCCACGCTCAGCTTGTGCAGGCGGGCGGAAAGGAAAATCACGACGCCGAGCTCTGCAACCAGCAGAACCACCGGAAGAATGCCGGTGAACAGATAATTGATAAAGCCGGTAACATAGATTGCCAGCGATGCGCCGAATGTAGTCAGCAGACCGAGAAACATCCAGCCGTAGGTTTTTGCGGTATAAGAAGCAATCGTCTCGCGCTTCATTTCAAAAGAAGCAGGATCAAATCCCTGATTCATACAGATACACCTCCTGATGCCCTGTATTATACCGCATTTGTCTGAAAATGTACATAACGGAGGGGAAACAATATGTATACATTTTGTAAACAATTTTTGAAACAGACGGTTTTCAGTAGCAAAAATAGATCATTTTTCCGGAAAAAGAAAAGGCGCAGAGCGTTCCTGCCTGCGAAAAAATCGCACAGCTGTGCTCTGCGTCCTGTCCTTTATTCCGCCGGCAGCGGGTCGAACTGCGTGCGGATCCTGCGTGTCGTGCACGCTTCCGGCGAATACTGCCAGAAGGGCAGGTGTCCGCTTTCGATAAAATATGACAGCGGGGGCGGCAGCTCCGGCGCCCGTCCGATGCGGTCGATGAGATTGAGCTTGATTTTCATGCGCTCCGGCAGGATGGATTTAATGTAACAGGAGACCGTGTCGCCGGGAGAGACAGAAAACCGCTGCTCCGCCAGACCGGAGAGATTGGGGGTCAGCTCGACAAATACGCCGTATTCCTCCACGCTGCGCACGGTCCCGCAGACCGTTTCCCCGGGGCAAAACAGTGCGGCATTCTGCTCCCATGTGCCGAGAAGCTCCCGGTGCGTCAGAGAAATGCGTCCGCTCTGCGCATCGAGGCCGGAGATGACGGCGCGCAGCAGCTGTCCGACCCGCACGCGGTCAGACGGGTGAAAAATGCGGCTGACCGACAGATTTTCGATGCCGATGAGTGACACCAGACCGCAGCCGACATCGACAAAGGCGCCGAATGGCTCCAGATGTGTCACGCGCACCGGAATGATGTCTCCCGGGCGATGTTCGGTCAGCAGTGCCTGCAGCGCGTCCTGCTGTGCGCTGCGGCGGGAGAGATAGGCGGTGTCGCCCTCAATGCGCTGCACACGGAAGCAGACCGGCTTGCCGACGCGAGACAAAATGGCGATTTCCCGCGTCTGTCCCGTGTCGATGCCGAGCGCGCACTCCTCCCGCGGGATGATACCGGTCAGACCGTCGAGCGCAACCAGAAGATTGTGGCGGATATCACAGCGCATTGCGGTGGATTGCAGAATTGTGCCGTCCTGTGCCGCAGAAAATACGTCATCTCGCCGGGGTATGGCACATTCCAGACACTCCGGCGCAAAGGTTTGCATCATTTGTTCCCTCCGTTCTCAAAAGTCCATGGCTTTTTTCTCTGCTTTGACTATATGCGCGCGCAGCGGCATACATGCCCGCAATGCTTGTTTTCGCCAATCGGGTATGATACACTAGGAAAAAGACAAGGAGGGATATCATGGATATTCGTCTGGGCGATGTGCTGACAATGAAAAAGGAGCATCCCTGCGGCAGCCGCGAATGGGAAGTCCTGCGTGTGGGCATGGATTTCCGTCTCAAATGCACCGGCTGCGGGCATATGATTATGATTCCGCGCAGCAAGGCGGAAAAAAATATCCGCAAGGTAGTTCACGCGGACGGCACGGAAGGCGGGCGATGAGCGATGCTGATTGACGGAAAACAGATGCATCTGCGGTGCACGGCGGATGAGATCGGACGCTATGTCATTCTGCCGGGCGACCCGGGACGCTGCGAGGTTATCGCGGGATTTCTCGGCCATGCGCGGCATATCTCGTCCAATCGGGAATTCTCCGTCTGGACGGGAGAGCTCGCGGGACAGCCGGTTTCCGTGTGCTCCACCGGTATCGGCGGCCCGTCGGCGGCGATTGCTCTGGAGGAGCTTGTGGAATGCGGCGCAGATACCTTTCTGCGTGTCGGAACCTGCGGCGGTGTAGATGCCGGTGTGCGCGGGGGAGATGTCGTGGTGGCGACCGCCTCTGTGCGGCAGGAGGGAACCTCGCGCGAATATCTGCCGCTGGAATACCCGGCGGCGGCGAGCTATCCTGTTGTGCGTGCACTCGCGGACGCGTGCGAGCGGCTGGGCTACCGCACGCATGTGGGCGTTGTGCAGTCGAAGGACAGCTTTTACGGGGAAATCCGTCCGCAGTGCATGCCGGTCGCGGCACAGCTGCAGGAAAAATGGCGTGCATGGACAGCGGCGGGCGTGCTGGCGAGCGAAATGGAATCCGCCGCGCTGTTTGTCGTGGGAGCCTGCCTGCATGTGCGCTGCGGCGCGGTGCTCAATGTGCTGTGGAACGATGAAAGTGAGGCGCCGGCTGTGCCCGAGGACGCCGCGCTGCGCGGGATTCACGCTGCGGTCGAGGCGATCCGGATTCTGATTGAACAGGATACAGGATCAAACAATAAAGGGTAAACGGCTGCCCGCCAAGCAGACAATAAAAAACGATTCTGCCATGAGATTCTCGTCTGGCGAAGTCTTTGTCATTTGTTCAATGTGTTGACATATCGAGAAATGTGTATATAATAATGTGTATGGATAAGATTGAAATTTTCAAAGCATTGTCAAACGAGACGCGCTTAAACATCGTCGAGTGGCTGAAGGAACCGGAGAAAAACTTCCCGCCGCAGGGAGGGCATTTTGACGAAGTGGTTGACCTAAAAGGCGGAGTGTGCGTAGGAAGCATCCGCGACAAAGCCGGGATATCGCAGTCAACGATCTCACATTATCTCGACATTCTGCAAAAGGCCGGTCTGTTGCTGGCAGAAAGACATGGGAAGTGGACGTACTATAGGAGAAACGAAGAAACACTGGCTGCGCTGGCAGAGTATTTCGGACACGAGATTTGATGAAACGGGACATTGGTTCCCGTTTCCTTTACAGTCTTACATATAGACAATACGAGATATAAGGATATGTAGAAATAAGGAGGAGATAGCATGCATTTTTCCTGTGGGATTGTCAGACCGCCGTACGAGGCCGGTTCCTGTTTTCTGCAGGTGACATCCGGCTGCTCACATAACAAGTGCCGGTTCTGCACATTTTACAAGGAAGTGCCGTTCTCCGTCTCACCGGAGAGTGAGATCAGAGAGGATCTTCAGGAAATCAGGAATTCCGGATGGAAGGTGAAGCGGATCTTCCTTCAGGGCGCTGACCCGTTTTTGCTCACATATGACAAACTGAAGCACATCATGGAGCTGATCCGCGCGTATCTGCCCTGGGATGTGTCTGTAGGCGGGTATGGCCGCGTGGACAGCCTGAAAAACAAGACGGCGGAGCAGCTGAAATCGTTAAAAGAGATAGGCTATGACATGCTCGTATTCGGCATTGAGTCCGGTGATGATGCTGTTCTCGATAAGATGAACAAGGGATATCATGCAGAGGATATCGTGGAGCAGCTTTCCAAGATGGATGCTGCCGGGATGCACTATTCCGTCATCTTCTTATACGGCCTCGGCGGTCATGGTTATGGCATGGGGCATGCCATCAAAACGGCAGAAGTGTTGAACCGGTTATCTCCTGTCCGGGTATTGGCGTCCGGATTGAGCATTTTCCCGGACACGCCGCTCATGGAAGAAGTCAGGCGGGGTGAGTTTGTGGAAGCCACGGAAACGGAGAAGCTTCAGGAGCTTTCTACATTCGTGGAGAAGCTTAAAATTCGCACTCTGTTGGACGCGACAAATGTCTCCAACATGATGCCGGTATATGGCTATCTGCCCGAGGACAGGGAGAACATCCTTGCTATGTTGAAAAAAGGCGCCGGCGAGCAGGGGGAAGAGAAATTGCGTATGCGAAGAGATAACATGAGAAGCCTGTGATGAGAAAGGAGAAAAGGAAAGATGGAAGTAATGGAGGCAATCGAGGCAAGATACAGCGTCCGGGAGTATTCTGAACGGAAACTGGATGATGCGTCGATCAGGAGCATTTTAGAGGCAGGCCGACTTGCACCGACCGCCAGCAATCAACAGCTGAATAAGCACATCATGGTAACGGACGAGAAGCTCATTCACGATTTAGTTGATGCCTGTGAAGGTCAGAAATGGATCGCAACAGCTCCTGCTGTTCTGGTTGAATGCGCATCCGGAGACAGGACGATGATCTGCGGACAGAGTGCAAGGAGCATGGATGGGGCGATTGCAATGTCGTATATGACATTGGAAGCGGTCTCTTTGGGAATGCAGTTCTGCTGGCTTGGATGGTTTGACCCGGAAAAAGTGAAGAAGCTGCTGAATATTCCGGAGGATTATGTGGTGATTGCTGTGGCACCGATAGGTTATCCTGCTTCGCAGGGTCACAGATCTTCGAAGAAAAGCATGGAAGAAGTGTCGGCAATCAACAAAATGTAACGCAATGCAGCATGCTGCGAAAAGCGAATGGATCGAGGCAAAACCAGCGTGAAGCTCACAAAAAACTCTGAACCGATTACGATCAACAAAACCGAATTCAAAAACCGCATGACAGAAGGATGTGTTGAAGAAACTCGGCGTTGATGTGCGTATGAATACGGAGGTCACAAAAGCAGTTCTGGATGAACTGTCTCCCGCTGCAGGCATTCTTGCCGCCGGCTGAACTGCCCTTTGTCAAGCAGACCGGTATAATAACTGACATGCGTGAATAGCTGCTGCCGAAAGGTGGCAGCTATTTTCTGCGCAAAGCCGCAAACCGTGCTTTATTCTTTTCAATGCACGGATATGGTGCAGAATAAAAAGCACCATGATGGTTTGTACAATTTATGGACAGTCTCGAATATAACATCCGGCTCAAGCCCTCTTCTGCTCATATATAAAATGCCCCCTTCCGGGCAACAGGCTTTTTGTTTACCCGGAAGGGAGCATATCAATGAAAAATCGTTTCAAGACAGTCTCTGGTCTTATGATTGCACTTAACTTGCGGCGCTGCCGATCACGGGAGATGAGCCCGAACCGCTCGCGCTGCCGCGTTTGACATCTTTGTCAAAGACATTTTCGTACTGAACAATTTTATAGTCGTGCAGATCGCGTGCCGCCATTTCAAGCGGAACATACACGCCGTGTTTGTTGATGCAGCCAGAGGCGGAAATGACCGGATAGGTCTCCTTCAGGCTGTAGACATATTCCTCATATTCGCTCATCTGTGCGCCGGCAGTCTCGAGGAGCATGGGGCCGAGGTAGTTGGCGCTCAGCCGGCCGGCATCGTAATTCGGAATGTCATAGTTGGCCCAGATGAAAAACGGAACCGTGTGTTCATCCATTGTGATATCCGCATCCGTTTTGGCGGAAAACATGGTCAGACGATTGTAATAGGAATTTTCGATGAACGGCATATGGTCGCCGAAATAGACGACAATCGTCGGTTCCTCCTGCTGACGGAAGTACTCGATCAGCCGCTGAATCGCGCGATCAGATTCCTGAATCAGAGACAGATACTGCTTGGTGTACGGGTACAGGGAATCCCACTGAAACTCGACCGTTTCGGGGAAATTGTCATACGTGGTATCATAGCCGCAGTGATTCTGAATTGTGACGTTAAACAGAAACAGCGGATTGCCCGTCTGTTTGTTTTTTTCATAGGTCTCAATTACCTTGTCAAAAGACGAATTATCGCTGACATAGCGGCGCAGAATTTCGGTGGTCTCCTCGTCAAAGGACTCGATGTCGAGGAACTGATCGAAGCCCATCAGCGGGTATGCGCGGTTGCGCGCCCAGCCCGAGCCGTAATACGGGTGCATCGCAACGGTGTTGTAGCCCTGCTCGGAGAGCACGGAGCCGAGCGATTCCGTGTCATCGTGGATGTACTGCAGCATGGGATAACTGCCCGCCTTAAAGAAGGCATAGGTGTTGCTCGTCAGAAATTCGTATTCCGTGTTGCAGGTGCCGCCGCCGAAAGCCGGAACGACCAGCTGGCCGGTGACGGCGTTTTCGTCGTTGCTCAGCGAATGGACAAACGGCATAACATCGTCGATGTTTTCCAGATTGAGATCGCCGAGAATGGACAGATCCGCAAAGGTTTCATCCATAATAGCGATGATATTCGGCTGCTTTGCCGTGCCGTCTGCGGTTTGTGCCGCGGAAACAGAGGAGAGAATGGTAGCAGCATTTTCCCTCGAATAATCCGTGGGTGCTTCGTTGAACAGCGAATCCATGTTGATGGTGAAATTGAGAGCCATGCCGTTGCGGCGGTTGGCAGTCACCTGACGCCACGCGCTGATGTAGAAATTGTCCCGGCCGACCGTGGCAATCAGCAGAAAGGCTGTGAACATCGCCGCGGAAGCGGCAAAGCTGCCCACACGGGTGCGCAGTCGGGGTGTAGGATATTTCAGCAGCATGGTGATGATCCACCAGATGACACAGCCGGCTGTGCAGGCGATGACCTGCGGGGGAATCGTCCACTGGAACCCGTTGAGTGCCTGTGCGGCAGTGGTCACCGCGTACAGATCCCACGGCACAACAGGGGAGTTGCGGATGTCAATGGAATAGTAGTTAATCAGTCCGCAGATCAAAAAGACCAGATTGAGAAAGATAATGGAGAACCGCGTGCGTCCCGTCACGGCGCGGAACAGAAGAAACGCGCCGTAGTAGAACATCAGATTTACCCAGAACGAGAGGCTGGTCGGCAGCATGCATTCGCTGTCCGCGCCCCCGAATTCCAGCACCTCCACCATCAGGAATGTCGCCAGCGGCGTGAGGCAGAAAAAGACCATTCCGATGTTGGACGCGAGATACTCCTTACACAGATTTAATTTATGTTTCATGGTAAAAAAGCGCCTCCATAGGACTTAAAACACGCATATTATACCGTTCGTGTTACAAAAAGTCAAGGGACGCCGCGGAATGGCTCCGTGCGCCCCTTGTGAAAATGTATAGTTTCGGAAAAAAGAATTAGAAGCACCTTTTTCTGTCGGAAAAAGTTCAGGAAAGGAGCTTTTTGATGCGCTCAACCGCTTCCTTGGTCTTTTCCCGGTCACCAAACGCGGTCAGACGGAAGAAGTTTTTGCCGTTTTCACCAAAGCCTGCGCCCGGTGTTCCGACGACGTTGGCGTTCTCGAGCAGATAGTCGAAAAACTCCCATGATTCCATACCGTTCGGGCACTTCAGCCAGATGTAGGGAGAGTTTTTGCCGCCGGTGTACCAGATTCCCAGCTCGTCCAGCGCCTCGGAGAGAATGCGCGCGTTCTCGCGGTAGTAGTCCAGATGCTCCTGTACCTGACGGACGCCCTCCTCGGTGAATACCGCTGCGGCGCCGCGCTGAACAACATAGGAAACGCCGTTAAACTTGGTGGTCTGGCGGCGCAGCCACATCTTGTTGAGGTTCATGCCTTCAAATTCCAGCGCTGCCGGAACAACGGTGTAGCCGCAGCGCGTGCCGGTGAAGCCGGCGGTCTTGGAGAAGGAGCAGAACTCAATCGCACACTGCTTTGCACCTTCGATTTCAAAGATGCTGCGCGGCAGTTCGTCACCGGAGACAAAGCACTCGTAAGCTGCGTCAAACAGGATGACAGCGCTGTTGGCGAGCGCGTAGTCAACCCACGCCTTCAGACCTGCGCGGTCATACACAGCGCCGGTCGGATTGTTCGGCGAGCACAGATAAACGATGTCGGCGTGGACGGACGGATCGGGCAGCGGCAGGAAGCCGTTGGACTCGTTTGCATCCATATACAGAATCTTGCGTCCCGCCATGACGTTGGTGTCGACATAAACCGGGTAAACCGGATCGGGTACCAGTACGGTGTTGTCGGTATCGAACAGGTCGAGAATGTTGCCGACATCCGACTTTGCACCGTCGGAAACGAAGATTTCGTCCAGTTCGAGCTGGGTGCCGTGCGAAGCATAGTACGCCTGAATCGACTGCTTGAGGAAATCATAGCCCTGCTCCGGACCGTAGCCGCGGAAGGTCTCCTGCCGGCTCATCTCATCGACAGCCGCATGCATTGCGTCAATGGACGCCTGCGGCAGCGGCAGCGTGACATCGCCGATGCCCATGCGGATGATCGGGGCATCCGGATGCTTTGCGGTGTATTCCGCGGTCTTTTTTGCGATGGTCGAGAACAGATAGCTCTGTGCAATGTTGGAAAAATTATGATTCACTTTCATGGATGCTCTGACTCCTTTTCATAGATGCAGCTGCAGCGATGAATGCCTTGAACAGCGGATGTGCACGGTTCGGACGGGACTTGAATTCCGGATGGAACTGTACGCCCACAAAGAACGGATGATCGGCGATTTCGACGGTTTCAACCAGCTCGCCGGACGGGGATGTGCCGGAAATGACCAGACCGGCTTCCTCGAGCTGCGTGCGGAACTTGTTGTTGAACTCGTAGCGGTGGCGATGGCGCTCGGAAATGTTCTCCTCCCCGTACGCCTCTGCCATGCGGGTGTTCGGGCGGATGCGGCACGGATATGCGCCGAGACGCATGGTGCCGCCCTTTTTGGAAACGCCCTGCTGGCTTTCCATCAGGTCGATGACACGATGCTCGCTCTCGGGGGCGAATTCGCCGGAGTTTGCATCCTCAAAGCCGAGCACGCTGCGCGCATAGGCGATGACAGCGATCTGCATGCCGAGGCAGATGCCGAAATACGGAATGCGGCGGGAACGGCAGTATTCCGCGGCGCAGACCATGCCCTCGATGCCGCGCGGACCGAAGCCGCCGGGCAGAATCACCCCGTCGCAGCCGGAGAGCAGCTTGTTGACCGTGGAATCGTTGATTTCCTCAGAATCCACCCACTCAATATCGACTTCCACACCGTTCTCGTAGCCTGCGTGCTGCAGTGCCTCCGCGACGGAGAGGTAGGCGTCGTGCAGACGGACATATTTGCCGACCAGCGCGATGCGCACCTTGCCGCTGCGCTGTTCGATGCGCTCGAGCATTTCATGCCACTCGGACATATCGCCCTTGCGGCAGTCGAGCACAAGCTCACGGCAGACAATGTCGCAGAAATGGCTCTGCTCCAGCATCATCGGCGCCTGATAGAGCACGGGGACGGTGCGGTTTTCAATGACACAGTCCGGCTGTACGTTGCAGAACATGGAGATCTTCCGGCGGATATCGTCGGTCAGCGGCTGGTCAACACGGCAGACAATCATATCCGGCTG
>DJXF01000119.1 GCA_002449635.1 Clostridiales bacterium UBA7011 | reverse complement strand
GATGGCAGAAATCCTTTTGTTTTTTGATTGTCTACTTGACGGGGAGCAGTTCAAAGCTTGATGAGACAGCCCCATTTTTTCTCGGCGCGACCGGTATTCATTTCATTCGCCTCAAAATCTCAATGACCAGATTCCATGTGCGCTGAACAGATGGGATGAGCATGTGTTCGCGGAATGTATGGATTTCCTTGAGATCCGGTCCGAAGGAGACACAATCCAGACCGGGCAGCTTTCCGGCAAACATGCCGCACTCAACGCCCGCATGAATGGCTTCAATTTTCGGCGCATGGCCGTACTGCTCGGTAAAGACCTCTGCCATCAGATCGCGCAGCGGTGATTCCTTGTGATATTCCCAGCCGGGATAATCGCCGCTGACCTCCACGCTGCCGCCCAGGCAGGACATCAGGCACTGCAGACGATCCACCAGCATCGCCTTTTGTGTCTCAATGCTGCTGCGGACACAGTATTCCGCTGTCAGCTGTTTTTCCTCTGTCACCAGAATGCCGAGGTTGAGCGAGGTCTGCACAAGGCCTTCGATGTCGCGGCTCATTTCCTGAATGCCGTTCGGCAGACAGGAGAGCATGCACACTGCCTTGCGTGTGGTCTCCGAATCCATCGGCATCATACCGGCGGTTGTTTCCTCCGCTGTCAGAACAATATCCGGATCGGCCGTGCGATATTCGCTGCGGAATGCCTCCAGCATCTCCGCGCAGACATCCTTTACCGTCTGTGCATCCGCGGCGGCAATCACTGCGTCCGCTTCCGGTGTAATGGCATTGCTCTTCAGGCCGCCGTCGGCAGAAACCAGACGCATCTCTGTTTTCCGGCTGACTGCGTACAGCACACGGCCGAGAAGGATGTTGGCATTTGCACGGCCCTTGTTGATTTCGACGCCGGAATGGCCGCCCTGCAGCCCGCCGATATGCAGTGCAATGGCTTTGCCGTCAAACGGCGCACGGGTGAGCGGCAGCTTGCAGCAGGATTCATTTCCCCCTGCGCAGCTGACGGTAAAAATACCTTCGTCTTCGGAATCGAGATTCATCATGCGGCGGCCCCTGAGCGGACTGACGTCGATGTCAACGGCGCCGAGCATACCGATTTCCTCGTCAACGGTGAACACCGCCTCAAAACGCGGATGCGCAATGTCCGGATCGTCCAGAATCGCCAGCGCCATCGCCACGGCAACGCCGTCATCCCCGCCGAGCGTTGTGCCCTTTGCGTAAATCGTGTCGCCGTCGACCGCGAGATCCAGTCCCTCGGTCTCCATGTCCTTGTCACAGTCCGGCGCTTTTTCGCAGACCATGTCCATATGCCCCTGGAAAATGACCGGCTCCGCCGCCTCATAACCGGCAGATGCTTCCTTGATAAGAATGACATTGCCCAGGCTGTCCTGATGTACCTCCAGTCCGCGCGCCCGTCCGAACTCAGCCAGCCAGTCGCTGATTGCCGCTGTGTTGCGCGAGCCATGCGGAATTGCACTCAGTTGTTCAAAGAAACCGAACAGACGCTTCGGCTCCAAATTTTCAAGAACTGCCATAATACAAACACTCCTTTGCAGGATAATTATTTTCTCATTTCAAACGATACCGCCCGTTTCCCGCAGGCTGTATGTACTGCTGATCGAGCAGAAACTCCAGCACCTCACCTGCAAACCGATCCGGCTCGGCGACCACCAGACGACCGCGCGACCAGAATTGCTTTGCTGTCACGCCGCCGATCAGCCGGGCTGTCTCTTTTTTTGTGATGGTATCGTGTTTTTTCAAATATCGGATCACCTTGCTGCCGCAGCGGTGCAGCAGCTGACGGGAAAGGTCTCGCCCCTGATTCATTGACTTGCGCAGTCCCCAGACATACAGCACCGACGTTGCGGCGGCAAACAAAAGGATGCCCAGCACAATTTGTCCCCTGCTCATTTCGGTACCCGATCCTTCCCCTGGAAATAGATGAACTGATTGTTTCTCAGAATTTGCATATATTTGACCAGACGGTCATATAACGGCTCCGCCGCCTCGCCATATTCCGCTTTCAGCTTTTCTGCCACCTCGCCGACCGATCGTTTGCCGTCAATCTGTTTCCAGACAAAAGTGCCATAGGTGTCCAGATCAATGTGGCTGACGCGCGGGGTGTGAAACAGCTTCTGCGCAAGCCTGTTGTAAAAGCCGCGATGTACCATATGAATCGTGACGCTGCCGTCTTTTTCCTCCCATGAATTGATAGGATTATAAACCGGAATATAGTCCAGATAATTTTCTTTGCGTTTTGCAGCCAAAATATTTTTCTCCTATTGATACAAGCCGGACTGCACGAACGGGGTGCAGTCCGGCTTTCGTCAGAACCAATTACTTTTTGCCGGAAGCAGATTCTGCCTTCTTCGCAAACAGATAGATGGTGTACAGCAGGACAGCAAAGACAATCAGACCGCCGATACGGCCAATCGAAATGCCGTGTGCAGACAGATCAATCAATTCGCCGACCGAAGTGCCGCCGATCTTCCAGACAGCAAGAACTGCCAGCAGAATGCCGACCAGGCCCTCGCCTGCGATCAGACCGGAGGTGTACAGAACGCCGGACTGTACGCAGTCATTCTTGACCTTATCGGAAGAATACTTGCGTCTCTCCATGAACCAGCGCAGAATACCGCCCGCCATGATCGGGGTGGACAGGTAAATCGGCAGATACAGACCGATTGCAAACGGCAGTACCGGAATACCGAGCACATAGACAACGACAGCGATGAATACGCCGGTGAGAACCAGTGTCCACGGCAGATTGCCGCCCATAACGCCCTCAACAACCATCTTCATCAGCATTGCCTGCGGAGCGGGCAGCTCATTGGAACCATAGCTCCATGCCGCCGACAGCAGATACATGATGCCGCCGATTGCAACAGCAGAAACAACACAGCCGATCAGCTCACCGATCTGCTGCTTCTTCGGTGTTGCGCCGACGAGGAAGCCGGTCTTCAGGTCCTGTGAGGTGTCGCCTGCGATTGCAGCGACAACACAGATAATGCCGCCGATTGTAATGGCGGAAATCATGCCGGTGATATCACCCTTGCCGGTCGCCTTGAGCAGCAGGGACGAAATCAGCAGCGTTGCGATTGCCATGCCGGAAACCGGGTTGTTGGACGAGCCGATCAAGCCGACCATACGGGAGGAAACGGTTGCAAAGAAGAAACCGAATACAATGACAATCAATGCGCTGAACAGATTCAGCGGAATGTTCGGCAGAATCCAGAGCAGAACAGCAACAGCCAGAATGCCGATAAGCAGCGCGCCCATGGAAAGATCCTGCTCGGTGCGCAGTATGCCGTTATTGGCACCCTTTTTGCCGTAATCACCGATGGCATCGCGGAATGTGCGGACAATCAGCGGAAGGGAGCTGATCAGGCTGATGATACCGCCTGCCAGAACTGCGCCTGCACCGATATACCGAACGTAGGTACTCCACATAGCGTCGACGCCATTTCCCAAAAGCTCATTGACAGGAATGGAAGCCGGGAACAAAACAGTTTCTCCGCCGAACAGAGCGATGAGCGGCATGAGTACAAACCATGCCGTGATACCGCCTGCGAACAGGTAAGACGATACCTTTGCGCCGCAGATGTAGCCGACGCCTGCCAGTGCCGGCAGGATATCCATACCAATGCCCGAGCCCTTATAGGCCGGAATCTCATAGGCAACCTCACTCGGGAACAGCTTCAGGCCGTCAGCAATGAACTTGTAAACCGCTGCAATGCCGAGACCGGCAAATACGGTAGAAGCCTTCGTGCCGCCTTCTTCGCCTGCGATCAGAACCTCTGCGCACGCCTGTCCTTCCGGATAAGCCAATACGCCGTGTTCCTTGACAATCAGTGCGCTGCGAAGCGGAACCATGAACAGGACGCCGAGCACACCGCCGCACAGAGCAATCAGACCGATCTCAATGAGCGAAGGCGTATTGCACAGACCTTCGTCAGCCCACATGAACAGTGCCGGCAGTGTGAAAATAGCACCTGCGGCAACAGATTCACCGGCGGAACCGATGGTCTGAACCATATTGTTCTCCAGAATGGAGTCGCGCTTGAGCACCATGCGGATGATGCCCATAGAAATAACCGCCGCCGGAATGGATGCGGAGACGGTCATGCCAACGCGCAAACCAAGGTAAGCGTTGGCACCGCCAAACAGAATAGCAAGGATTGCGCCGAGAACAACGGAAACGACTGTAAACTCAGGAACTACTCTGTCCGCGGGAATGTAGGGTTGGAATTTTTTATCTCCCACAGTTTTCTTCTCCTCTCTTTGGAACGCCCGGGTCAAAAAGCCTCCCGTCCTGCCCCTCATGCTCCGGAGCGTTCCCGATCAAAGTGTCACACCTCGATCAAAAAAATATGCGTATTTTCATACGCTTGCTTGTTTCTATTGTACGTCATTTTTCTATGTTCGTCAAGGTCAGGCAAGAAACACCCGGTCTTCACGCTTTTTTTGTGCAGAAACGGCAGACCTTTTCCTGCTCAGGCCTGTGCGGCAGAAGAAAACAGCTCCCGTCCGATGAACAGGAGCTGCCTGTGCACTATTCCGGTATTTCCCTTTTATTCCCTGCCGTCCCAGCAGTAGGTGCAGAGCTTTTCCTTCGGAATACCCACTGCATCGAGCATATCATCCAGCCGGTTGTACCGCAGAGTGGTAAAATTCAGCTCCTTGCGGATTTCCTCGACCATCTGATCGTACTTCGGAGACTCCGGATTCGTGTATTCGGAGAGAACCTCCTGTGAAACCTCCTCTGTCCCCTCCAGCCGTGCAATGACGCGGCGGGTGATCAGATCCATTTCCGATGTCGAGCGGGAGAAGTTCAGATATTTGCATGCGTAGAGCAGCGGCGGGCATGCTGCACGGATATGCACTTCCTTGGCACCGCTCTGATAGAGGAATTCTGTCGTCTCGCGCATCTGGGTGCCGCGGACAATGGAATCGTCGATGAGCAGCAGGCTCTTGTCCTGAATCAGATCATGCACCGGAATCAGCTTCATCTTTGCAATCAGATTGCGGCGGCTCTGAATGGTGGGCATGAACGAGCGCGGCCATGTCGGTGTGTATTTGATGAACGGACGGGAAAACGGTATGCCGGATGCATTGGAATAGCCGACGGCATGTGCCGTGCCGGAATCCGGAACACCTGCTACAATGTCCGGCTTTGCATCGTCCCGCATTGCCATCTTCTCGCCGCAGCGATAGCGCATGCCTTCCACGCTGACTCCCTCATAGGTGCTGGACGGATAGCCGTAATACACCCAAAGGAACGTGCAGATCTTCATGTCCTTTCCCGGAGCGATCAGCGTTTTCACTCCCTGCGGCGTGACGACCGCAATTTCTCCCGGTCCAAGCTCACGGTAATCCTGATAGCCGAGATTCAGATAAGCGAACTCCTCAAAGGAGATGCAGTAGGCATTTTCTTTCTTTCCGATCACAGCCGGAGTCCTGCCGAACTTATCGCGCGCGGCATAAATGCCCTTCGGCGTCATCAGCATCAGCGTCAGCGAGCCGTCAATGGTGTCCAGCGCGTAGTGAATGCCCTCAATCAAATTGTCCTTTTGGTTAATGAGCGCCGCAACCAGCTCCGTCGGATTGACATCTCCGCCGCTCATCTCCAGAAAGTGGGAATTTCCGCTGCTGAAAATGTCTCTGACGATCTCGTCGGTGTTGTTGATTTTGCTGACCGTTGTGATGGCATAGGTGCCGTGATGCGAACGCACAATCAGCGGCTGCGGCTCATAATCGGAAATGCAGCCAATGCCCAGATGACCTTTCATCGTCTGAACATCTTTGTCAAATTTCGTGCGGAATGGTGAATTCTCTATATTATGTATCGCACGGTTAAACCCGTCCTCCCCATATACGGCCATACCGCCCCGCCTGGTGCCCAGATGGGAATGATAGTCCGTACCGAAGAACAAATCAAAAACACAGTCCTCCTGTGCAGCGACACCAAAAAAACCACCCATGTGTTTCCTCCTTCATCATGTAACGGAATCTAACAGCTTTCATAAAGCAAAATTTCCAAATATAGTATAGCACAGAAAACTGTCTTTGTGGAAAAAAGAAGCAATTCTGCACAATTTTTTCTGTGTAAAACATGCAAACGGTCTGACCCGTCACACACGCCGGCCCAGTTTTTCACTCCATTCTGCGCGGAATTGGGCAAATCTGCCCTCATCCAGCGCGTTTCGGATCTCCACCATCAGGTTATTGTAGAACCAGAGATTGTGCATAACCGTCAGGCGCTGTCCCAGCATTTCTCCGGATTTCAGCAAATGGCGAATATAGGCGCGCGAGTAGCTGCGGCAAACCGGGCAGCTGCAGCGCTCATCAATCGGGCGCTCATCCAGCTGATATTTGGCGTTGTTCAGATTGCGGATGCCGTCCCAGGTAAACAGATGTCCGTGCCGCGCGTTGCGTGTCGGCATGACACAGTCAAAAAAGTCCACACCGCGCCAGACGGCTTCAATGATATTGGACGGTGTGCCGACTCCCATGAGATAGCGCGGCTTGTCCTGCGGGGCGTACGGCAGAACCACATCGAGAATATGATACATCGTCTCCGTGGATTCTCCGACAGCCAGACCGCCGATCGCATATCCGTCCAGGTCAAGCTTTGCAATGTCCTGCATATGGGCAATGCGCAGGTCATCATAGGTTCCGCCCTGATTGATGCCGAACAGCATCTGCTTCGGGTTGACAGTCATCGGCAGGCTGTTGAGCCGGTCGAGCTCCGCCTTGCAGCGGTACAGCCAGCGCGTTGTGCGCTCGCACGAATTTTTTACATAATCATAGGGAGAGGGATTTTCACAGCATTCGTCAAAGGCCATGGCGATATCCGAGCCGAGATTGGACTGGATCTGCATGCTCTCCTCTGGACCCATAAATATTTTTCTGCCGTCCACATGGGAGGAAAAGTATACGCCCTCCTCCTTGATGCGCCGCAGTGAGGACAGCGAAAACACCTGAAATCCGCCGCTGTCGGTCAGAATCGGGCCGTCCCAGTTCATAAATTTGTGCAGGCCGCCCATCGCGCGCACGATCTGGTCTCCCGGACGCACATGCAGGTGATAGGTGTTGGACAGCTCAATCTGACAGCCGAGCTCCTTCAAATCGAGCGCGGAAACCGCGCCCTTGATCGCGCCCTGTGTGCCGACATTCTGAAATACCGGGGTCTGTACCGTGCCGTGGGCGCAGGTGAATTCACCGCGGCGGGCGTTTCCCTCCGTTCGCAATACCTTAAACATGATCGTCCCCCCTGCCTGTCCGCTCTGTGTAAATCAGCATGCTGTCGCCAAAGCTGAAGAAGCGATACTCCTGTTCCACCGCGACATGATAGGCATCCATAATGCGCTCGCGTCCGGCAAATGCGGAGATGAGCATCATCAGGGTGCTCTCCGGCAGATGGAAATTGGTCACCAGACAGTCTATGGCGCGGAACCGATAACCGGGATAGATAAAAATATTCGTCCAGCCGGAGCAGGCGCGCACCGTGCCGTCCTCCGCCGCGATGGTCTCCAGCGTGCGGGTTGCCGTCGTTCCGACAGCAAAGATGCGTCCGCCGTTTTTGCGTGTGGCATTGATCATGGCGGCGTTTTCCTCATCCAGCTCATAATATTCCGAATGCATGACATGATCTTGCACATCATCCACCTTTACCGGCCGGAAGGTTCCCAGGCCGACATGCAGCGTCACATAGGCAATGCTGACGCCCTTGCCGCGAATTTGCTCCAGCAGCTCCGGTGTGAAATGGAGACCGGCGGTCGGCGCCGCCGCAGAGCCGGGGGTTTTGCTGTAAACCGTCTGATACCGCTCCGGATCTTCCAGCTTTTCCTTAATGTACGGCGGCAGCGGCATCATGCCGAGTTCTTCGAGAATTTCGAGGAAGATCCCGTCGTAATGAAAGCGAATGAGACGATTTCCGCCATCCGGCAGAATGTCCTCGACGGTCGCCGTCAGACGGCCCTCGCCAAAGCTGAGCTGCGCTCCCGGACGGCATTTTTTGCCCGGGCGGGTCAGACATTCCCACACGCCGTCACCGCGGTCAGTCAGCAGAACCAGTTCAATCGGATACCCCGTATCCTCGCGCACGCCCAGCAGCCGGGCGGGAATGACGCGGGAATTGTTGAGCACAAGCGTGTCTCCTGCCCGCAGATAATCCGGCAGATCATAAAAATGCCGATGGGCAATCTCTCCGGTGTCTTTGTTCAGCGCCAGCAAACGGGAGGAATCCCGCCGCTCAAGCGGAGTCTGCGCAATCAGCCGTTCCGGCAGATCATAATAAAAATCACTTGTTTTCATACAGTATGACGCGGGTACAGCGCGTCCGCCTCCTTATCCCCTGACAGCGTCTGTGCGCTGCGGAATGATACGTGTTCTATCATATCGCAAAGCACATACGAAATCAAGAGCGGCAAACGCCGTCGATTTGTGCGTTTTACCCATGAATTCGGCTTGACAAAGGATTTTATACCATGCTAGAATAATACAAACATTACAATATAGTACGATTGAGGCGCGGCTTCCATCAGTACCATCCGAACAGAAGGCGAATACTTCCATGACCGGATGCAAAAGGGGCAGCCGCCGAAGAAGGCATTTTGTTCGCAGGTGTCTGTCTGGACGGGTACGAGAATATCTGCCCGGCTGTCACCGGTTTGATTCCCGTGATGCGCTATCGCTACGTTTACCGTCTTTTCTGCAATTTTTTGCAGATGTTTCGTTTCGCATCTCCGGCCGGTTTTCCGACCGGCTTTTTCTTGTTCGATTTTGCAGGAACATATCTCGTACAGCGGACTATATTAAAGTAAGGTTTTATCCGCATTTGCATTTTTCAGGAGGAATACGCAACATGAAGAATTATAAAGTCGGCATCATCGGCGCAACCGGCATGGTCGGTCAGCGTTTCGTGACCCTGCTCGCAGACCATCCCTGGTTCACCGTCACTGCCATCGCGGCGAGCGGACGCAACAAGGGCAAGACCTATGCCGAGGCGGTTGAGGGCCGCTGGAAGATGACCACTGCGATTCCGGATTCCATCAAGGATATGGTACTGTACGATGCAGAAGCCGACGCAGAGGAATTTGCTTCTCAGGTTGATTTTACCTTCTGTGCTGTCAATATGAAAAAGGATGTCATCCGCGCACTGGAAGAAACCTATGCAAAGCTGGAGTGCCCTGTCATTTCCAACAACAGCGCACATCGCTTTACCAGTGATGTTCCGATGATTATTCCGGAGGTCAACGCAGACCACGCCAAAATTATCCCGGCACAGCGCAAGCGTCTGGGTACGAAGCGCGGCTTCATCGCAGTCAAATCCAACTGCTCGATTCAGTCTTATGTTCCGGCGCTGACCGCACTGCAGGAATTCGGCATCGAAAAGGTTGCCGTATGCACCTATCAGGCGATTTCCGGCGCAGGCAAGACCTTCGAGACGTGGCCGGAAATGGTAGACAATGTCATCCCGTACATCGGCGGCGAGGAAGAAAAGTCCGAAAAGGAGCCGATGAAGGTCTGGGGACATATCGAAGGCGATCAAATTGTCGCGGCGGCTGAGCCCGTGATTTCCGCGCAGTGCCTGCGCGTACCGGTCAGCGACGGTCATACCGCTGCCGCATTCGTCAAATTCCGCACCAAGCCGGCAAAGGAGCAGATGATCGAGGCATGGCGCAGCTATGCCGGCCGCGCACAGGAGCTCGAGCTGCCCAGCGCGCCGAAGCAGTTCCTGCATTATTTCGAAGAGGATGACCGTCCGCAGGCACGTCTTGACCGCAATCTGGAAGGCGGCATGGCTGTTTCCATCGGCAGACTGCGCGACGACACGATTTTTGACTATCGCTTTGTCAGCCTGTCGCACAACACGCTGCGCGGCGCAGCAGGCGGCGCCGTAGAAATGGCGGAGCTGCTGTGTGCCGAAGGCTATATGGACTAACATATTTAACAGAAACCCATTGCTTTGGAGGGATTTTGCATGAAAAAGCCTATTTTTACCGGTTCAAATGTCGCAATTATCACCCCGTTCAACGAGAGCGGCGTCAACTACGAGGAATTTAAGCGCATCATTGACGATCAGATCAGCCGCGGCACGGATTCGATCACCATCTGCGGTACGACCGGCGAAGGCGCTACGATGACTGACAAGGAGCACAAGGAAGCGATACAGTTCTGCATCGACTATGTCAACGGCCGTGTTCCGGTCATTGCCGGTACCGGCTCCAATGACACACAGTATGCGCTGCAGCTGAGCAAGTTCGCGTCCGAAGCGGGTGCAGATGCTCTGCTGACCGTGACCCCGTACTACAACAAGACAACGCAGCAGGGCCTGATTAAGCATTTTTATACGCTTGCGGAGGCGACCACAACACCGGTGATCGTATACAACGTGCCCAGCCGCACCGGTCTGACCATTCAGGCGCAGACGTACTATGAGCTGTCCAAGCATCCGAACATCAACGGTGCAAAGGAGGCCTCGGGCAACTTCTCCCTTCTGGCAGAAGCCATGAATCTGTGCGGCGATGACCTGAATTTCTGGTCGGGCAACGATGATATGATTGTCCCGATCATGGCAATGGGCGGCAAGGGCGTCATTTCCGTTCTGGCGAATGTCGCACCGGAAATTGCTCACACCATTGCACAGAACTGTCTGGACGGCAAGTTTGCGCAGGCGCGTGAGCTGCAGATCAAGTATCTTGACCTCATCAACGCGCTGTTCCTCGAGGTCAATCCGATTCCGGTCAAGATGGCGATGCGTTTCCTCGGCTGGGATGTCGGCGAACTGCGCATGCCGCTGTGTGATATGACAGACGCACACACTGCACAGCTGCGCGACGCTATGACCGCAGCCGGTCTGAAGCTCGTCAAGTAAGGAGCGCAAAAGGATGTTGAAAATCGGACTTTGCGGCTGCAACGGCCGCATGGGCAAAGTGATTACCGACATTGTGTCCAAAAAAGAGAATATGAAAATTGTCGCTGGTTTTGATGCCTTTGCGCAAAAGCTGGCTGACTACCCGGTGTACGCCGACCCGCATGAGTTCAGCGGCGCGTGTGACGTCATCATTGATTTTTCCAACGCCAATTCGCTGGAAATGCTGCTCGATTACTGCAAAAAGACGCACACACCGGCTGTCATCTGCACCACCGGACACAGCAAGGAGCAGCTTGCAGAAATGCGCGCTGCCTCCGCGGAAATACCGCTGTTCCGTTCCGGAAATATGTCCATCGGCATCAATCTGATGATGGATTTGCTGCGCCGCTGCGCCAATGTTCTGGGCGATGGCTACGATGTGGAGATCACGGAACGTCATCACAACCAGAAGCTGGATGCGCCGTCCGGCACAGCGCTGATGCTGGCGGACGCTGTCAGCGAAGCTCTGCCGTATGACGCGGAATACGTCTACGACCGTCACGAGCGCCGCATGAAGCGCCCCGCGCATGAAATCGGTATTCATGCAATCCGCGGCGGTACGATTGTCGGCGAACACGAGGTCCTGTTTGCCGGCCGCGATGAACTGATTGAAATCCGCCATGTGGCACTCTCCCGCGAGGTATTCGCTGTCGGTGCCGTGGATGCAGCTGCCTTCCTCGGCGCACAGACGCAGCCGGGCATGTATGACATGTCTGATGTCATTGCCGCAAAATAATGTAAAAACAGAGAAAACACCTGAATCCGTATGTTTTGTCCCCTGTAAAAAGGGGCTGCGCACCGGAATCAGGTGTTTTTTTAATGCTTATTTTCGCGCAGTTCAGCGCTTAATGCTCGTATTCAAATTCCATCTCGCCGAGAACAACGAGATCGCCGTCCTGAATGCCCATCTCCTCCAGCCTGTCAAAGACGCCTGCCGCGCGCAGCCGGCGGTCGAGATACTGACGGGACTCATAGTCGTCAAAATTCACCGAGCTGCACACGCGGTCAATCCATGCGCCGGAAACGATGTAACAATCATCCTGCTTGACATAGTCGATGTCCGCTTCCGTGACCGGTTTGGCTTCCTCCGGAACAAACTCCGGCTCATACACAATCACCGGCGGCAGCTGTTCCAGCGCATGCCAGGTCTGCTGCATCAGCTCGCGCACGCCCTGACCGGTTGCCGCTGACATCTCCGCATAGGCAAATCCGTGCTCGTCCGCCCACTTGCGGATTGCATCCAGCGGTGCCCGCTCGCCGCCGAGCAGATCCATCTTATTTGCCACGACAATCTGCGGACGTTTTTCCAAATCAATGGAATACTGTCCGAGTTCACTGTTGATTTTTTCCAGATCGTCAATCGGATCGCGTCCCTCACTGCCTGCGGCATCGACGATGTGCAGCAGCAGGCGGCAGCGGTCGATATGGCGCAGAAACGCATGGCCAAGACCGGCGCCCTGCGATGCACCTTCGATAATTCCCGGAATATCCGCCATGACAAACGATTCACCCTCGCCGATGGAGACCACGCCGAGATTGGGAACCAGTGTCGTGAAGTGATAATTGGCGATTTTCGGGCGTGCGGCAGACGCCATGGACAACAGCGTAGACTTGCCGACATTCGGGAAACCGACCAGTCCGACATCTGCGAGCAGCTTCAGCTCCAGACGAATTTCCAGCTCCTGTCCGGGCAGTCCGGGCTTGGCAAAACGCGGTGCCTGCCGGGTCGGGGTGGCAAAATGGGTATTTCCCCACCCGCCTTTTCCGCCGCGCGCCGCGACAAACGGCTCGTTGTCGGACAAATCGTGAATGACCTGTCCGCTGTTCGCGTCGCGCAGAATGGTGCCGCGCGGCACACGGATAATCAAATCCCTGCCGTCCTTGCCGGTACAGCGGCGGCTGCCGCCCGGTTCACCTGCCGGCGCGGTATATTTTTTCTTATAGCGGAAATCCATCAGCGTGGACAGGTTGTCATCTACCTGAAATATAACAGAGCCGCCGCGTCCGCCGTCTCCCCCGTCCGGACCCCCGGATGCAATATACTTTTCCCGATGAAAGGAGACCTTTCCGTCTCCGCCGCGTCCGGACCGAATCCAGATTTTCGCGGTATCAATAAATTGTGGCATACGAACTCCTTTCCCGCGGCGGGAACGCACCTGCGGTACGGTTCCCTCGAAAAAAGCACCCCAGACGAACTGTCCGAGGTGCTTTTCGCATCAAAGAATCTCTTACTGCTCGATTTCGTAAACAGAAACCTGCTTGCGGTCACGGCCACGACGCTCAAAGCGAACAACACCGCTGACCTTGGCAAAAAGGGTGTCATCGGAACCGATGCCGACATTCACGCCCGGATGGATGTGCGTGCCGCGCTGGCGAACGAGAATGTTGCCTGCCGGTACAACCTGACCATCTGCACGCTTGACGCCGAGTCTCTTGGATTCGGAATCACGGCCGTTCTTGGTGGAACCTACGCCCTTTTTATGAGCAAAAAACTGTAAGCTGATATGAAGCATGACTTACACCTCCATTACTTCGATATAATCCTGATAACGCGCTTTCAAATCGATCAAATACACCATGAATGCAGTCAATGCGTTCTGCGCCTGTTCTTCCTCCGGCTCTTCGAGCTTTTGGGGAAGCTCGAGCCGAATCCGCGCGGCCTGCTCGTCCACCGTGGTCTGAAGCTCCAGACCGAGGATATCTTCAAGCAAGCAGCTGATCAGATCGACATTTGCAGAAATTGCTGCGCACACGATGTCCTCGCCTTCTGCCGCAAAACCCGCGTGCTCGCTGATCTCTACGGCATCAATGCGGCTGCCGTTTCGGAAAAAACGGACGGTCGTCATCTTACGCGTTGATTGCGCCGATGGTTACCTTCGTGTAGGGCTGTCTGTGGCCCTGCTTGCGGCGATAGCCCTTCTTCGGCTTCATCTTGTAGACGATGATCTTCTTCTTCTTGCCGGTCTTCTCAACGGTACCGGCTACGGTAGCACCCTCGACATACGGAGCGCCGACCTTCAGCTCTGCGCCTTCACCGACTGCCAGAACCTTGTCGAACGTAACGGAAGCGCCGTCCTCTACGCCGAGCTTCTCGACATAAATAACGTCACCCTCAGATACCTTGTACTGCTTGCCACCGGTCTCTACGATTGCATACATTGCGGTAGCACCTCTCTTTCTTTGATAGAGTCACGCTCTCACGGGAGATGTCCGCAGACATACTTTGACAACCCGATCAATGCGGCTTTTCATATATTAACACAGCGAACAGGCTCTGTCAATAGCAAAAACGGATTTTTCGCCCCGATTTCAGTCTTCTATACCGGCGTGCAGCTTCGCAGCCTTGAGCGTGTTTTTCATCAGCATGGTGATGGTCATCGGTCCGACACCGCCCGGAACCGGCGTGAGATATCCCGCCTTTTCATTGACCTCATCATAGCAGACATCGCCGGTCACCTTTCCGTTTTCGCGGCGGTTCATGCCGACATCAATGACAGCTGCGCCCTCCTTGACCATATCCGCCGTGACGAAGTCCGCCCTGCCGACTGCGGCTACCAGGATATCCGCCTGCGCACAGACCTCCTTGAGATTCTCTGTGCGCGAATGGCAGATCGTCACGGTACCGTGGCGGTGCAGCAGCAGCATGGCCATCGGCTTGCCCACGATGTTGGAACGGCCGATGACGACACATTTTTTGCCCTTCGGGTCGACGCCGTATTCGTCGAGCAGCTCCATCACGCCCGCCGGTGTACACGGCAAAAAGTCAAAATCGCCGATCATGATTTTGCCGACATTGACGGGATGGAACGCATCGACATCCTTCGTCGGGTCAATCGCATCGATCACCGCCTGCTCGCTGATATGCGCCGGAACAGGCATCTGACACAGTATGCCGTCGATGTGCGGATTGTGATTGAGCTCCTCAATCAGACCAATCAGCTGTTCTTGCGTGGTCTCCTCCGGCAGCGCATATTTTTCAGAATAAAAGCCGCATTCCTCGCAGGCGCGCTCCTTGTTGCGCACATAAATCTGAGAGGCGGGGTCCTCTCCCACAATAATGACAGCCAGACCCGGGCGCACGCCGCGCTTTTTCAGGCGATTGACCTCGTCCAAAATACTTCCGCGTACCTTTGCGGAAACCATCTTTCCATCCATTCTGACAGCACTCATTTTGATTCCTCCGTGTGATTTTGGTTGGTTGCATCGGGCTCGGACACGTTTCGCAGAAACGGCAGAAAACGATTGAGCACAAAGCCGCCGAAGCCGATGAGAACAGAAATAAGGGCAACGATCTGTGACACGCGAAAATCCGTACCCCAGAGATACAGGCTGTCTGTCCGCAGGCCCTCGATGAAAAACCGTCCGAGACCATACCACCCGAAATAGAGCAGTACCATTTCTCCGCGATACTTTCTTTTTTTGGAATAGAGATACAGCAGCAGCACGCCGACGGCATTCCATGCCGATTCATAAAAGAAGGTTGGATGATTGCCGAACTGTCCCGCTTCATCCAGGCCTTTTCCGATGACCATGCGCCACGGCAGCGAGGTCTGGCGGCCAAACGCTTCACAGTTGAAAAAATTGCCCCAGCGCCCCAGCGCCTGACCAATCGGAACAGCGCCGGCATACACATCGAGCATATCCATGCAGTCGAGCTTTTTCGCACGGCAGTACACAATAATTGCAATGAGGCCGCCGATCAAACCGCCGTAAATGGCAAGCCCTCCGTGCCAGATCGCAATGATTTCAGCGGGATTGTCCCGATACTGCTCCCATTCAAACGCGACATAGTACAGCCGGGCACAAACGATGCCGACCGGCAGAAATACCAGCAGCACATCGAGCACATCATCCGCGCGCATACCGAACCGCGGTGCACGCCGGCAGGCATACCACGCCGAAAGCACAACGCCCAGCGCAATGACGATGCCATACCAGTAAATGGGTTTGGCGCCGATGGAAAATGCGACATTGGAAAAATGAAATTCCAGCCCCAGACCGGGGAATGATACAATCTGATTCAAACAGTTTCCTCCTTCTGCGGCTCGACGACCGACAGCGATGTCGCGCCCTGTGCCGACCAGCGGCGAATACGGCGCTGCACATCCTCGGCTGTAACCGACGCAATCGCCTCCGCGAAATCAAAGCAGTTTGCACCGCAGAAGCATGCCTCCGCCTGCAAGCGGCAAACCTCAGCGGGATCGCTGATTTTGCGCACATATTTTCCGTAACACGCAGCCTTTGTGCGGGCAAACAGCTCCGTCTCCAGTCCCTCGGACGCGATGCGCCGCAGTTCCTGTTCCAGTTCCCTGCGAACCGCATACGGATCGTGCGTCTCTCCGCTGAAAATGGCACATGCTCCGCCCGCAAAGGTGAAATAATCGGAGGACAGCGTGTGATCGGTCAGACCGGCATCATACAGCCGATTGTAAAGCGGAGCGGAACGTCCGCAGACACACGCCGCCGCCAGCTCACCGGTAATCTGCCGGAGATACGGATTTTCCGGCGCGGTATCCTTGCAGCCGAGCAGAAACATCGGGCGTGAAACCGCCATCTGCTGTTTTACCTCCGGTATGGAAGCACATTCCGGCTCCGTGCCGTATGAACGCGATGCGATATGCGCCGCCTGCCGCGGCGTCCCGCGCTGTGCCATTGCCACCACCTGTTCAAAATCATACTGTCCGCAGACGATCAGCGCGAGATTTTCCGGGGAATAAAACGCGCGGTGACACAGCGAAAGCACCGCAGGATCAATGGGCTGAATGCTTTCCCTGCTGCCCGCGACGGAAATGCGGACGGGGTGCACCGCGTACAGTCCCTCCAGCATACCGACATAGGCCTGCCAGCCCGGTGTATCGCGCAGCATCGTAATTTCCTGACCGATGATTCCCTTTTCCTTTGCGACATTCTGATCGGTAAAATAAGGCGTGGTGACAAACCGAAGCAGAATTTCCAGGCAGTCATAAAACCGCTCGGTGCACGTAACATGATACGCCGTCATGGTGTGACTGGTAAAGGCGTTGGGATGTGCGCCGAGCGCGGTAAACTTTTGCAGCGCATTGCCGTCCGGCTCCTCAAACATCTTGTGCTCGAGGAAATGCGCAATGCCCGGTGTGACGCTGTGCGTCGTTCCGTCCAGCGAAAAGCAGCAGTCAATCGAGCCGAAATTGACGGCCAGCATCGCAAACGTCTTTGCGCTGTTTTCACGCGGGACGCAATAGATGTGCAGACCGTTTTCCAGAACGGTCGTCTGAATGCGTTCGTCCAGCTGAGGATAAGCTATCGTCTTCATGCGCCCGCTCCTTTGAGAAAATAGATGGTGTCCGGTACCGCCTTGCGGGCCGCTGCCGTAACTTCATCGGGCGTGACGCGCCGGATTCGCTCGATCAGTTCATCCAGTGTCTCTGTCAGTCCGGCCGCCGCCTGTGTCTGATAAAAGTTCTCAAGTGACAGCGGAGCATCATACATCGCCTGCAGCGACGCGGTCACCGACCGCCGCGCGGCTTCTGTCTCCTCTGCCGTCACACCCTGCTGCATCAGCTCGAGCTGACGCAGAATTTCTGCACGCGCACGCGGCTCGCTTTCATTTTCAATGCCGGAAGCCACCGCCATGACGCCCTTGAGCTTGTCCGTCTGCGTGGACGCGTAATAACACAGGCTCATCTGTTCGCGCACGGTGCGGAACAGCCGCGAGGCGGTCGAGCCGCCAAAGCAGGCGTTAAACAGGACCATGGCGGGATAATCCGCATCAAACGCGGTAATCCCTGTGCGCAGACCGATGGTCAGCTTGCCCTGTGCCACCTTTTCCTCTTCTGTCACCGCGGCCAGGGTGTCGCGCACCGGCCGGCGCGGCGCAAAAAAAGTCGGGCGAACCGGCTGTTCGATTTCCGGACGCTCGCACAGTGCCGCCTGCAGCTGCTCTGCAACCGCCTCCGGCGGGAGGGAACCGCAGTAAAACAGCTCCATCGGCGCAGTCTGCATGACGCGGCCGTAGTGCTCCATCAGCTGTTCCGGCGTAATGGCGCGCAGCGTCTCCGGATCGCCCAGTTCCACTGCGCTGTACGCTTCGTCCGCACACATATACTGATACATCCGGCGAACCGCCCATGCGCGCTTGTCGTCCGACAGTGCGGCCACCGCCGCACACCGCTGCTCGATTTCGCGCGCGAGTACATCCCGCGGCGGCATTTGCGGATGCAGCAGCAGTGCACACAGCAGCTGCGCCGTTCCCTTGAAAAGCGCGCCGGCATCCGACAGGGCAAACCGCTCATCGATGACATCCGCGGCAAAGCCGATCAGCTGCGCTTCGCCGCGCTTGCGCACGACCGGCTGAAGCAGGGCGCCATACAGCCGATCGAGCTGTGCTGCCACTGCCTGCTGTCCCGGGTAATCCCGGCAGCTGCTGCGCAGTACATATGGCAAGAGCGCCGAACTGCTGCGTGACGCATCGCTCAGCGGCAGTACCAGCATCGCGCTCAGACAGGATGTCTTGGGCTGATTGGTTGTCACGCAGGTCAGCCCTACCCCGTTTTTGAGTGACAGTCTTGTTGTTTTGTGCATATCTGTCTCCATGGTATCGGAAAGGCAAAAATCGCCATTCTGTTTGCGTATTGCTATTATATCGCTGTTTTCCGCTTTCGTCTACCCGTCAGCCCTGCGTTTTTTTGTTTTCTCCGAAATGTTTGCATTTCACCGCTTCCCATGGTATGATAACCCAAATAAAACGGAAAGGAGTGCTGCGTGTTGGCAGGAAAAAAACCGCGTTCAACGCTTGTAACCGTGCTGCTCTGGCTGTGCCTGATCGGTTATCTGCTTTTGCTGCTCAAGGTGATTCTGTTTAAATTCGATCACGACACGATTGCCAATATATTAAAGGATACCGATGAGCTGGAATATACGCGCGTCAACCTCGTCCCGCTGCAAACCATTCGCTTTTATCTGTTTTCCGGACGGGTGGGCACCTCCGTGGCGGTGCGCAATCTGGCCGGAAATATCGTCGCCTTTATGCCCATCGGTCTGCTCATACCGCTGCTGCGGCGCGATCTGAGCCTCGGCACGACCTTTCTTGTCGGGCTTTGCCTGAGCGCCGGAATCGAACTGACGCAGTACCTGACCGGTCTGGGGTCCTGTGACATCGACGACATCGTCTTAAACGTCCTCGGCGCAATGTCTGTGACGCTGCTGCTTTCTTTGTTTGATCTGCTCGCCTTTCTCGCAAAAAAAATCGCACAACTTGCGCGAAAAGCCCTTGACAAATAGAGCGGCCGGGTATACAATAACGTTCGTGTTGTAAAGCCTAAAGCCTTTACAAAGGTCACAGCCTTTACACTGCGGGCGTTTCTCGGAGGTGCAGCATGAAAAACAAAACGTTTGAAATGTGTATGCTGTACGATTTTTACGGTGAAATCCTCACGGCGAAGCAAAAAGAGCTGTTTGATCTGTACTACAATGACGATCTCTCGCTTGCTGAGATTTCCGAGCACATGGGCATTACCCGTCAGGGCGTGCGCGACGGCATTATGCGTGCCGAACGAACACTGCGCGACACAGAGGAAAAACTCGGTCTGGTCGCACGCTATGGTCAGACACAGACCAGTCTGGAGCGTCTGGCAGACATCGTGTGGGAGCTGCGCGGCATCAACAACGTGCGCTATCACGACCCCCACATTACGGAACTGTGCGATCAGGCATTTCAGATCGCCAAACAGCTTTCGGAATAAGGAGAAATCATGGCATTTGAAGGACTTTCCGAAAAAATCACTTCTGCCTTTAAGAAGCTGAAAAGCCGCGGACGCCTGAGCGAGGCGGACGTCAAGAGCGCGATGCGCGAAATCAAGCTGGCTCTGCTGGAGGCGGATGTCAACTTCAAGGTTGTCAAGGAATTTACGAAGACGGTGACCGAACGGGCAACCGGCGCTGAGATTCTGGAGAGCCTCTCCCCTGCGCAGCAGGTCATCAAAATCGTCAACGAGGAACTGACCAAACTGATGGGCGGTTCCAATTCAAAAATCAACATCTCCCCCAATCCCCCGACTGTTGTCATGATGGTCGGCCTGCAGGGTGCCGGCAAAACCACAAACGGCGCCAAGCTCGCGGGATTGTTTAAAAAACAGCAGCAAAAGCGGCCGCTGCTCGTCGCCTGTGACGTATATCGTCCGGCGGCAATCGATCAGCTCAAGGTTGTCGGCGAAAAGCTGGATATTCCAGTCTTCGAAATGGGACAGGGCGATCCGGTTGAAATCGCAAAGGCCGGCGTGGATTACGCAAAAAAGAACGCGTATGATATGGTCTTTCTCGACACGGCGGGACGTCTGCACATCGACGAAGCGCTGATGAACGAGCTGAAAACCATCAAGGCGGAGGTTCAGCCGTCAGAAATTATGCTGGTTGTCGACGCGATGACCGGTCAGGATGCCGTCAACGTCGCAACCGCATTCGACGATGCACTCGGTGTGGACGGCATTCTGATGGCGAAAATGGACGGCGATGCCCGCGGCGGTGCCGCTCTGTCCACAAAGGCCGTCACCGGCAAGCCGATCAAATTTGTCGGTACCGGCGAAAAGCTGGCCGACATCGAGCCGTTCCACCCGGACCGCATGGCTTCGCGTATTCTCGGCATGGGCGATATGCTCACGCTGATTGAAAAGGCGCAGGAAAACTATGACGCCAAAAAAGCGGCTGAACTGGAGAAAAAGGTTCGTGCCAACCGTCTGACGCTGACCGATTTTGCCGATCAGCTCACACAGTTTAAAGATCCGGAAGCGATGCAGAACATGCTCGCTATGATTCCCGGTATGGATTCCAAGGCGCTTTCGGGCGCACAGGTGGACGGCAAAGCGGTTGCGCACATCGAAGCGATCATCAATTCGATGACACCAAAGGAGCGCGACAATCCGTCTATCATCAACTTCAGCCGCAAAAAGCGGATTGCAGCCGGCTGCGGGCTGAAGGTCGAGGATGTCAATCGGCTGCTCAAGCAGTTTGAAATGATGCAGAAGATGACACGCCAGCTCAACGGACTTGCCAAGCGCGGCAAAAAGCGCGGCGGTCTGGGCGGATTCAATCTCCCCGGCATGGGCAATCTCGGTAAACGCGGCGGCGGATTCCGCTTCCCGTTTTAATATCGTGTAAAGCAATTTACAATAATCAATTCACAGGAGGTGAAAACCATGGTAAAAATCAGACTTCGCAGACTGGGCGCTAAGAAGGCTCCTTTCTACCGTATCGTTGTTGCAGATTCCCGTTACCCGCGTGACGGTCGTTTCATCGAGGAAATCGGCACCTACAACCCGCTGACTGATCCGGTTGAGATCAAGATTGATGCTGAGCGCGCACAGCAGTGGATTAAGAACGGCGCACAGCCGACCGATACCGTCCGCGCACTGCTCAAGAAATCCGGCGTACTGTAAACAAGTGAGGTTGTTTTAGATGAAAGAACTTTTGACCTACATCGCAAAGAACCTTGTCAACGACCCGGACGCTGTCAGTGTGACTGAAACCACGCAGGGCGAGGAGATTATCTTTGAACTCCGTGTCGCTCCTGATGACATGGGTAAGGTTATCGGACGTCATGGCCGCATCGCAAAGGAAATTCGTACTTTGATGAAGGCGGCCGGAAATCGTCAAAACAAAAAGGTATCCGTCGAAATTGTCGACTGAATCTTTTCGAGAGCCGCTCAGCGGCTCTTTTTTTCTGACAAAGCACATGTTTCCGCGGAGGATTTTATGAAGAAACAATATCTGGAAATCGGCAAAATTGTCAACACACACGGCGTGCGCGGTGACATCAAGGTGCATCCGTGGTGCGATTCTCCCGACTTTCTCGCTGAATTTGAAACGCTCTACCGCGAGGATCACTCCCCCCTGCACATTCTGTCCGCAAAGGTTCACAAGGGCTGTGTTTTAATGCACGTAGAGGGCGTGGACACCATCGAACAGGCGCAGCAGATGCGCGGTCTGACGCTGTACATGAACCGCGATGATGTCGAACTTGCCGAGGGTGCATTCTTTATTCAGGACGCCATCGGTCTGCCGGTTTATGACGAGCGTGTCGGACGCAACATCGGTGTTGTAAAAGACATTGTCGATGGTCCTGCCGGTGATCTGTACCTCGTACAGGAAGGCAGCAAACAGCATATGATTCCCGGCATACCGCAGTTCCTGCGCAGTGTCGACCTGGAAAACGGTCTGGTGACCGTGTGCACGATTGAAGGATTGCTCAGCGATGAAATTTGATATTCTCACGCTGTTTCCCGAGATGATTGAACATGTCATGCAGACGAGTATCATGGGCCGCGCACAGCAGGCGGGCCTGATCTCGATCCGCGCAGTCAACATCCGCGACTTCACGCTGGACAAGCACAACCGTGTGGACGACACCCCCTACGGCGGCGGAAAAGGGATGGTCATGCAGGCAGACCCTCTGTATCGCTGTCATGCCCATGTCACAGGCGGAGAAAAGGTGCATACTGTTCTGATGAGTGCACAGGGCGCTCCCTTCTGCCAGAAAAAAGCGCGCGAGCTGCTCGCACATGAGCATGTCATTCTGGTATGCGGACATTACGAGGGCATTGACCAGCGCTTTATTGACGAATGTGTCGACGAGGAAATTTCCATCGGCGATTTCGTTCTGACCGGCGGTGAAATTCCCGCTATGGCAGTGGCAGACGCGGTGTGCCGCATGGTGCCCGGCGTGCTCTCCGAGGAAGTATGTTTCACGGAGGAAAGCCACTGGAATGGTCTGCTGGAATATCCGCAGTACACAAAGCCGGCCGTCTGGCATGATCGCGCCGTACCGGAGGTTTTGCTCTCCGGACATCATGCCAATATCGATGCCTGGCGCCGGAAAATGAGCCTTGCACGCACGCGGCGCGACCGTCCCGACCTGTTCGCCGCGTTTGAGCCGCAGGACAGGCGCGATGAAAAGCTGCTGCAGCAGCTCGCTGACGAGTTGGAAAATCCGCAGAATCACAAGCCCTGACCGAATGGTCAGGGCATTTTGAAACGCACTGCAAAAGAAATCAAAAGAGGTCTGAATCCTGTTTGACGCAGAGTTCAGACCTCTCTTTTTCTGTTTCAAAACATTTCGCAGTTTCCGGGACTTATGCAGCCTTTGCAAGCATCCGAACAAAATTCAGAAGAATGGTGGCAGCTTCCGCGCGCGTCATTTTTCCGTCCGGATCGAGCACGCGCGTTGTGCCGTTCGCCTTGCCGCTGAGAACGCCGTTTTTTACGGCCCAGTTCACGCTGTCAGCTGCCCAGCCGGAGACCTGCTGCCGATCCGGAAAAACGTCAAGAACCGTATCGTCCGCATCATTCTGACCGTGAACATACTGGTAAAGCATCGTCACAAACTGTTCTCTTGTGACCGCACTGCCCGGAGCAAAGGAATCATTTCCGACGCCATGCGTGACACCGGCTTGTGCTGCCCAGTTCAGTGCTTTGCGATACCACACATCCTGCGGTACATCGCGGAACTGTGCCGCATTGCTGCTGCAGATCGAAGGATTGCGCTGAACCTCATAGTTGTATAGCAGCTGTACCGACATCGCGCGGGTAAGCAGCGTGTCCGGTTTAAATGCAGTGGCAGATACGCCCGCCATCAGTTTGTTCTGATATGCACCTACGACATGCGAATAATACCACTTGTTTTGTCTGACATCCGTAAACGGAGCGTCCCCGTTATCTGCTGCGGAGGGATATATTTTGGACAGCAAGTAGTAGTGAGGTCTGCGATCCGCCGTCGCCTTTTCGATCTGATTCAGGCTCACTCGAATCACACCCGGTCCCACAATCTTTGTATAATTCCGCCGCGCCGTCGTTCTGGTATATTTTCCGTCATACCAGTAGCTGTCGATGAGATTGACGCTGTCACCGTCAATGCCGACAGCCGCCATAAAATGGCCGCTGGTTGTAAACAACGGATATCTTGTCCCCGCATGAACGATGGCAACTCCGCCCGACCGCAGATGACGCTTCAATTCGGCGGAGCTGTTGGTTGCCGTGTAAGCAAATCGATATTTCGGCGCCATAGCCTTCAGCAGGATTGTTTCATTGGTTCCTCCATAATAACGTGCGCCGCAGGCAACCGACTGCCGGCACATGATCGGAAGATCCACATCGGCTATGCCGGCCGCATACATCGCGTTGCACAGTGAGGCCGGACCGCATCCGGAAGAGGATATCGTTCCTCTGCCATATTGGACAGACTGATATTCCTTCGCATTCTGGAACTGAACACGGTAGCCGGCCGTCCAGGCAACGGTTGCCGGTGCCAGCTCTTTTTGCGCAAGATTGATCGATGTGCCGCTTTCCCAGACATCATCGTTGGTGTCGAGCATCTGCTCAGCAACATCATCATTCAGGTATGTCGTCTGTTCCGCGGAATCATATTCCGCGACGACAGTCTCAGTCTCATCAGTTACCCCATCCGCTGCGAACGCTGTCGAACCGACGCACGGGGTAAGCATGCAAAGCGACAGCAGCAGGCAGCCAAATTTCTGATTCATATCTCTGACTCCTTCTCCATATTTTTCTCCATTGTACAATATTATGGAACGATAAAAGACAAAAGTCAATACAATATCGCTAAAAACCTGTATAAAGCTAAAACTGAAACGCTCAGTTTTCGCAAATTATTTGCAAATAATCATGGTTTTTTCACAAATCATTGTCATTTTTCGCACCGACTATTTGCACCGCTTTACCTTGATTTCCTGGTAAATATGCCAAAAAATCATCTTGGTGTTTTTTTCTGTGCTCTCTGACGGAAAACAGCACGGCCTCCCGCAAACTGATGCTGCATTTGAAACAGCACACCTGCTGTGCTGTAAAGATCAAAAAGCCGATCTGTCATGACCGTTATCAAGAGCAAGCCGCCACAGATTGACTGCGTAGGGTTCAGAAAAAAACCAGACCTATGGCAGCGGCATTGTCCGCCTTGCGACACGTCACTGACGCACAGCCGGAAACCATCACGAGAGACCGTATCTGCCGGAGCGGCATTGTTTTTCACCGGAAAGAATCCGGCGGCCAGCACATAAAAAAGCAAGGCAATACCGCACTTCGCGCTGTCCTCAAACAGCCACTGAATGGTGTGGTATTGCCTTAAGTTTTATCTTTCCGTTTTACAGATCAATGTCCAGCAGCACGGGACAATGATCGCTGCCCATGATATCGGTCAGAATTTCCGCCCTGCGGATGTTCTCCCGAATGCGGTCGGATACAATGAAGTAATCAATACGCCATCCCGCATTGTTCTGCCGCGCCTTGAAGCGGTACGACCACCAGCTGTATACTCCGGTCACATCGGGATGCAGCCAGCGAAAACTGTCCGTAAAGCCGGAAGCGAGCAGCTCCGTCATCTTTGCACGCTCCTCATCGGAGAAGCCTGCGTTGTGATGATTGGTCTTTGGGTTTTTCAGGTCGATTTCCTGATGTGCCACGTTTAAGTCGCCGCAAAGAATGACCGGCTTGACCGCGTCCAGCCGGGTGAGATAATCGCGGAACGCATCCTCCCACTGCATGCGGTAATCCAGCCGCTTCAATTCATTCTGTGCATTGGGTGTATAGCAAGTGACAACAAAAAAGCTTTCATATTCCGCTGTGATGACGCGGCCTTCGTGGTCGTGCTCATCCATGCCGATACCGAAGACAACGGACAGCGGCTTTGTTTTTGTGAACAGCGCCGTCCCGCTGTAACCCTTCTTTTCTGCACTGTACCAGTACTCCTCATAGCCCTCGCAATCGACCTGTGCCTGTCCGGGCTGCATTTTGGTCTCCTGCAGACAAAATATATCGGCATCCTGCGCGTCAAACACATCCTGAAAGCCCTTGCCGAGGCAAGCGCGCAAACCATTCACATTCCATGAAATCAGCTTCATCGATTCTCCTTCCGGCTGAATCAGCCTGTTCCTGACAGCAATTACAACGGTATTGTATCACACGGAGCAAAATATCTCAATCCCTGTCTGTTTTCGGCAAGTGACCGGCGATGTCCGGTACAATGTGATCGCTTTCCAGCAGCAGGCGCGCGGCTGCTTTCCTTTTCTGCCGTCTGTATTTTCAGACTTTTTCTCTATCCCAATGCAACGTCCAGAATCATCATCACAGAAAATCCGGCCGCAAACAACATCGTTCCTATATCGGAATGCGCGCCCTGTGACATCTCCGGAATCAATTCCTCCACGACAACATACAGCATTGCGCCCGCCGCAAAGCTGAGCATATACGGCAGCAACGGTACAATCAGCCCTGCCGCCAGAATGGTCAGCACCGCTCCAATCGGCTCCACTATGCCGGAGATCACCCCGCCGACAAATGCACGCGGTTTGCTCCAACCCTCCGCACGCAGCGGCATCGAAATAATCGCACCCTCCGGGAAATTCTGAATGGCAATGCCGATGGACAAGGCGAGCGCACCGGCCGCAGTAATGTTCGCATTGCCGGACAAATACCCCGCATAGACGGCGCCGACCGCCATGCCTTCCGGTATGTT
>DJXF01000048.1 GCA_002449635.1 Clostridiales bacterium UBA7011 | reverse complement strand
CCTTCCCAGGTCATGAAGCCGATGAGGGCGTTTTTGCCCAGCGCGACCTCGCCGTTATGGGTGGACGGACCGTCCGCCAGCACATCGCCCTTCTTGACGCGCTCGCCGAGGTTGACGATCGGTCTCTGGTTGATGCAGGTGGACTGGTTGGAACGCAGGAACTTGGTCAGATGATAGGTTTTCTCACCCATCGTGTCGTAATTGACCGTGACGTCACGCGCCGTGACGCGGGTGACGGTGCCGTCGCCCTCTGCCAGCGGAACAATGCCGGAATCGACGCACGCCTTGTATTCCATGCCGGTGCCGACCGCAGGCGACTCCGTCTTGAGCAGCGGAACTGCCTGACGCTGCATGTTCGCGCCCATCAGTGCACGGTTTGCGTCATCGTGATCGAGGAACGGAATCATCGCGGTTGCGACAGATACCATCATGCGCGGCGAAACGTCCATCAGATCGACATCCTGACGGTCAACTTCTACGATTTCCTCGCGGAAACGGCAGGTGATACGCGGATTTGCGAGGCGCCCCTCCTCGTCCAGCGGCTCATACGCCTGGCAGACGATATATTCGTCCTCGACATCCGCGGTCATATACTGAACCTCATCGGTGACGCGGCCGGTCTCCTTGTCGATTATCCGGTACGGCGCCTCGATAAAGCCGAATTCATTGATGCGTGCATAGGTTGCCAGATAGGAAATCAGGCCGATGTTCGGACCTTCCGGGGTCTCAATCGGGCACATGCGTCCGTAGTGGCTGTAGTGTACGTCTCGAACCTCGAACGATGCGCGGTCACGCGACAGACCGCCGGGGCCGAGTGCAGACATACGGCGCTTGTGCGTCAGCTCTGCGAGCGGGTTGGTCTGATCCATGAACTGCGACAGCGGGGAGGAGCCGAAGAACTCCTTGATTGCCGCCGTCACCGGACGAATGTTAATCAGCGACTGCGGTGTGACAATCGCCAGATCCTGAATGGTCATGCGCTCACGGATGACGCGCTCCATGCGGGAGAAGCCGATGCGGAACTGATTCTGCAGCAGCTCGCCGACACAGCGCAGACGGCGGTTGCCCAGATGGTCGATGTCGTCGGTCGTGCCGATATCGTGACCGAGGCCGAGCAGATAGCAGATGGAAGCCAGCATATCGTCGACAATAATGTGCTTCGGGACGAGGTCGTCCTTCGCCGCCTTGATGTCTTCGATGAGCTCCTCTTCGCTCTTGCCCTCAGCCTGTGCAGTCTCCAGCAGATCGCGCAGGACGGTGAAGCGAACCTGCTCCTTGATGCCGCACTTCTCCTGCGGGTCAAAGGAGACAAAGTCCTTCATGTGAACCATGCCGTTGCCGAACACCTTGACGCGCGTGCCGTCGTTGGCTTCGATGATCGTGCCGTTTACGCCGCGGCGCGCAATGCGGTTCGCCTGCTCGCGGCTGAGAATCGTGCCCTCATCCGCGAGAACCTCGCCGGTCATGGGGTCGGCAACCGTCTCACACAGCTTGTGGCCGACCAGGCGGCGGGCAATGTTGAGCTTTTTGTTGTACTTGTAGCGGCCGACCGCGGAAATGTCATAGCGGCGGGTGTCAAAGAACAGCGTGCCCAGCAGGCTGCGCGCAGAATCAACCGTGGGCGGCTCGCCCGGGCGCAGCTTTTTATAGATTTCAATCAGGGCCTCCTCGACGGTCTTGGACGGATCCTTGTCGAGGGTCGCCAGAATGCGCTCATCCTCACCGAACAGATCGAGGATTTCCGCATCCGTTTCCACGCCGATGGCGCGGATAAACGAGGTGATCGGAATTTTTCTGTTTTTATCAATGCGGACGTAGAAAACGTCGTTGCTGTCGGTCTCGTACTCCAGCCATGCGCCGCGGTACGGGATGACAGTTGCGGACAGCAGCGGCTTGTCGGTCTTGTCGAGCGTCATGCCGTAGTATACGCCCGGCGAACGAACAATCTGCGAGACGATGACGCGCTCCGCGCCGTTGATGATAAACGTGCCGGAATCGGTCATGCGCGGGAAATCGCCCATGAACAGCTCCTGCTCCTTGATCTCACCGGTCTCCTTGTAGCGCAGACGCATCCGCACGCGCAGCGGGCAGGCATATGTGGCGTCGCGCGCCTTGCACTCCTCCACGGTGTAGCTGTTTTTCGGATTGTCGTCGAGCGTGTAGTCGATGAACGACAGCTCCAGATTGCCGGTGTAGTCGCTGATGGACCCGACATCCTCGAACACCTCGCGCAGACCGTCCGTCAGAAACCACTCATACGATTTTTTCTGAACCTCGATGAGGTTCGGCATCTCCAGGATGTCCGGAATCCTGGCAAAGCTCTTGCGGGTGGTGCGCCCGTACTGCACGTCATGGACGTGGACACCGTTGATTGTTGCTTCGTTTGCCATATTGCACCCATCACTCCGTTTCTCAAGTACTCGATACGCTTGGCTGCGTAGTGATTTTTCCTTTCTTCATCCTTGCATCTTTTCGCAAAAACTGCTAGAATGTATTTGGATAAGATTCCATAAAGTTATGTGGAAACTATTTAATGGTATCATATTCCCATCATTTTGTCAAGCTGAGCCAATTGTAAAACCTCTCCAAATCGGAGAGGTTTTGTTGTTTTTCTTTGTATTTTTCCGCTAAACGCCGACCGTTTTCACCCGTTTTCGTTCGAATCGGCGCGCGGCGCGCCCGGCGCCCGTCCGGTGCGCAGATAGGCGGAATGAATGCGCAGCTCCTCCGGCAGATGGGACTGATCGTCGAAAAAAACCGTCTCGAATCCGCCCTCCTCGTCAAAGACGATGCAGGTGACAGAGGCGTTGCCGACAATATTCGGTTCCATCCGGTCAAACGGCGTATCCAGGCACGCGAGATAGACCTGCAGGGCGAAGCCATGCGACACGAGCACAATTCGTTTTCCCGCATTCCCGCGTACGAGCCGTCCGACCTCCGCGGTCATGCGGGCGTGCACCTGCCGTGCGCTCTCCCCTTCCGGCGGGCAGAAGCGCGCGGGGTGATTGCGGAAATTCTCCATCACCTCGGGGAACGTGCGGCGGTTTTCCTCGTTGGTATGACCCTCCAGCAGACCGCCGTCGATTTCGCGCAGCTCCGGGCAAAGGACAGGGTGTACCGGCAGAAACGCGCAGACCCCTTCTGCCGTCTGACGGGCGCGCGTCAGCGGGCTGCTGTACACGGCATCCACCGGCACATCCCGAAAACGCTCACCCAGACAGGCCGCCTGCCGCAGTCCCATCTCGCCGAGGGGAATGTCCGTCTTCCCCTGAAACCGCCCGCCCACGTTGTTTTCCGTCGTGCCGTGCCGGATAAAATAAACCGTTGTTTTCAAAGAGACGCTTCCTCCCTCAAAAAGCAGAGCGGCCACGCGGCCGCTCTCTGTTTTTCTGTCAAAAAAGATCTCACAGGCACTGCAGATACTGTCCGTACAGTGTCTGTCCCAGCTGTCTGCCGATTTCATGCGCCTGCTCCGGCTGAATCAGGCCCTTATCGCAGGCAGCCTCCTCCACGCAGGCAATGTACCGGCCGGTGCGCTCCTGCACCTCGCGGACGCAGTTGGCTGCCTCCAGCAGGCTGTCCGCTGTGCCGGCATCCAGCCAGACAAAGCTGTCTTCAAGCGGGATCACTTTGAGCTTGCCGCGGCGCAGATATTCCAGATTGACATCCGTGATTTCCAGCTCCCCGCGCGCGGACGGCTTGAGATTTTTTACGATATCCACAACCTCGTTGTTGTAAAAATACAGGCCGGGAATAATATAGTTGGATTTCGGGAAACGCGGCTTTTCCTCAATGCTGATCGCATTGCCGTTTTCATCGAACTCCACCACGCCGAATGCGCGCGGATCCTCGACATGATAGCCGAATACGGTTGCTCCGTCATTGTTGTCCGCAGCCTGCATATACTGATATTTCTTTGTCTCATCGTAAAAAATATTGTCACCGAGGACGAGACAAACCGACTCGCCGCGAATAAACTCCTCCGCAACCAGAAACGCATCCGCGATACCGCGCGGGACCTTTTGTACGGCGTAGGAAATATGGACGCCCCACGCGCTGCCGTCGCCGAGCAGACGCTCGAAGGTCTCCTCCTCCCCATCCGGAATAATCACCATAATATCGGAGATGCCCGCCTGAATGAGTACGGAGAGCGGATAGTAGATCAGCGGCTTATCATAAACCGGAAGCAGCGGCTTGCACACAGGCTTGGTCATCGGATACAGGCGTGTGCCCTTGCCCGCCGCAAGAATCAGTCCTTTCATTTTGTTATCCTCCCTAATCCATGTGCACAGTCCCCATGCTTGTACACAAAATTGGTTTTTCCGTGTATCATTTGTATCATTATACCGAAATATAGCCTCATGGTCAAGGATACCCCATACTTTTTCGTTGCAAACGGATTAAATCAGCTGCATGACGCGCAAAAGGAAAATCCATCCCGTCAGCGTAACCGAGGACAGCAGCGTTGTGAGCACGACGATGCTGGAGGAAAGCTCCGCATCATTCCCCATATTTTTCGCCATGATGTATGATGTCACAGTGGTGGGCGAGCCGAGCATAACCAGAACCGCCACCATTTCCGTGCCGGAAAAGCCGAAGTGCACGGCGAGCGGCAGGAACAATGCCGGAAGACCCATCAGCTTGACCGCTGCTGCCGCGGCCGTCGGACGCAGCTTGGCAAGTGCCTGTGTGCCTTCAAATCCCGCTCCGACCACCAGCAGTGCAATCGGCGTTGCCGTTGCCGCCACGCTGTCGATCACCTTGAGCGGAATGACAGGAATCGGTATGCGCAGAAGAGAAAACGGAAGCCCGGCAAAAATCCCGAGGATGATCGGATTTTTGAGCACATTGACGCATGCCCGGCGAACCGCCGCGCGTCCATGCGTACCGCCGCCCGCCGAAAACGTCAGAATAATAACCGAAAAAATGTTGAACAGCGGCACCGCCGAGACAATCATCAGCGGCGTCAATCCGGCATCGCCGTAAATGTTTTCCACGAACGCAATGCCCAGCACAGCCACACTGCTGCGCGCCGCGCCCTGCACAAAGGCGCCGACCATTGTCTTGTCCGGCATGAGCTTCGCTGCCAGAACCCACAGCCCGAGGAACATCACCACCGTGACCCCCGCGCAGTAAAAGACAAACGTCAGATTGAAATCCTGATACAAATCGGTCTGTGCAATATCGCGGAACAGCAGCGCCGGCAGTGAGACCTTAAATACATACCGGTTGGCGACCGAGCAAAACTCTTCGGAAAACATGCCGATGCGGCGCAGGATATAACCGAGCACCATGACAAGAAAAATCGGCACGGTGGCATTGATACTGAACAAAAAGCTATCCACGCAGTTCTCCCGCCTTTCCGGACTGCCGATCCGGCAGCTGCAGCACCGCAATCGCGCTGAGAATCAGCAGCATGCCGAGCGCTGTCCAAATCGTAAACGGATCGTCAAACGCCGCCACACCGACCAGACTGCCGACGAGCGGCTCGACGGCCGCCAGCAGCGCCGCCTGTGAGGCCGGCACGCCGTCCAGACCGGCTGTGTACAGCAGAAACGGCGCAACCGTGCAAAACACCGCCAGTCCAAGACCGAACAGCAAACCGCTCGCATGTCCCGCGGCAAATGTCACACACGGCTGTGCGCACAGCGGCGCGGTTGCCCCCGCCGCAAAGACAAAGGTATAAAAGGAAACGGTCACTGCGCTGTAGCGGCGCAGCGCAAATTTGCCAAAAATGCTGTACAGACCGTAGAACAGCCCCGACCCGAGACCGCTGAGCACGGTCAGCGGCGCGACCGACTGTGCGTGTGAAAAAACACCTGTGATGCATGCACAGCCTGCGATTGTAACACAAACGGCCAGCGCGCGATTTCCGGTCAGCTTCTCCCCGAACAGGAGCATGGAAAACAGCAGGACAAAAACCGGCGACGTATACAAAAGCAGCGCCGCGACCGCCACGCTGCTGTGCGACAGCGTGTAAAAGTAACAGAAATTAAACAGCGCAATGCTGACCATGCCCGTTCCGGCAAACATCCAGATATCCCGCAGGCGGATGGAAAAAGCCCGCCTGTCCCGGATAAAGATCAGTGCGCCGAGCGCAATCGCTGCCAGCATATTGCGGAAAAATACAATTTCAAGCGGCGTGAGTCCCGCTTCCCGCAGCACGCGCACGAACAGAGCGATCATGCCCCACAGTGCGCCCGCGCCCGCGATCATCCACGCCGATTTGGTTTTTGTCTGCATCGTATGCCTCCTCTGCGGACTGTCCGAATCCGCCTGTCCAGTATAGCACAGTTTTTTTCAAATAAAAGTGTATACGGCAGAAAAAAACAAATTTCTCCCGATTGCGCATTCATTTCGGACAAAAAATGCCCGTGCGGCAGAGCTTGTTTCACCGCACGGCTGTTTTCGCTGTGCGCGGGTGTTTCTTCTCGTGACATCAGCTTTTTGCACAAAAATCCCCAACCTTTTTTAGAAAGATTGCCACTACATTTTCCCAGGTGGGTGTGCTATATTATTTATTGTACTTTTGAGCCGTACTTTTTTGCAGGAGTACCGCTCGATCCGTCCTATACAGAGGACGCGAGTTTATGCCATACAGAGAAGAGAGAGAAGCGAGACGGTTGGGTGAACCGTCTCGCTTCGTTTTTGTTTATTCTTCCGTTTTTTTGTGAAAAAAGCAGCCGTATTACAGAAAACGCTCTGTTTTACGACTGCTTTTATTTTATTCCATCTCGTTATCCGATTCCGCATCGCTGTCCGGCTTCGCGCGGAAATGCGCCCGCAGCGCCGCAAACGTCAGGAGGAAGAACAGCACGGCAGATACCGCATGCATCACAATCGAACGCCAGTCTCCCCGCTGCATCACGAGCAGCGCCGTGTCGACAATGCGGCGTACACACAGCACAGCGCAGGCAAAGGCTGCCGTGCGGTAATACCGCAGCATATAGCACACAAAACACAGCGCAAGCGCAATCTCGACATAATAGATGCCCATTGCAGCGGACGCCAGCGCGGCTGCCGCCAGCAGAATTGCCGGTATGATGCCGCCCCTGTTCGAACGCGGTGTCTTGTTTTGCTTCGCAAAATCGTCAAAATCCTCTTCTGCACGCTCTGCTGCAGGACTTTCCTCTTGCTCACGGTCCGCATCGACCGTCGTCTGAATTGTATCCCGCTCGAGGGACAGTGCCTCTTTCGGCTCAGCTGCCGCATCTGCAGGCTTGTTCGACGCATCCGATTCTGCCTCGGCTGCCGGTGTTTCCGGTTCGACGGATGCGACATGCTCCAGTTCACGCGCCAGTTCCGCCTCCATCTCTGTCTTCGGTGCTGGCTGCTGTACCTTGACCGTCGTTGCAGCGCGTCGCTCCGCAATCAGGCGATCGAGCGCCTGTACCGGATCGTCATTGGAACGGTCCTCGCGAGCCCTCTCCGCCTCTGCCGTCTGGCGTGCCGCGTGCATCGCCAGATTTAACTCATCCAGCAGGGCGGAAGAAACGCTTTCCTCTGCCGCAGCCGCGGCTTCCTCCGGTTCTGTCTGTTCCTCCGATGCCTTTTCCGGTTCGGCTGCAGGCTCTTCCGCCTGTGCCTCCGGTGTCTTTTCCGGTTCGGCTGCAGGCTCTTCCGCCTGTGCTGCCGGTGCCTTTTCCGGTTCGGTTACAGGCTCTTCCGCCTGTGCCTCCGGTGTCTTTTCCGGTTCGGCTGCAGGCTCTTCCGCCTGTGCCTCCGGTGCCTTTTCCGGTTCGGTTGCAGGCTCTTCCGCCTGTTCAGCAGAGTTTTTCTCTGATTCATCCGTTTGCTCTGCATCGGAGGTTTTCTTTTGATCCGATGCCCAGAGACGGCCAATCAAATCCTCCTTGTCCGCGGAAGATGCCTTTCCAAACAGCCAGGAGAATCTGCCTGTTGTCTGCGAAGGTTTTTCCTCTTTCTGTTCGGGCTCGTCCGCAATTTCCTCTGCCGGTTCGGCTGCACCGGATTCCGGTTCCTCTGCGGGATTATTCCAGATCGGAAATTCCTCCTGCTGTTCAATCAGTTCCCAGGCCGATTCCCCGGAGGAATCATGCTTTTCGCTGACCGGCTCTTCCTTCATTTCGGACTCTTCGGAAGATGGATCCTCCGGCTGCTGTGTTTCCACATTTTCTTCCTTCTGATGATCTTCTTCTGTCACGGCAGGCTGCGGCTGCTCAGTCGGGGCAAGTCCGAGCCGCGCTGCGACATTGCGGGAGATCGAGTCGATGGTGTCCGGCTGCGCGTCAGACATTTCGCTGAGATTCAGCACCTGTGTCTGATCGCTTACCGCATCATCCGCCTGCATGGCGATGCCCTCGCCGTCTTCCGGCATTGTTTCCGTTTTCGGAAAACGATGCTCCAGAAACAGCTGTACTGCCATGCCTGCGGCTGTCAATACACAGCCAACCGCTACGCTCAGCCAACTCTGTACACCCTTTGTCAGGGCAATCAAAACGCCTGCCGCGCCAAAGCCAAACAGACTTGTGCCGAGAATCGCGGCAGGTCTCTCAAACAAAACACCGGTGATGCCGAAAATCACCGCACCGGCGGCAACAATCAGCCAGAATGCCGGTGTAAACGGTCCGGCAAACAGTGCCGGTATATAGACAATCAATGCGCCGTAGATGGCAGACAGTACAAATACGCCGGCTGAGCGATACCGGAAAAACAGCAGGCCTCCTGCGACACCCAGCACGATCATGATAATCACTGCCGCCGCCAGATTCATCGACGAGCCGAACAGCCCGATGATGCATGCCGAGACGGTGATGCCAAGCACTACGCCGAGCAGTGCGCTGGTCCAGCGCAGCAGCTTATATCCCGCAAAACAGATCAGCAGGAAAACTGCCAGCAAAATAATTTTTTCCGGTACCCCGGCAAATATTGACGCCGCGGTTTGCGCCGCAATTTCAAATGCACTGTTGATGGTAAACTCCATGTTGCTTTAACCTTCTTTATCTTATCGTCCGCTGTCGATCCAGCGGCATACGCCGTCTGCAATCCCGCGCGCAATCTTCTGCCGGTATTCCTGTGTCGCCAGCAGGGCATCCTCCTGTTCATTGCTCAGAAAGCCCATTTCCAGCAGAATACACGGCACCTCCGACCAGTTGAAGCCGGTCAGATCGCTGCGCTGTGTCAGCCCCCGGCTGTGTGCGCCTGTCGCCTGTGTGACCGCGGCGAGAATGTGTTCCGCCGCCCGCGCGCTCGGCTGCTCAATTGCCGGTGTCCCGAGCAGGGAACCGGCCGGAACCTGCATTGACATACCGTGTGCGGATGCATTGTCCGCACCGTCCGCATGAATGCGGATACAGAGATCGGCGCCTGCCCGATTGGCAATCTGTGCGCGCTCAATATTGGAGACCGTCGCCTCATTGGTCTGACGCGTCATCACAACCTGTGCGCCGAGCGCTTCCAGCTCCGTGCGCGTCAGCTGTGCAACCGCGAGATTCACCTGTTCCTCTGTCTGATTTCTTCCGGATGCGCCGCTGACATATGCGGGCTTGGTTTCGTCGGACAGCGGGGAAACCCGCTCCTGTGCGCGTGCATTTGTCACGCCGTGCCCCGGGTCGAGGCAGATAACCAGACCGCTCAGCGGCAGATTCTGTCCGTCTGCGGCTCCGGCCGCCTCGTCATCAATCGGCGGGTCGGTCAGCTCCTGCGTGGGATTTTCCGCCTGTGCAGAGCCTGCGGCTTTGTCCGGTACGGACTGTCCGCCGTCCGCGTTTCCGCTTTGTGCGGTCTGACCGGTGTTTTGTATCTCGGTGTCCGTTGTCTGCGGCGCCGCCGAAGACCCGCAGCCGCACAGGATGCCTGTGAGCAGCAGGCAGAAAATCCATCGTCTCAGCGCCATCCCATGCTCTCCTCATAAGAGACAATCGTGCTGAGATTTGCGCGCTCGGTCGAACTCAGCCGTGCGCGGATCGTCGACTCCGTGCAGGTACTGTCGCGGTAATACCACGACTTTGCCGCAAAATAATTCTGCCAGCGCGATGTCGTAAACGCATAACCGTGACGCGCATAGATTTCATTGCGGATTGCCGCCACCGTATCCTTGCTCAGTCCGCGCAGATCAGCTGTGGAAATGTACTGTGAATCTGTCGGCCAGAGATAACCGGAGCTTTGCACGCGGGTGTAATAGTCGTTGTCGCGCGCCGCACCGCTGCCATAATAATAGTAGTTATTCGTGACCGTCGATGTGCTGTCCTGCTCCTTCGGCTGGGTTTCGGGCTGCTGTGGCGGCTGCTGTTCAGGCTGCGCCGCCGCGGGCGTGCTGTCAGAAGCCCCCGCCTGCGCATCGTCCTGCGTCTGCGCCGTCTGGGGAAGCTGCGCCGCCGTCTGTTCCGGCTGCTGCTGTCCCTTCATAAAAAATGTGAAGCAAATGATACATACTGCCAGTACAGCGGCAACAGCCGCAATGGCTGCAATGATAACGGAATTTCTTCCGCGGCCGGCGGATGCTGTCTGCTGCGCGCGCGGTGTCCGCGTTCCGCAGGACGGACAATACTCCGCCTCTTCCGGCAAAAATTCGCCGCATTTTTTACAATACATATTCTCTCTCCTTTATACGGGTGAGGGGTATACTTCTTGTATTATAGCATGTCAAGCTGTTTCTGTCACGAATTTCCCGATAATTGTTGCTGTTTCCGCAAAAAAATCGGCCGGTATTCTGCGAATACCGACCGATCTTCCTTTGAAATGTTATTTGCCGACGTTGATTCGGGTGAGCGCTCTCTTGAGCTTGGCCTGCGCCAGCTCGAGGTCGCGCGCGTCCAGATGCTGCTGGTTGATGAGGGCCTCTGCGCGCTTGCGGGCACGCTCGGCGCGGCTGACATCAATGTTCTCAGCCCACTCAAACGTGGTCGCTACCAGATTTACCTCATTGTCCACTACAGACAGCATACCGCCGATGCAGGCGGCGCGGCGGGTCTCGCCCGTACTGCCGGTAACGCGGCACTCGCCCATGCCGAGCGCGGTCAGATACGGCGTATGGTTTGCCAGAATGCAGACATCGCCGTCGATCGTGCGTGCAATGATGCGCTGTGCATCGCCGTCAAAATATTTGCCATCAGCCGTGACAATCGTCAGATGGAATACACTCATGCGTTATTCCCCCTTCTTGGCTTTTTCAACGGCCTCCTCGATGGTACCGACAAACAGGAATGCGGACTCCGGCAGATCGTCATGCTTGCCTTCGATGATCTCCTTAAAGCCGCGGATGGTCTCCTTCAGCGGAACATACTTGCCCGGCAGGCCGGTGAACTGCTCCGCGACCGAGAACGACTGCGACAGGAAACGCTGAATCTTACGCGCGCGTGCAACGGTCAGCTTGTCTTCTTCCGACAGCTCGTCCATGCCCATGATGGCGATGATGTCCTGCAGTTCCTTATAGCGCTGCAGAATCATCTGTACCTCACGCGCTACCTGATAATGCTCCGAACCGACAATTTCCGGCGTCAGAATACGGCTGGTGGATTCCAGCGGGTCAACTGCCGGATAAATGCCCTGGGACGCGATGCCGCGGTCCAGTACGGTCGTTGCATCCAGATGGGTGAATGTGGTTGCCGGAGCCGGGTCGGTCAGGTCATCGGCCGGGACATAAACTGCCTGTACCGACGTGATCGAACCGCGCTTTGTGGAGGTAATTCGCTCCTGCAGCGCGCCCATCTCGGTAGCCAGTGTCGGCTGATAGCCTACTGCGGACGGCATACGTCCGAGCAGTGCGGATACCTCAGAGCCCGCCTGCGTGAAGCGGAAAATGTTGTCGATGAACAAAAGTACGTCCTGGCCTTCGCGCTCACGGAAGTATTCTGCCATGGTCAGACCGGACAGGGCGACACGCATACGTGCTCCTGGCGGTTCGTTCATCTGGCCGTAAACCAGTGCGGTCTTATTCAGAACGCCGGACTCGGTCATTTCGCCGTACAGGTCGTTGCCCTCACGGGTACGCTCGCCGACGCCTGCGAAAACAGACAGGCCGCCGTGCTGCTTGGCGATGTTGTTGATCAGCTCCATGATGATAACGGTCTTGCCGACGCCTGCGCCGCCGAACAGACCGATCTTGCCGCCCTTTGCATACGGGCAGATCAGGTCGATAACCTTAATACCGGTCTCGAGGATGGTGGTTGCACCCTCCTGATCCTCGTAGCTCGGTGCGGGACGATGAATTTCCCAGTATTCCTCTGCCTTGATCGGCTCGCCGTTGTCGATCGGCTCGCCGAGCAGATTGAACATGCGGCCGAGGGTTGCGTCGCCGACCGGCACGCTGATGCACTTGCCGGTGTCCAGCGCCTTCTCGCCGCGAACCAGACCGTCAGTCGAGCTCATAGCGATGCAGCGTGCGGTGTTGTCGCCGATGTGCTGCGCGACCTCTGCGATCAGTTTCGTGCCGTTGTGCTCGATTTCAAGGGCGTTGAGAAGATTGGGAAGATGTCCGTCCGCAAATTTTACATCCAGTACAGGGCCGATAACCTGAGCCACTGTACCAAAATTTTGCTCGTTCATGCACATATCTCCTTCTTGGTTTGGGTAAAGCAGCCGGATCTTAGTGTTCCGCACCGGCTACAATTTCGGTAATTTCCTGCGTGATCGCACCCTGGCGGGCACGGTTGTACTTCAGGCTCAGATCCTCAATCATGTCGCTGGCGTTCTTGCTGGCCGCGTCCATCGCCGTGCGGCGGGCCGCGAGCTCAGACGCCCACGACTGGCTGAGTGCGCCGTAGAAAATACCGGAAATATACTCCGGAACAACTGCATTAAACACAGCCTCCGGACTGGGCTCATACAGTACCAGACTCTTCAGGTCGTCCTTTGCCTCGCTCTTCTCATACGGAATCGGCAAAATGCGCATCGCTGCGGCATTCTGTGTCAGCATAGAGACAAAGTTCGTGTAAACAATGTACAGCTCGTCATAGGTACCCTTGCGGAACTCGTCCGCGAGGAAGTGCGCCGCCTCAAAGCAGTTGCCGATGGTCACATCCTCGACAATGCTGTACTGCTCGGTCAGAATCTCCAGATTCCGGCGCTGGCAGTAGTCCACTGCTTTTTTGCCGACCGGCATGACACACACCGGCTTGCCGTGCTTTTTCATATGGCTTTCCAGCATCTTGTTGATGTTGCTGTTGTAGCCGCCGGCCAGACCTCTGTCGCCCGCGATCATGAGGTAGCAGATCTTTTTGATCTCCTCGCGCGGCTCGACATACGGCGAGGTGAAGTCACGCTTGCCGTAAGCGATGGTGCTCAGCGTTTCGTGGATGATGTTAAAATACGGTTCCGTGCGCTCGATGCGGTCTTTTGCACGGCGCAGCTTGGAGGAGGCGACGAGCTCCATCGCCTTGGTAATCTGCATGGTGCTCTGCACACTTTTGATGCGCAGCTTAATTTCCTTCATTGAGGCTCCCATGTCTCAGCCCCCTTATCTGGTTTTCAGAAAAGCGGATTTGACAGTGCCGATGGCCTCTCTCAGCTTGCTCAGGGTTTCGTTTCCGAGCGTGCCCTCCTCGCGGATTTCCGCAAGGATGTCCGGATTGGCATCCAGATGCTCATACAGCTCGTGCTCGAAGTCGCGAATGTCCTCAACCTTGACGTCATCCAGATAGTTGTTCGTTACCGCATAGATAATCGCTACCTGATTTTCAACCGAAATCGGGGAGTTGCGGTTCTGCTTGAGCACCTCTACGATGCGCTCGCCCTGTGCCAGACGGCGCTTGGTATCGGTATCGAGGTCAGAGCCGAACTGTGCGAACGACTGCAGCTCGCGGTACTGGGAGTACGCCAGCTTCAGGGTGCCCGCGACCTTCTTCATCGCCTTGATCTGCGCGTTGCCGCCGACTCGGCTGACCGAGATGCCCGGGTTAACCGCCGGCATGATGCCGGAGTGGAACAGCTCGGTCTCGAGGAAGATCTGACCATCGGTGATGGAAATGACGTTGGTCGGAATGTACGCCGAAACGTCGCCCGCCTGCGTCTCAATGATCGGCAGTGCGGTCAGCGAGCCGCCGCCGAATTCCGGCGCCAGACGCGCTGCGCGCTCCAGCAGTCTGGAGTGCA
>DJXF01000058.1:27788-28785 GCA_002449635.1 Clostridiales bacterium UBA7011 | reverse complement strand
GTCTGTCTGCAATCCATCATTTTTTTGGTTATGCCTCTTTTATCATACCGTATTTGCAGGATTTTTTCAAGAAAAATTCAAAAAATTTATATCGTTACTGGAGTAAAGCGTAAAAAATCTGCTTTCTGTCTTCCTGAACCGAAAGATCCGCTGGAAAGAAAAAAGATAACGGCGACATCACCGCTGTTTTATGGTATGATAGGAATGCGGAAGAAATGATTGCGGAAGGGGTGGCGGTTGATGTGAAAAATTTTCGACTGCTGATACAGTACGACGGAAAACGATACAACGGCTGGCAGCGGCAGGGCAATACAGACCGGACGATACAGGGCAAGCTGGAGCAGATTTTATCCCGTATGATGGGACATGCCGTGGAAATTCACGGTGCGGGCCGCACGGATGCGGGGGTACATGCACGGGCACAGACAGCCAGCGTCAAGCTGAATACAGAGCATACGGCCGCCGAACTCATGGATGAGCTCAATACCTATCTGCCCGCAGACATTGCGGTGACTGCCTGCGACGAAATGCCCGAGCGTTTTCACGCGCGGCTGAACGCAAAGGGAAAGCGGTATTGCTATCGCCTGTGTGATGGCGGTGTGCCGGATGTCTTTCGCAGAAATTATGTCTGCGCATGGCCGGAGCGTCTGGATGTCGAGGCGATGCGCGCTGCGGCAGAGCTGCTGACCGGCACACATGACTTTCGCGCATTTTCGTCTGTCAATCGCCGGTTTCGCAAGTCCACGGTCCGCACGATTCACGAACTGCGCATTGTGCGCAGCGGACAGGAAATCTGCTTTACCCTGCGGGGGACGGGATTTCTGTATCACATGGTGCGGATTCTGGTCGGAACGCTTGTGGAAATCGGTGCAGGACAGCGCGGGCCGGAGACGATTTTGACGGCGCTGGAGAGCCTGGACCGGCAGCAGGCGGGTATTACAATGCCGCCGCAGGGACTGATGCTGGAGGAGGTCTATTATTAAATACCGCAGCAGCG
>DJXF01000058.1:0-27705 GCA_002449635.1 Clostridiales bacterium UBA7011 | reverse complement strand
AGCAGCGTACAGCCGCGGGAAAGAAAAGTATCATAAAAACAAAATGTGTCGGAAATCGACACGAGATAAGATGGAGGAATTACAATGTTTCACGACGAATTTACGGCTGTCTCAAATGCAGCGGCAGGAAAGGCAAAGCTGCTGAAAAACAATCCGCTGGGATATTTTCTGCTGTCCATGCTGGCGGGCGCGTACATCGGCTTCGGTGTTTTGCTGGCATTTACGATTGGCGGACAGCTTGCGGGAGCGCCGTATACCAAGGTGCTGATGGGTGTCTCCTTCGGCATTGCGCTGAGCCTGGTAGTCATTGCCGGCGGTGAGCTGTTTACGGGAAACAATCTCGTCATGTCAGCCGGTGTGATGGGCAAAACCGTCACGCCCGGTCAGACCTGTAAGCTGTGGTGTGTCTGCTGGATTGGCAATCTTGCGGGTGCCGTGGTGCTGGCAGTGCTGTATCATCTGACCGGCCTGGGAACAGACGCGGTCGGTGCATTTATGGCCGCCGCGGCAGCGGGCAAGATGAGCGCCGGTCCGGTGGCTCTGCTGACAAGAGGTATTCTCTGCAACACGCTGGTGTGTCTCGCGGTGTGGTCCGCGACAAAGTGCAAAACGGAGTCGGGCAAGCTGATTATGATTTTCTGGTGCCTGTACGCGTTTATTACGACCGGATTTGAGCACAGCGTCGCCAATATGACGCTGCTGACCATCGCGCTGATGAATCCGGCGGGACAGGCGGTCACCATCGGCGGCTTTGTTTACAATCTGATTCTGGTGACCATCGGCAATATGATCGGCGGCATTCTGTTTGTTTCCGTTCCGTATTTTATTGCCTCCCGCCAGTCGGGCAAATAAACCTGTTTTCGCCATTGCGTCACAAAAGACAGGCACATGCGGGAAAAGCAGCATGGGAATGACAGCGTGTGAATGTGAAAAAACCTCCGTTCGCGTGGTTAAAACCACAGAAATGTTGGCATAATTCCAGTATACGATTGCTGAAAGAAAACGGGGAGCAGACAAAAGGGCGATGTCCCTCGGATGCACCCGGCTGACAGGAGGTCTTGACGATGAAGTTTTATGTGAATGAAGCGTGCATGGCATGCGGCATGTGTGAAGGAATCTGTCCGGACGTTTTTCATATGACGGATGACTGCTTTGCAAAGGCGATTGACGAGGACGTTGCTCCGGAGCTCGAGGGCGCTGCGCTGGAGGCCAAGGAGAGCTGCCCGGCAGCTGCGATTGAAATCGTATAAAGACGTTGTCTGCGGTGCTGATTGGGGCAGTCATTCAGACTGTAAGACCGCGATTACAAAGCAAAAATGGACGATGCTCCGGCTTCTGCGCACATGCGGATGCCGGAGCTTTGCTGTGCGGGGACATTGTTTTTCCGCCTGCAATATGGTATACTTCCATCAACAGCAAATGGGCTGACGAGGAGGTTCATTGTCATGGAGAAAAAGGAAAAGGCAGTACAGATCAAACACATGGGCTATAACTGCTGTCAGGCGGTGCTTGCGGCATTTGCGGAGGAGCTGGGCATTACGGATGAACAGGCCCGCAGACTGGGTGCCGCGTTCGGGGCCGGCATGGGCGGTATGGAAGGCACCTGCGGCGCGCTGTGCGGTGCAGAGCTCGTCCTCGGGATCAAGGAATATTCCGGAAAACCGATTCTTGCACAGGCGCGAAGCATTCACAACGCCTTTCAGAAGAAATGCGGCGCGACCATCTGTAAGGATTTGAAGGGAGTCGAGACGGGAACGATGCTGTGTTCCTGTGATGACTGCGTGCGCAGCGCAGCAGAGATTGTCGAGCAGGCGCTGTTCTGATGCGCGCCCGGTGAAAGAACTTCACGCAGCAAATTTTTGCGGACAGAAAACGTGTCAAAAACAGCGAGAAGTGAGGCGGATGGTACCATGCTGAAGACAGAAATCACAGGGGTCAGCGAGTATCTGGACGGACTGACCCGAATGGCTTCGGCCTGTTCCGACTGGATCGGTCCCTCGTATATTGTGACCGATTGTTACGATCGAACCGGATTTGCGGCGGAGTTTTCCGAGTGGTTCGGCCTTGCAGATCCGGTTCAGATCATCCCGGCGCAGGAGACCCTGCAGCAGGTTTTTACAGAATGGCTGGGGGAATCGAATCAGATCGCCGAAAATCTGCTTTATCTGATCAGTTGCCGCCTGGGTGAGCCGGTCCGGGTGTACCGGGCTTCTGAGGAAGAGGAGCTGATCGATTCTCTGAGCGCATGCAGCCATGACGGCATAGGCGTGTTTTATTTCATGGAGGATATCTGCTTTGCGGAGTTTCAAGAAGTCATGGTCTGTTTTATGCTCGGGAATAACGAGTAAGAAAGGTCTGGCTCGGTACAGTCGTCCCATGAAAATGGCGGAGGTGACGCAAGTGGAAAAGAATTTTGATCTTCAGGCGTATTTGACGCGCGGTGTGGAAAAAATTGTCGCGGACTCGCTCAAGGCGACGCTGCGGAATCCGCGTCAGAGCGCATTCATGATGAAGTTCGCGGCGGCGGCGAAAAAAGCGTCTCAAAAGCGTGCGGAGGAGAAGAAAAAAGGGCTTCATGTCCCGCCGTTTCTGATCGCGAGCATCACAAGCCGCTGCAATCTGCATTGTGCCGGCTGCTATTCCCGCTGCAATCATGCGACAGTGGACACCGCGCCGGTACAGCAGCTGACCGCAGCGGAGTGGCTGCTCATGTTCCGGGAAGCGGAGCAGCTGGGCATCAGCTTTATCCTGCTTGCGGGCGGTGAGCCGATGCTTCGCCGCGATATTATCGAAGCTGCGGGAAAACAGCAGAACATCATTTTCCCGATCTTCACAAATGGTACCTGTCTGGATCAGGACTATCTCCGCCTGTTTGACCGGTGCAGAAATCTGATCCCTGTTTTGAGCCTGGAGGGAGACCGGACAGCGACCGATTCCCGCCGCGGCGCGGGGATTTATGACAGGCTGCTTGCCGGCATGGATGCGCTGCACGCAAAAGGCCTGCTCTTCGGCGCTTCGGTCACAGTGACAACCGAAAATATCCGCACGGTTTCCTCGCGGGGCTTTTTGGACGGGCTCAGCAAGCGGGGCTGCAGGCTCGTGGTATATGTCGAGTTTGTTCCGGTGACGGAGGGGAGTGAATCACTTGCGCCCGGCGATGCGGAGCGGGAATATCTCAAAAATGAGATTACAGCACTGCGCGGGGAATATCCTGAAATGGTCTTTGTCTCATTCCCCGGGGATGAAAAGAGCTCAGGAGGCTGCATTGCGGCCGGACGCGGCTTTTTCCACATCAACTCGCATGGCGGCGCGGAGCCGTGTCCGTTCTCTCCGTATTCGGACTGCAATGTCCGCGATACCTCTCTCAGAAAGGCGCTGCAGTCGGAGCTGTTTCACGCGCTTCGGAGCGGCGGCGTTTTAGCGGATGACCATGCGGGCGGCTGTGTGCTCTATGAAAAGAGGGAGCAGGTCGAGGCTTTGCTTGCGCAGCAGCATGGAGGGAAGACAGATGCGACGGACAGTCCCGCAGACGTGGCAACGGTTTGAACACTATTGTACGACCGGAGAATTTGAACGGCTCGACAGACAATATCGGCGGCACTGCGGTCCGACCGCGGCAGCCAATCTGATTCTCACGCTCAGCGCATGGGAGGGAAAGCCGGCTTCCCTTTCGGCGCAGCAGGTGTTTCGAACCTGTGCAAAAATCGGTCAGCGCCGGATGATCTATATGAATCTGGATCTGTTCGGATGCCTCGGCGGGACATCTGACCTGCTGGCGGGAGTTTTCCTGGACGCATGTCTGAAAGCCTTTGGCATTGAGGATTTTTGTGTGCTGAGGCGGCGGCGCGCCACAGAGAAAAACATTCGCAGTGCGTTGGGACGGGGCAGCCTGCTCTATCTCGAGCTGCGCCGGCATCCGAAATACGGCAATCACCATCTGCTCTGTTACGGCGCACAGCTGCGGCGGGATGCGCAGGGAAGGAATATGCTCTTTCTGCGCTGTGCGGATGGCTGGGTAAAAAAACCGTGTGATCTGCCCCTTTCCGATCTCCCGCACGCATCTGTTGTCGAAATAGGTTTGAAATAGCGGCAGCGAAAGTGCGGTGATTCGGCAGGTTTTTTTCTGCATGTTGTCATTTTCCGGTGCAATGCTTTGTGTATTGTAACAACCGGGCAGCACGATTTTGCCCCCGTTTTCGACAGGGTGGGCACTTTGCTTAAATACAAATGTCTTTTGGTTCGTACTATTGAACAATTTTCGCATTGATTTTTTGGTGCAAATGACTATAATAAGAATCGTTGAAGGGAAATACCAGTAACCCCCTCAACCATCCTTCCTTTTCTACTATTTTTTGCCTGCGGTGCGCCGCAGGGAGTACACGGCATCGGGCGACTCGTTCCCTGAATGTTGAATGATTCTCTCTTCTCTCCTTATCCTTGTTGTTATATAAGAACGGGTTGGTTCTGACCCATGGATGCCGTGTAAAAAAAATTCCGTCACTGCAGTGCAGCGGCGGAATTTTTTTGCTTTTTTTGGAGCATCAGTCCTCGTCGTCCTCAACACCGCGCATTTTGCGCAGCTCATGGATGTGCTCATCCAGTGCACGCATCTGGGCGACATAGGTTTCTGCGGCCTTTTTTTTCTGTTCCGGCGTACCCTTGGAAAACGGAATCCGCAGGCGGGGCTCCAGATATTCGCGGCTGAACAGAAAACCGATTGCAGCGCCGAAAATCTGATACCAGCCGACTGCGCCGCGCGTCATACCGAGCGAAAACAGCTGGTTGATGACACCGAAGACTACCATGCCGATGCAAAAGCCGATAATGGCCAGATAAAACCGGATGGCAGGCATGCGCCACAGCTGACGTTCGGTCAGGTTGGGACGCAGAGCTATATAATCGGGGTGCTCCGGATATTCCGGATCTTCCTCCGGCTCCTGCGGAGCGGCCGTCTCTTCCTCCTCGAGTTCCTCTTCAACAACATGGATTTTGGACTTGTCGATATTCTTATCGTTCAGCTCGTCCTTCAACTGACTAAAAAAACTCATATTCTCACGCTTCCTTGTTTCAGGACAGTGCGTCCTGAGAAAATTATCGTCGATATTATAGCACAGCACCGAACAATCTGCAACTGAAACCGGGCAAATTGCACGAAAGCCTGTACAACCGCATGTTTTTTCGGATTTTATACGGCATCAGACTTCAACCCGCCGCATACGCTGCGCGAAAGCGGCTTTGCACCTGCTCTGCGTCCCGGACACCGGTTGCCGCCCCGACGCTTTCCACCGACACCGCAGCGCACGCATTGGCATAGCGCGCACAGTCGGCAAAGCTGAGCCCGTCGAGCAGCGCGGAGAGAAAGCCCGCGGCAAAATTGTCACCCGCACCGGTGGTGTCGATGCACTGCGTCTGCGGGCAGGCGGGGATGAGCTGCTGTCCGCCCCGATGGGCGATGAGACAGCCGTCCGCTCCGAGCTTGATAATGACATGGCGCACGCCGGTGCACAGCAGCGCATCTGCGATCGACTCGGGAGCGGTCAGCCCCGTAATTTGCCGCGATTCTTCGAGATTGGCAAAAAAGTAGTCGAGGTGAGCGAGAGCAGGGGCGAGCTCGCGGATGGTTTCGCCGCGCTTGGGCAGCGTCATATCCGCGCAGACGAGCAGACCGCGGCTGCGCACGGTGCGAAACAGGATCTCCAGCTGTTCCGGATCAATCTTCGGAAAGACAAAGATGCTCGCAAAGCAGAAAATTTTCGCCCCGTCCAGGCTGTCCGGCGTGATGTCAGATGCTTCCAGCGCGCGCAGGCTGCCGTGCGGGTTGGTGTAAAACCGCCGCTCACCGCATTCGTCAACCAAAACGACATTGACCCCGGTGTCCAGCCCGTCGGCCTCGCGGAAAAAGCGCGTGTCAATTCCGGCGGCTTTGCAGGTGGATTTGAGATATGCACCGGCATCGTCGCGCCCGATGCGCGTGACCAGCCGCACACGGCGGCCGAGACGCGATAAAATCAGCGCCTCATTCATCGCATCGCCGCCGGAGGTCAGGATAATGCGTTCCGCCGGCGTAGAGGGACGCGAAAAAACAGCGGGATCGGCGGGAACGACAGGGATGTCGATAATCGCGGCACCCGCAACGACAATATCGCAGCAGTCAGACATAACAAACACCTCCGGTCAGATGGGATTGCGGCGGAAGACCGCGGGAGTCAGACCGGTCTTTCCGGAAAACGAGGTAATAAAGTTCGCTTCGCTGTGGTAGCCCACGCGGAATGCAATCTGCTTGATGGAGAGACTGGTCGTCAGAAGCAGTTCCTTTGCCGCGTCAATGCGGCGCAGTGTGATAAACTCATGGGGAGAAAACCCCGTGCGCGTTTTGAACAGGCGGGACAGATGGGACGGGCTGAGATTGATGGATGCAGCCACATCTGCAACCGATAAATCTTCAAACAGATGCTGTGTGATAAAATCAATCACCTGAGAAATTGCATCTGCGGTATTCTCCTGCTGCGGTGTCTGCGGCATGACAATCAGTTCGCAAAGCAGCCGGTGGATACGCTGTGACTGTTCGCTTTCGCCCATCCGCCCGGGCAGGCGGAATGCGTTGATGAGCTGCAGCATAGAGGTCTTTGTGCTTTGCGATGAAGGCGGCGTAAATGACAAACGGTCGCCGTTGAGGGCGCGAATGTACGAGAAAAAATCCTTGGTGTTGCTCCCCTCGAGGTGCATCCAAAGCGTTTCTGTTTCCTCTCGCGCGTAAAAGTGATGCGGCAGGGTGCAGTCGATCAGAGCAACCTGACCGGGCAAAACAGTTCCGCTTTGCCCTGCATTCTCGACAAACAGCGAGCCCGAACAGACAAAAAAGATCATGGAATTTCGGTGACTCGGCTGACGGGCCGTCTCGGAATCATCGGTGAAATTGTATTCTGTCGTGCAGAAATAGTGGCCGCAGCGTGTGATGTAATAAAACAGCTGGCCGGCGGCCGTGCTCGGGGTGTTGAAAAAACGGTCGGATTCCAACAGAACCCCGGGTTCATTGCATTTTCCCACGGGAATTCCTCCTTTCACTTATTATAGCACAAAATCAAAATAAAATGGTCGGTTTTTTTATTGTATTTTTATGGAAATCCAATATAATGTAGAAAAAGAGGCAGATACACGGCTATATGTGAAAAAGACGGACCGAAACAGGCAATCGCGTTTTTTCTAAATAAGTTTCACAGAGAATGGACAAAAGGGAAGGGATTACAGTGATTCGGGACAAGAATTTTTACAAATCGTTTGCGATTCTGACATTGGGCATTGCCCTGCAAAATCTGCTGACCTATTCGGTCAATCTGGCAGATAATATCATGATCGGACGCTTTTCGCAGGACGCGCTGTCCGGTGTATCGCTGTGCAATCAGTTTCAGTTCTTTTTACAGATGCTGGTTGTCGGCGTCAGTGAGGGCATTGTCGTGCTCGGCACACGGTATTGGGGAAAGAAAGAGCTGAAGCCGATTCCGAGCATCATCGGCTGCGGCCTTCGCTTTGGCGTGGGTCTCGCGCTGATTCTGTTTGCCGCAGCACGGCTCGTTCCGCGGCAGATGATCGGACTGATGACAAATGACGCGGCGGCTGCGGGGGAGGCCCTGCAGTATCTGCGCATCATCTGTTTTACCTATGTCCTGTTCGCACTCACCAATATGCTGGCATCCTCTCTGCGCTCCATTGGCATCGTGAAAATCGGTTACATCATTGCAGGCTCGACGCTTTGCATCAATGTTGTGCTCAACTACATTCTGATTTACGGTCATTTCGGCGCGCCGATGCTCGGTGTGCGCGGCGCTGCCATTGCGACGCTCGTCTCCCGCACCGTGGAGCTGCTGATCGTCATCTGGTTTCTCAAGTTCCGCGAGCACAAGCTCAATCTCAACCTGAAAAAGCTCGTATTCATCGACAGAAAGTACATGGGGGACTATGTGCGTGTTTCCCTTCCGCTGCTCATCACGCAGGCGCTGTGGGGCGTCAACTCCATTTTCCAGACAGCCATCATCGGCAACCTGAACGATGCGGGCTCGGTGCTGCCGGCAAACTCGATTTCGGTCATCGCGTTCCAGATTATCTCGGTCGTCGGCTACGGTGCGGCGAGCGCGGCGGCGATTGTCACGGGCCGCACATTGGGCGAGCATGAACAAGATCCGGCCGCCGGCATTCGGCCGGTTGTCCATACCCTGCAGATTGTGTTTGTGGCAATCGGTGTAACCACCGGACTGGTGCTGTTTCTGTCCCAATGGCCGATCATGCACATTTACAGCACGCTGACGCCGCGTGCGGCACAGCTGACCCGTCAGTTTATTGCCGTTTTGTCGGTTACAACCGTCGGAACCTGCTGTCAAATGGCAGCTGACTGCGGCTTTCTGCGCGCCGGCGGTGACACGCGCTTCAGTATGATCAACAACAACATCTGGACCTGGCTGATCTGTCTGCCGTCTGCCTTTTTGTGTGCGTTTGTCTTTCACTTTCCACCGGCTGTCGTATTTTTCTGCCTGAAGATGGATCAGCTCGGCAAGATTCCGGTCATTTTTCACCGGCTGCACTCCTTCAAATGGATTCACCGCGTCACGCGGTGACGCGCCGGAACGGACTGCTTTGAGCAAAGAAAAAAACGCCGGGCTGCGGGCGCAGCGCGGCGAAAAGGGAATGGACCGAAACAGACACTACTGCTCCAGCCTGCGGTATACGGTGAGATACATGGTTGTAAAGCATGCCGCACCGCCGAGCAGATTGGAAATCGGTTCGGCGACAAATACACCGAATACACCGAGACCGGCGATATGCGGCAGGAGAAGCGTGAGCGGTATGACAACGATGCCCTTGCGGAAGATGGAAAAGAAGATCGCCTGCCGCGATTTTCCGAGTGCGGTAAAGACAGTCTGTCCGGAAAACTGCAATGCCATCAGGAAAAATCCGAAATAGTACACATGCATCGCCGGCACACCCGCAGCCGTCAGCACGGGATCGGTGTTGAAAATGTGGATGAAGAAGTGCGGGAACAGCGAAATAATGCCCCACACTGCGAGCGAATAGACAATCAGGGTTGCCGACAGGAAACGAATGGCCTGCCGCACGCGGCGGGGAAGTGCCGCGCCGTAATTGAAGCTGATGACAGGCTGTGCACTGCTGGAAATACCCGCGATGGGCAGCATGATGATTTCCCGCACGGAATTGAGCACCGTCATCACACCGACATAGAGATCGCCGCCGAAGTACTGCAGGGAGCTGTTGCAGGCGATTTGAACGAGGCTGTTGGTCACATTCATCGTAAAACCGGCGAGACCGAGGGTGAGAATCTGTCTCACGCGCGCCGCTTGCGGGCGCAGATGCTTCCGCCGCAGACGAAGCAGCGTATGCGGACCGGTCAGAAAACGAAAGGTCCACAGCGCCGCGGCAAATTGTGAGAGGATGGTAGCCAGCGCGGCGCCGCGCACACCCATGTGCAGGACAAAAATAAAAATCGGATCGAGAATGAGATTGAGCGCCGCGCCGATCATGACGGTCAGCATACCGGTGCGCGCAAACCCCTGCGCGTTGATGAAGCTGTTCAAGCCGAGGGACAGCATGACAAACACATTGCCGATCAGGTACACCGTTATGTAGGACATGGCATAGGGGAGCGTGATGCGGCTCGCGCCGAGAGCAAGCAGCAGCGGACGGCGAACCGCCAGTCCGACGGCGGTCAGACCCAGACCGAAGCAGAGCAGCAGGGTCAGACAGTTTCCCATGATCGCCTCCGCTTCCTTGTCGTGTCCGGCACCGCGCTGAATGGAAAACAGCGGTGCGCCGCCCATACCGATCAGATTTGCAAAGGCAATGACCATTGTGATAATCGGAAAGCAGACCCCGAGACCGGTGAGCGCCTGCGTCGCATCGGCACCGATGCGGCCGATATAAATGCGGTCGACAATGTTGTACAGTACATTGACCAGCTGCGCAAGCGTCATGGGCACAGCCAGCCGGATGATATTGGAGGAAATGCTTCCCTGAGAGAAATCGGTGTCAGTTTTTGCGGACATGCTTCCGCCTCCTTTGGACAATGGTACGCCGTTATTATAGCACCGGCGCCGCGAATATGCAAAAAGCAGGCATGCCGGACAGGAAAAGAAAAAGTGAGACTGCTGCATAATCCGCGCTTTTGTAACATTTCAAAAAGAAACGGCACGTTCCCGAGCATCCTCTGCTTTGGAAGCGTGCCATTTTCATTGCTTGGAGACGATTTTCAGTCTGTTTTGCGGCAGATTTGTTTCCCAATCGCATCTGACGGTCCGGAGACATCAGAAGCGGAAATCGCGCTGACCCGTGTGAATGTTTTCGATATATTCCGCCGCCTTTTCGCGCACAGTTTTGTTCGGGATAACTTGTAATTCCCGCGCGATGAGCGCCTCGCCGATGGCCTTTGTTTCCGGAGAGGCGTAGTCCTCCAGATATTCCTTGAGTGTCATCAGGGCATTCGGATGGCAGCAGTTGATGATCTGCCGGCTCTTGAGCAGAGACATGAAGCGGTCACCTGTGCGCCCTTCGCGGTAGCAGGCAGTACAGAAGCTGGGGACATAGCCGAGCTCCATCAGCCAGCGCACGACCTCATCGAGCGTCCGGCGGTCGCTGATATCAAACTGCGCGGAGTTTTCCTCCTCCGGTTCCTCTTCCGCATAGCCGCCGACACTTGTCCGGGAGCCGCCGCTGATCTGGGAAATACCGAGCTGCAGCACACGCTCGCGGCTCTGCTGGCTTTCGCGGGTGGAGACAATCATGCCGGTATACGGCACGGCAATGCGGATACATGCGACGATTTTGGCAAACATATCGTCCGAAATTCCGTTGTCAAAGACATCGGGATCGATATCATCTGCGCGGCGGACACGCGGCACGCTGATCGTGTGCGGGCCCACGCCCTTATATGCCTCGAGGTGCTCTGCGTGCATAATGATGCCGGTGAAGTCGTAACGGTAGTTGTTGAGTCCGAACAGCACGCCCAGTCCCACATCGTCAATGCCGCCGTCCATGGCCCGGTCCATCGCCTCCGTGTGATAGGCATAGTCGTGCTTGGGTCCTGTCGGGTGAAGCTTTTCATACGATTCTTTGTTATAGGTTTCCTGGAACAGGATATATGTGCCGATACCCGCATCCTTCAGCCTGCGGTAATTTTCAACTGTGGTCGCGGCAATGTTGACGTTGACACGGCGAATGGCGCCGTTTTTATGCTTGATGCTGTAAATGGTCTGAATCGACTCCAGAATATATTCGATCGGGTTGTTGACCGGATCCTCTCCGGCTTCAATCGCAAGACGCTTATGTCCCATGTCCTGCAGGGCGGTGACTTCGGAGACAATTTCCTCCTGCGTCAGCTTTTTGCGTGCAATGTGCTTGTTTTTCAGATGATACGGGCAGTATTCACACCCGTTGACACAGTAGTTGGACAGATAGAGCGGCGCGAACATGACAATGCGATTGCCGTAAAACTCCTCTTTTATTTTGCGGGCAAGGGCATAAATCTCCTCGTTGAGATCGTCGAGATCACAGTCGAGCAGCACCAGTGCGTCGCGGTGGGAAAGCCCCTTCATTTCGCGGGCTTTTTTCAAAATATCTTCGATCAAAGGGCGGTTGTGCTTATTTTCCTCCGCATAGGCGAGACATGCGCGAATTTCCTCATCGCTGATAAATTCCTCTGCCTTTGGGGACATCATATTGTACATGGGAAAACCTCCTGTTTGCGTGAATGCAGCTGCTCACAGCTTGGAGTAGACTGCTTTTGCGGTGATGCCGTCCAGCATACCGATTTTGCCGGACAATGCGCTGATAATTCCGGTCGGGGCGTCAAGCGCGACGCTGATGAGTGAAATGCCGCGCTTGTCATAGGGAATCCCCATCCGGCCGATGATGTACTGCCTGTACTCGTGCAGCAGCTGGTTGAGCTTCTCGATGTGAGCCGGATTTTCCACGACAACAGCCAGCATGGCAACTCTCGTCTGTTCCATTTGCGCTTCCTTTCTTTCCGGTAAATGAAAAAACTCCCTGTGCCGCAGCACAGGGAGAACAGAGAACCGCAGGGCGGTAAAATTTGTTCGTGGTATTCTCACGCAGCTTCTCCGTCAGGGAACATCCTTGTGGGTCGGTACAGCTTGTAAACGATGCGGTTTGCGGTGAGAGCCGTACTCTGCCCGCGCACCGGTTTTTATAAGTATACCACATCAGGACGTCGTTGAAAACCCCTGAAATACGTTCCGGGAGCAAAGTTGTTGTGTCTGTCAGGGGAGCAGTGTGACCTTCGTGCCGACACGGCAGTATTTCCACAAAATATCCATGACCTGATTGTCGACTGCAACACAGCCGTTTGTCCAGTCAGCCTGTCCGCCGAGATTGCCCTTTTGACCGTGAATCATGATCTGCCCGCCGAGCTTGGTATACCAGTCGGGCTGCTGGCCTGCATTGAGAGACGAAAGGATGCTGTTATATTGTTCCTGTGTAATCAGACCGGAATTCAGGCCGCGCTGCGCGTCCTGTGCATTCGGATAAGACAGACCGAGTGCGAGGTGGTATTTGCTGTCGCCGTTGAGCACACAGACGTAATATTCGCCCTCCGGTGTGCGCCGGTCGCCCTCCTGCTGCTTTGCACCCTGGTCAGCGGCGCTGCCGAGACCGACGGAATACTGTGCGATAATGCTTTCGCCGTTATACAGCGTCAGAATATGGTCGGATTTTTTGACGACAATGGACACATCCTGCGCCTGCTCCGGTGCCAGCGACGGCTGAACAACAGGGAGCTGCGCGTGAACGGAAACGGTCAGTCCGTCGATTTCCTGCACCTTTGCTGCCTCCTGCAAGGTCTTCTGTGCAGCGGCATCCCGCGCCTCCTTCTGCTCCTCGGCATCCTCCTTCTTTTCAACGGCATTGAGCGCGTCAGTCAGATCAACCGTCTCGCCGATATTCTGTTCGGTGAACACGGCATCTGCCGCCTGTGCCTCATCAGAACGGAAAAAGGCCTGGCAGAGCACAGCTGCCGAGGTGACAGTGATGGCGCACAGCGTGGTGAGCATAACAAACCGGAGCCGCAGAATGGTTCTTTTTCGATTTCTCATAAGAATTTTTTCTCCTAGTTGGGTTCGAACAACGTTAGATTGTTATTTTTTATAATTTTTATTTATTATAAGTCCTGCGGTCTGCCGCGTCAATCGCTCAAAAGGCATAATCATTTACAAAAAATAGCGTATATTTTGATTATTTGGCGTTAAAATGTGACAATTTTGCACCATCATCCGGAAACCTTGCGCCGCGGCGACGGGATTTCCGCACACAGATCAAGGCGGAGGTCATAGCGGACACGATCTGCGAGCGTCAGGATGAATTCGCGGTTTGCCGGGCGGCGGGAGAAGTGAAAGCCGGAGAAGACGCCGCCGCAGCGCCGCCATGCGATGTCAATCGCATTTCGAATATCGCGCTCCACGCTGGTCCATGTGGTGCGGTAATGCTTTGCGATTGCGGGGTAAAGAATCTTGGTGACGGAATCGGCGAGCGCAGGATCTTCCAGTGTCATAGCAATTGCATCGCGGATATAGCCATAGCCCATCACGTGGGCGGGAAACTGCATGTCCGACAAAAGCGTGATGATGTGGCGCATCAGATCATTGTGGCTGACGCCGGGTGATGGGGGCACAGCGGGCTGGATGATCCCATAGCGCACGATTAGATCAACCAGCGCACTGACCGAGATCGGCTTGCGCAGGAAAAAATTTACCCCGAGACGATCGCATTCGGCACAGAGATCGGAGGAGGAAAAGGCGGACAAAACAAAAATACGCGGACGCTGCTCGGCAGGAAGAGAAGAGAGTGTGTGGAGAATACTCAGCGCGTTGATGCCGGGCAGCATGAGGTCCAGCACAAGAATGTCCGGCCGCGCGGTGCGGATTGCTTCCATCAGTCCATCCCCCGACTGAGAAGTGTGCACAACCGAAAATCCATCCGTGCCGGCGAGTGCTCTGCGGAGCAGCTGCACAAACGCGGCATCCTCGTCTGCAATCATAACCTGTGTAATCTGCATCATATCCATATCCCCTTTTTGCATGTTGTTACATATGTTATAAGCATTATACTCGAAAAGTAAAATCATTTACAATTCGGGAAATATACAAAATGAAACAGGGAAAACGGCACCGGCGCAAAGATTTCGACAGGATGCGGATATCTTCGCAGAAAAAATACAGGAAAAAAAGACACAGAATTGGGAAATAATCGCTGAAAACGCGGACTTATTCGACATGATTATGAATGATTAGCTGGGTTTGTACAAGGTAACGAATGGTAAGATCGACAGTTCTCGACAGCGGCGGGAAAAGAAAACAGACAGACCCCCGCACTTTTTCGCGGGAAATCTGCCTGTGTTGATTCAAATGTCTTTTCTACAGACACCGTTAAATGGTATATAGGGGCATCTTACACCATTTCTGCAACTTTGTGATACATCTGCAAAACTTCAGCAGAAGGTGCGGGGGTCAGCAGGCTGACAATAATATTGACAGCGCAGGCGGCGAGGAATGCGGGCAGCAGCTCGTAGATGCCGAACACACCGCCGAGCGTTGAAATGCCGAACTTCCAGACGAAGACCATCACACCGCCGGCAATCATGCCGCACAGTGCGCCCCACATGTTCGAACGCTTCCAGAACAGTGCGAACAGGACAACCGGTCCGAAGGTTGCGCCAAAGCCTGCCCACGCAAACGAAACGATGCGGAAGACCGAACTGTTCGGATTGCGTGCCAGGAAAATGGAAATGACTGCAATGATGACAACCGTGACGCGCGCGACGGTCATACTCTTTTTCTGGGACAGCTTGATACCGAACAGATCCCGGATGATGTTCTGGGAGACACTGGACGCGGCAGCGAGCAGCTGGGAGTCCGCAGTGGACATGGTTGCCGCGAGAATGCCTGCGAGAATGACGCCTGCAATCAATGCCGCGAGAATACCGTGGCTGCTGATGGACTGTGCGATTGCAATGATGATGGTCTCGGAATCCTCCAGAGCCGGAAGTGCACCGACCTTGCTCATCGTCAGACCGACCACACCGATCAGAACGGCGACCGTCATCGAGATGACAACCCAGATGGTTGCAATGCGGCGGGAAACGCGCACTTTGTCCTCGTCCTCAATCGCCATAAAGCGCAGGAGGACATGCGGCATACCGAAATAGCCCAGACCCCATGCCAGCATGGAGGCGGAAGTCAGTGCACCGTACGGAGAAGCCGTTCCGGAAGCCGGGTCGTAAATCTGCGTCAGGCTGAAGTAGCCCGGGAGAGCGCGTGCGTTTTCCATGACAGCGCCCCAGCCGCCGGCGTTCGCAATGCCGTAGAAAATGACAACGATCAGCGCGATGGTCATAACGATCGACTGAATCAAATCGGTCGTGCTTGCGGCGAGGAAGCCGCCGAGCGTACAATAGCCGACGATGATGGCGGCACTGATGAGCATTGCGGTGATGTAGTTCAGCCCGAACAGCATATTGAACAGCTTGCCGCAGGCTGCAAAGCCGGAGGCGGTGTACGGGATGAAGAAAATAATAATGATGACCGCGGCGACCGAGGAAAGCAAATGCTTTTTATCGCCGTACCGATTGGAGAAAAAGTCCGGAATCGTGATAGAATCGGTCATATGTGTGTAAATGCGGATGCGGCGCGCAACAATCAGCCAGTTGAGATAGGTGCCGATTGCAAGACCGATTGCAGTCCATGCCGGATCCGCAATGCCGGTGACATAAGCGACGCCGGGAAGTCCCATCAGCAGCCAGCTGCTCATATCGGAAGCCTCGGCGCTCATCGCGGTGACAAGCGGACCGAGCTTGCGTCCGCCGAGATAAAAATCATCGACGTTGCTGTTTCTGCGGGAGCAGATAAAACCGATGTAGAGCATCATGACCAGATACAGGACAATGGCGATGGTGATACAAATGGTGGATGACATTACCAGAACTCCTTTGTTTCGGGCGGCGCTGCATCATGCTGAAAGCGCGGTTTCGTCAAAAAAATGATTGCACAGATGCGGTGCAGCCCTCGTATTATGACGAGGATTATTGTATCACACGCGGGAATAAACGAGAATATGAACTCAATACTAGAATACAGTTCGTACAAATAAATCGGCGGTATAAAATGAAATACGGGTTTTTATCTGATAATTGTTCCAAAAATGCCGATTTACGCACAGCGATACGATTTTAAAAACATAGAAAGGGTTGTACCGGAGTATTGATAAAGAGAGTAATCCCCGTTGCAGATACACCAGTCGTAAATAATCGCGCGTTCACACATCGCGTACGCCTTGACAATCTCGTTGACAGAGACATCGGAGCGCAGTTCGCCGCGCCGCTGTCCTTCGATGACAATTTTCCGCAGCACGCGATAATAAGTGCGCCCCTGATTGAGCAGATGCCGCTCGCCGAGGGTGACCAGCTGCGAGGAGTACATGCGGGCGAGCAAATCCATCGGAATACTGTTCTCAATCATCAAAAACAGCTCGTGATTGAGGTACATCAGCTTGTCAAAGCTGTCCATTTCGGGATCAATCGTGCTCATCAGCTGTTCATATTTTGCATCGAACAGATAAGACAGGGAGGAGAGCAGGGCATCCTTGCTGTCAAAGTAATGATAAAACGATCCCTTTGAGGTCTCGGAGCGTTCTACAATATCGTCTATTGTGGTTTCATCGTAGCCCTGTTCGTAAAACAGCTCCCATGCTGCGCTTACAATGCGCTTTTTTGTGTTTCGGGTGTCTTTTTTGGCCATAGTGATTGTCACACCTTTCTCTTATCGTATTATAAAACGGATAGCAAAAGAAGGCAAGATGATTTATAAAACAGACCATAAAATATACGGTTTGAAAAAATTTACAAATGATACGTTGACGCACACCGGAAAAAGAAGTATGATAAATACAGAATTAGCGAAAAAACAAATTATTTTTTCTTTAAATGGGCAGTTTGGGGGCATTTTGGGGAAATATTGGCAATTTATTTGTGAAGATTCGGGTTCTATCTATTTGAGGCGGAACAGATGATGTCACATCTGCAGAAGGGAGCGGGCGCGGAGAGAAGTACGGCAAAGGAGTGAGTACGTTGAAACAGGAAAGATATCATATTTTCTTTGACAGTCCAAACGGGCTGATTCCCGGTTCTCTCGATTTATGCAAGACGGAGGCAGGCGTTTCCGGTCATATCGCCGTATTGGGACACGGCACGATTATTTCGGCCGGATATATGGAGGGTGACCTGCGTGCGTTTGACGGTACGATCTGGTTTCGTGAAAAAAATGTCCCGTTTCATGCGGACGGGCTGCTGACCGACGGGATGCTCGAGCTGGATATCACGATCGGTTCGCAGAGCTTCCCGATGACCGGATTTCCGGTCAGCTGATGACAGCCGTTGCAAGAAACGGTTTGGCTTGGTATAATGATACCAACAGAAATCCGGGAGGAAACCACCTATGGCACGAATCAGCAGCATAGAAAGAAATACAAATGAGACAAAAATTCAGATGAATTTGAATCTGGACGGAACCGGCAGCGCCGAGATTTCAACCGGTGTCGGCTTTTTCGATCATATGATGAACGGCTTTGCCCGCCATGGTCTGTTTGATGTCACGCTGCATGTAGACGGCGATTTGGAGGTCGACTGCCATCACACCATCGAGGACACCGGCATTGTGCTGGGCACCGCAATCCGCGAGGCAGTCGGGGATAAAAAAGGAATTCGCCGGTACGGCTCCTGCATTCTGCCGATGGATGAAGCGCTTGTGCTGTGCGCTGTCGATCTCTCCGGCCGGCCGTATCTTGTATACGATGCCGCGTTTACGGCAGACCGCTGCGGCGATATGGATACGGAAATGGCGCGGGAATTTTTCTACGCCGTGTCCTATGCAGGCGCGATGAATCTGCATATCAAGGTGCTGCACGGCTCGAACAATCACCATATTATGGAGGCGATGTTCAAGGCATTCGCAAAGGCGCTTGACATGGCGACGATGGCAGATCCGCGCATTACGGATGTCCTTTCCACAAAGGGTACCTTATAAATCATCTGAAACGGATGGGAGGGGACACGCGGGAGCGTGTCCTTTTTTGCGCGAACAGAGGGGGGATACCGGGCGTTTTAACAGAAAAAAACACTTTCTTTGCGAGATTTTCATCCGGTGTTGTCAAAACCGGGAAACTGTGGTATAGTAAGTGTCAGACTGTGCCGGATACGATCAGCATACGGCGCGGTTTGCTTCTCTGGAGAGTCTCGGAGGAATGCACATCCTCTGAGCGCCGAAGGTGTAAGGCGGCTGTATTCCGCCGATCTCTCAGGCAAAAGGACAGAGTACAATACTTTTGTCTTTTCTCCGAGAGCCGAAACAGCTGTTTCGGCTTTTTTATTTCACAAAAATGGAGGAATGAAATTCAGATGTTTTCACAAATCAATGAGCTGATCTCACGTATCGACGGCTGGGTCTGGGGACTTCCGCTGATTGTCCTCATTATGGCAACCGGCATCTATCTGACCTGCCGGCTGGGACTGCTGCAGATGCGGCATTTGCCGCGTGCCCTGCGGTATATGTTCCAGAATGAAGCGGACGGGGAAGGCGAGGTCACAAGCTTCGGCGCACTGTGTACCGCGCTCTCCGCCACCATTGGCACGGGCAATATTGCCGGCGTGGCGACCGCGATTGTCACCGGCGGACCGGGTGCACTGTTCTGGATGTGGCTGGCGGCCTTCTTTGGCATGGCGACCAAATATGCCGAAGGACTTCTGGCGGTTTTGTACCGCACGGTGGACAAAGACGGACATGCCCTCGGCGGACCGTTTTACTACATTGAGCGCGGCATGGGCAAGCAATGGAAATGGCTCGCCTGCCTGTTTGCCTTTTTCGGCATGTGTGTCGGTCTGTTCGGCATCGGCACGTTTACGCAGGTCAATTCCATAGCAACTGCGGTCAGCAATCTGTTTGACCCGGGTGCGGTACATACGGTTTCGATGTTCGGCGCATCGTACAGCTATGCGACAATTGCAGCAGATATTGTGCTGACGGTCTGCGTGGCACTGGTGCTGCTCGGCGGAATCCGGCGTATTGCGAGCGTTTCGCAGGTTGTCGTTCCGTTCATGGCAGTGCTGTACATCGTTTTTTGCCTGGGTATTTTACTCTATCATTTCAAGAGCATTCCGGGAGCGCTGGGGGAGATCATTCAGGGCGCCTTTAACCCGGCGGCGGTGACCGGCGGCGCGGTCGGCTCGCTGACGGTCGCAATGCAGAAGGGCATCGCACGCGGCATTTTCTCCAACGAGGCCGGACTTGGATCCGCCCCCATCGCGGCGGCTGCTGCACAGACAAACGAGCCGGTTCGCCAGGGTCTGGTTTCCATGACCGGAACTTTTATTGACACCATCATCATCTGCACGATGACCGGCCTGACCATTGTCATCACCGGCGCGTGGGATGTCGGTCTGGACGGTCCGCTTGTCACAAGCTATGCGTTTGACAACGGTCTGCCGTTCCTGCCGGGCTGGGTCACCTCGGGCGTGCTCATGCTGTGTCTCGTGTTCTTCGCATTCACGACCATTCTCGGCTGGGATTACTACGGAGAGCGCTGCCTGGAATATCTGTCCGGCGGCAGCAAACGCTCGCTTCTGATTTACCGCTGGCTGTACATTCTCGCGGTGTTTATCGGCCCGTATATGACCATCGAAGCGGTTTGGAATATCGCGGATATTTTTAACGGTTTGATGGCGCTGCCGAATCTGATTGCGCTGCTCACACTGAGCGGTGTCATCGTTCGGGAGACACGCTCGTATTTCGACCGCCTGTCCGCGCATGATCCGGAGAGCGCGGTGCGCACAGGTTCAAGAAAATCATAATAGAACACAAAAGAGGTCTGAAGCGATCGTGATGCTTCAGATCTTTTTTTCGTTTGCGGACAAAAAGTGACGGTTTGCGAATTGCGAGGCTGACATTTCGCAGCGGATGGTGCGTCTGTTCGCAGCGCTGCTGCAATACAGCATGTTCAGATCACGTTTCACAAAAATACGCAAACAGAAATGCCGCCTGCTCAAACAAAGATGCTTGAGGGAAGCGGCACTTTTCTGTCAATCCCTGGTTGGAAACGATATGGTTTTATGATTTGACCTGCTTCATAGACAGACCAATGCGTTTTTTCGCGGGGTCAACGGACAGCACAACCGCCTTGACAACATCGCCGACGCGGACAATTTCCGACGGATGGCGGACAAACTTGTCCGCAAGCTGGGAAATATGCACCAGTCCGTCCTCGTGCACACCGATGTCTACAAATGCACCGAAATCGCAGACATTGCGCACCGTTCCCACGACCTCCATGCCCGGCTTGAGCTGTTCGAGTGTCATGACATCCGCGCTGCGCAGCAGCGGTGCGGGCAGCTCATCGCGCGGGTCACGCCCCGGCTTCTGCAGCTCCGCTGCGATATCTGTCAGGGTCGGCACACCCACGCCGCAGCGTTTTGCAAGCTGCTCTTTTCCCATGGCCTGCATCCGGCGGTCGAGATCGGTCAGCTGATGCGCACGCACATCTGCCTGCGTGTAGCCGCAGAGCAGCAGCAGATTTTTTGCCGCCTCATAGGATTCCGGATGCACTGCCGTGTTGTCGAGCACCTCCCGGCTTTCCGCAACGCGCAGGAAGCCTGCACACTGTTCATACGCCTTCGGTCCCAGCTTGGGCACCTTCAAAAGCTGCCGGCGCGCAGAAAATGCGCCGTTCTCCTCGCGGTAAACCGTGATATTTTTTGCAATTGCCGGTGAAATACCCGAGATATGCGCGAGCAGGGAAGAAGATGCCGTGTTGAGATCGACCCCGACGGCATTGACACAGTCCTCCACCACGCCGTCAAGCGTCTGCGACAGCTGCGCCTGCGGCATATCGTGCTGATATTGCCCGATGCCGATTGCCTTCGGATCAATTTTTACAAGCTCGGCGAGCGGATCCTGTAAACGGCGTGCAATGGATACAGCGGAGCGCAGCGAGACATCGAAGTCGGGAAACTCCTGTGCACCCAGCTTGGAAGCGGAATAGACCGACGCGCCCGCCTCACTGACAACCATATAGGAGATCTGCAGACCGCTTTCCCGGATGAAATCGGTGAGGAACTGCTCGGATTCCCGGCTTGCCGTGCCGTTCCCGAGCGCCACACAGGTGACACCGTGTTTTTTGCACAGTGCGGTCAGCTTCTGCATGCTTTCCGCCGTCTTTTTGTGCGGCGGTGTGGGATAAATCACAGCGGTATCGAGCACGGCACCCGTCGGATCGACAACAGCCAGCTTGCAGCCCGTCCGGTATGCCGGGTCAAAGCCGAGCACCACCTGATTTTTGATCGGCGGCTGGAGCAGAAGCGGGCGGAGATTGAGGGCAAAGGTGGCAATGGCCTGTTCATTGGCGCGGTCGGTCAGCTCCCGCCGCAGCTCGCGGCTGAGCGAGGGGAACAGGAGACGTTTCCACGCATCCGCGCACATCCCGTCCAGCTCATCTGCATACGGGTGCGGTCTGCGGTAAACCGCGCGCGCAATCAGCTGTACAGCCGCGTCTTCGTCGCAGAGCAGTTCAATTTTGAGCACTTTTTCGCGCTCTCCGCGGTTGAGCGCGAGAATCTGATGGCTTTGCAGGCGGCGCACATCGCTGCGGAAATCGGCGTACTGGGCGTATACGGTGTCCTGCGCGTCCTTGCCGGATGCGGTCAGCTCACCGGTGGTGCGAAGCAAAGCGCGCAGATGACCGCGCAGCGCCGCGCTGACAGAAACATCCTCTGCCAGAATATCCATCGCGCCCTGCAAAGCGTCTTCGGCGGTCTCCGCACCCGACGGTGCGTTCACATAGGCTTCGGCGAGCTGAGCGGCAGGCATGTCCGTCCGACCCGCGCGCAGTGCCTGCGCCAGCGGCTCCAGACCCTTTTCCCTCGCGATGGAGGCGCGGGTGCGCCGCTTGGGACGAAACGGAAGATAGAGGTCCTCGACCTCGGTGAGCGTCTGCGCGCCCTCCACCGCCGCGCGCAGTGCATCGGTCAGCCTGCCCTGCTCCTCAATCGTGTGAAGCACCTCGCCTTTTCTTGTCTCCAGCCCGCGCAGATAGGTGAGCCGCTCGGCCAGCTGGCGTATCGTCTGGTCATCCATCGTTCCGTGCATTTCCTTGCGGTAACGCGCGATAAACGGTACGGTGTTGCCCTCGTCGAGCAGCTGGATGACATTTTGTACATGGTCAGTGCGCAGATTCCACTCCTGCGCAAGTGTTTTTGCAATATTCATAGATGTCCTTTCGCATTGGAACGGGAGTAATTTGCCATGCTTCATTGTAACGGCTGGAGGAACGTTTGGCAAGTCCCCGATGAACCCGCATGGGCGGAACAGGAAATCATATTGTCTGATTCGCACAAAACGTGGTATACTGTAACCATAGAAGGGAAGTGACAGCATGAATCCAACGTATGAAAAGCTGATGAAATGTTTTGACAGTCTGCGCGCACTGACCGATTTCAAACCGCAGCTGGCATTGGTGCTCGGCACCGGTCTCGGGAATTTCGCGGAGCGCATCCGCATTGTGCAGACCGTGGACTATCATGACATTTCCGATTTTCCGGTTTCGACCGTACAGGGGCACAAGGGACGGTATGTATTCGGCTATGTCGATGCGGTTCCGGTTGTGATTATGCAGGGGCGCGTGCATTATTATGAGGGCTACGACATTGCGGATGTTGTGCTTCCCATTCGGCTGATGCGGCTGATGGGCGCGGAGGTTTTATTTGTGACCAACGCATCGGGCGGTATCTGTGAGACGTTCCATGCAGGCGATTTGATGCTGATTTCCGACCATATTTCGTCGTTTGTCCCGTCGCCGCTGCGCGGTGAGAATATGGATGAGCTGGGAACGCGTTTTCCGGATATGACAGACGCCTATGATCCCGAACTGCGCACAATCATTCGCAGTACGGCGCGAAAAGAGGACATTCCGCTGCAGGAAGGTGTTTATCTGCAGCTTCCCGGCCCGCAGTTTGAGACACCGGCGGAAATCCGCATGGCGCGCGCGCTCGGCGCGGATGCGGTCGGCATGAGCACGGCCTGCGAGGTCATTGCCGCACGGCATATGGGGATGCGGATTTGCGGCATTTCCTGCGTATCCAACATGGCAGCCGGCATGTCGGGCGGTCCGCTGCTGCATGAGGAAGTACAGCAGAATGCCGACATGGCCGCTCCGCGATTTGAAACACTCGTGCACCGGTCGATTACCGCCATCGCAAAGAGCATATAAAAAGGAAGCGCATCTGCCGGATGGACAGATGCGCTTTTGCGCGGGAGGGGTGCCGCGCAGAGAAAGGGGGGCAAGGGAACGGTAACGTTCCCGGGAAAAATCGGGTCTTGCTTATTTCGTGTGTGAAATCGTGGAGCGAAGCTTCGCTCGCGTGACGGCGGCTGCGCGGAGCGTTTGTCCTATACAGACCGCTTCGTCTGCGGAAAGGGTTTCTGTAAGCTGTGCACTGCATTTTCTGGAGAGAGAATCCAATGCGAAAACCATGTTGGCCAGTTCCTCGCGATAAAAACAATCAACGACTTGGGAGGAAAGCTTTTGTCTGGCAGACGCAACCGCGCTGCGTTTCAGCAGGCCGCCGTCGGCAGATCTGCCGGCGATGCTGGCTTCCATGTCGGCAAGACACTGAAGGAGAAGCTCAGATTCAGCCGGGGAAAGTGGTTTTTTTAATTGCAGCATATCTGTCACCTCGATTCTTAAAAATGTGAGACTTTACGGCAGTGCAGAGGAGGAAAACATATGGGGAGAGCATTTCCTTTCCCTCTGGAGGAACAGCATATTTTCTTTTATAGATTGTAACATTTTCCAAATCGAAAGGCAAGAAAAGTTTCCATTTTAACATAACCAAACTTAATGCTGCACATTTGTGCATTTTGCGCAAAAAAATCTCAAATATTACAAAAATCGGGGCTTTCAGTGCGAGCGTTTTGGGGAGAATTGTTTCATGCAATCTTCCGTTCCCCGGACGCTGCTTATCCCCCAAAAGCGAAAAGGCAGACGGAGGAGAAGGGAGAGAAAAAGATGGACTGGAGCAGAAAAACAACCGTATTTCTGGGTGACAGCATCACCGAAGGATACGGCGTTGCGCAGGGAGAGTGCTGGGTGGATGCGATGCCCGGGCACTGGATCAATCGGGGCATCAGCGGGGACACAACCGCGGGGATGCGCCGCAGGTTTGATGCACATGTCCTGCGGCATGCGCCGGACCGCGTGGTCATCATGGGAGGAATCAACGACCTGAGTGAGGGCGGTTCGCCGGCAGAGACGGAGGAAAATCTGTTCAGCATGTACGAGCGGGCGCGCATGAACGGCATTGTCCTTGTTCCGGCGGTTTGCGTGATGCCCGATTATGACGAACTGCTGGGCAACGATTGGGCGGCGTATCTGCCGGGGCTGCGCGGCCTGCCGGACAAACTGGAGCAGCTGGCACAGTGGATACGGGAATATGCGGCGCAGAACGGATGCATCTGCCTGGATTTTGCACAGCAGTTTCCGCGCTTCACACCGGACGGCTATTGCCGCTACTTTTCCGATGGCGTCCATCCGAATGCGCGCGGACATGCCGTGATGGCGGAAATCGCACGACATGTGCTGTATCCGCGGACCGATTTGTAAGGACAAATCGTCATCCATTGCGTCAAACGGCTGAAGGTACAGCCCCGCAGCGCGGTTTTCTGAATTTTTTATGTCTATTTCCGCAAAAATGTGCAGACAATATAAGGAAACCTATATTGTACATGGATGTGAGAGAATGGATCGAATGGGTACGAGAAGGGGGCTGCTTTTGCTTCTGTACGCAGCCGGCATTGCGCTGCTGCTGGTACACAGCAGGGAAATTGTGCACGGTCTCGCCGGTCTCGCCGAGCTGTTCCGCCCGTTTCTGCTGGGCATTGTGCTTGCGTTTGTACTCAGTCAGCCGTATGATCTGCTCCGGCGGCTGCTGAAAAAAAGGCTGCGCATGCGCGAAGCAAGCGCACATGTGCTCGCGATTGTTCTGACGTATCTGCTGGTGATCGCAGCTGCCGCGGCGGTCATCCGCGTGGTGCTTCCGCAGCTGGCGGACGGCATTCGTCTGTTTACCGGCAATCTGGAGCGGTATCTGCGCGATTTGCAGACATGGCTGGATGAGCTGAGCCGCCGGCTGCACGTGCAGTCCGCAGATTTGAGCGGTCTGGCACAGCTGCTCAGCCGGGAGGCGAGTCAGTTGGATGATGCGGTTGGATTGCTGGCAGGCGGCGTTGCCTCTGCCACAGGAACTATGCTGCGGGCGCTTGCCAATTTTCTGCTCGCGGCTGCCTTTTCCGTCTATCTGATCGCCGGGAAAAACCGGCTGCTGTCACAGAGCAGCCGGTTGCTGCGCGCATGGCTGCCTGCCGGGACCTATGGCGGTCTGCGCGAGGTTCTGCAGGTGATTGTGCGGTCATTTCGCGGTTATGTGATCGGACAGAGCACAGAAGCCGTCATTTTGGGAAGTCTCTGCTTTGCGGGCATGCTGCTTTTGCGGCTGGAATATGCCGGCGTAATCAGCATTGTGGTCGCACTGACCGCGTTGATTCCGATTCTCGGCGCCTATATCGGCGGTGTCATTGCGGTGATTCTGCTCACGATGGTTTCGCCCGTTCGAGCGGGGATTTTTCTGATTTTTTTCATCATCCTGCAGCAGGTGGAAAACAACGTCATTTATCCGCGCGTCGTCGGAGGCAGACTGGGACTGCCGGGCATTTGGGTGCTGCTTGCCATCACTGTGGGCGGCAAGCTGGGCGGAGTGGTCGGCATGCTGTTCGGCGTGCCGTCCATGGCGGTGGTGTACACGCTGCTCAAAAACAGTGTGCGGGCGCGCGAGAAAAAATCCGCTGCCGCACAGACGAAGCAAAGAAAACATGACTTCTGATTTTGCAGATCGGAAAAAATGCAGAAATACCCCCGTTTTTCGGCCGTACATTGCGCCGTGAAACAGGGGTATTGGTCAAACAAGAGTGTATTCGTAAATATTCAGGTGCAGGCGTCTGCCGAACTTGACGCCCGCATTGCGAAGCTGACCGCAGTACACAAATCCGGCGCGCTCATGCAGATGAATGCTGGCGGCGTTTTCACTGGTAATGAGTGCGACAATCGTCTCGATATCCGGCTGCTTTGCGGCAAACTCAAGCAGGGTGCGCAGCAGTTCGGTGCCGATTCCGCGTCCGCGGCAGCCGTCGCGCAGATAGACGGAATTTTCAACCGTGGTGTCAAAGGCGGGACGGTCTCGATAGCGCGACAGAGAGGCGTAGCCGCAGATCTGACCGTCCTGCGCCTCGTAAACGACGAGCAGATAGCGGCCCTGATGGGCGCGGAACCACGCAAGCCGGTCGTCGGCATCTTTTTCGTACAGGTCGAAAGTCGCCGTTGTGCGCCGAATGGCATCGTTGTAGATTCCTGAGAGGGCAGGGAGATCGCGCAGCTCCGCCCTGCGAATCCGGCCGCGCATCTCAGTGACACCGCCGGGGCACATAGCCCAGCTCGCGCAGCATTGCCATGTCTGTCTCGACCGTAATGCCGGAGGTCGTGAGCATATCTCCGGAAATCGCGGCATTTGCACCCGAGCAGAAGCAGGCGCGTCCCTTGTCGGGCAGCAAACCGCGTCCGCCCGCCAGACGAATGGAGGCATCCGGCAGAAGGAAACGATAGAGCGCGACAATGCGGCGCATGTCGTCATTTGTCAGCTTCGGAAGATCGGCATACGGTGTGCCGGGAATCGGATTGAGCATATTGATCGGCACCGAGTGCACATCGAGCGCACGCAGCTCCAGCGCCATGTCAATGCGATCCTCCATCGCTTCGCCCATACCGAAAATTCCGCCGGAGCAGACGCTCAGACCGGCGGCCTGCGCCGCACGGATTGCCGCACATTTTTCGTCATAGGTGTGTGTCGTGCAGACAAAGGGAAAATTGCGGCGGGAGGTCTCTAAGTTGTTGTGTACGCGCGACGCGCCCGCCTCGTGCAGCTTTCGATAGGATGCTTCGTCAAGCAGACCGTTGGAAATACAGACGGAAATATCAGACTGACTGCATACGGCGCGGATTGCCTCACATTCCTGCTCGATTTCCTCTGCGTTCAAACGGCGGCCGGAGGTGACGAGCGAATAGCGAAGAACACCGCGCGAGGCATTGTGCTTCGCCTGCGTGACGATGGTTCGGGCATCCAGCATGCCGTATTCCTCTGCACCTGTGTGATAGTGCGCGGATTGTGCACAGAATTTGCAGTTTTCCGAGCATTTTCCGCTCTTTGCGTTGATGATCGTGCAGATATCAAAGCTGTTGCCGCAAAAGTGCCTGCGGATTTCATCCGCTGCACCGCACAGCTCGTCCAACGGCGCTTCGGCGAGAGCAAGCGCCTGCGCGCGGCTGACCTGTCCGCCCTGCATGATGTCATCGGCCAGTTCACGAATCGTCATAAATTCCTGCCTCCTGTTGTTGCTTGCTCTATTGTACCGCAAACACGGCAGATTGTAAACTGGGAAATCAAATTCGGTTGACGCAATTTCGCTTTCAATCGAGACAGAAAAAAGCTCCCGACCGAATGGCGGGGCGTCATAAAACAGTAAATGTTTAAGAATTGAAAAAAGA
>DJXF01000085.1 GCA_002449635.1 Clostridiales bacterium UBA7011 | reverse complement strand
CAATCCCTTATGGCAGGCAAACGCGTGTAAACCGTCCGCCAAAGGGTGTGAGCATCAGATTTCCGGTGCGGAAGCGAAGCTGTCCGCCGTGATACTTGGGAAACCGCCCGCGGAATTCCCCGACAGCCTGTCCGATGACGTGCTCATAACGCAGATAAATCTCCTCATAGGCATTATCGCTTCGGATATCTGCCAGCCCTTCCCTGCCGGAGCGCATATGCACCTCAATGATCTGCAATCGAAGCAAATTGTCCATTGCAGCCTGTACGCGGGCATAATCTCCGTCGTCAGGCAGAAAGTCGGTCATGCGGGACAGAATTTTGATCGCACTGGACTTGATCTCAACCTGCCGGCCGAGAAAACCGCCTTCCCGTTTGGTTTTGCACAGATAGCAGTCCACTACCGGCATGGTGACGCACGCAGCCAGCCGGGACAAAAATTCCCAATCCAGACTGTCCATCTGCCCGATCATCGGCAGGAAAGCGGGATGAATGAACTCACGGCGGCGTGCATCCATCGCACACGCCAGCAGGCCCGCATAGTGTTCACGCGCGGTATCATCCACCCATGCGCACAGGTGCAGCGCCGCGGCTGCCACAGTGGGGTCGGGCGCGTTCGGACGGCGGGTAACCTTTTTCTGTGTGCGCACTGCCATTTCGTGTACCAGTTCGGTATCGCTGCAGTGCGGCGTGAGATATTCCGCAATCTGCTGTTCAAACATCATAGACACGCCCCTTTCTATGCTTATCATAGCACCGCACTATGTAAATTGCAATAACAAAATGTCCTGCTTTCCATGCAGGAAAACAGGACATTCGCGCGTATATTTCAAGAATTTACAAACTTTTTGACAAAATTACTCCTGGATGCCCGGCAGCTTCGGAATTGTAGCAAAGCCGCGCGCCAGATCCTCATCGGTCGGAATGGAATCACTCATGGTCTTTTCGTTGAATGCCTTATATGCCGCCATGTCAAAATATCCGGTGCCGGTCAGGTTGAACAGAATGGTCTTGGACTCACCGGCCTCACGGCAGCGCACCGCCTCATCAATCGCAACGCGAATCGCATGTGCGGACTCCGGTGCCGGCAGAATGCCTTCCACCTTCGCGAACATCTCTGCCGCCTCAAAAACAGCAGTCTGCTCCACTGCGCGCGCTTCATTCAGATAGCCGTCATGATACAGCTGCGAGAGCACCGGGCTCATGCCGTGATAGCGCAGGCCGCCCGCATGGTTGGGCGACGGAATAAATCCGCAGCCGAGCGTATACATCTTCGCAAGCGGCGTGACCATGCCGGTGTCACAGAAATCATAGGCAAATCTGCCGCGTGTGAGCGTCGGGCAAGAAGCCGGCTCGACGGCAATAAAGTGCGGATTTGCCTTGCCGGTCAGCTTGTCACCCATGAACGGCGCCATAATGCCGCCGAGGTTGGAGCCGCCGCCGGCACAGCCGATGACGATATCCGGATACGCGTCAATCTTTTCCAGTGCCGCCTTTGTCTCCAGGCCGATCACGCTCTGATGCAGCAGCACCTGATTGAGCACGCTGCCGAGCACATAGCGATATCCCTCATGCGTGGTTGCATATTCAACCGCCTCAGAAATCGCGGTGCCGAGCGAACCGGTGTTGCCCGGGAACTTCTGCAGAATCTTGCGGCCAATCTCTGTCGTTTCCGACGGAGAAGCGATGATATCCGCATCATAGGTCTGAATGACCTCCTTGCGGTACGGCTTCTGTTCAAAGGAGCACTTGACCATGAAGACCTTGCAGTCCAGATCAAAATACCGGCACGCCATAGAGAGCGCAGTACCCCACTGACCCGCGCCGGTCTCCGTGGTAACGCCCTTGAGTCCCTGCTCCTTGGCATAATATGCCTGCGCAATGGACGAATTGAGCTTGTGGCTGCCGCTGGTGTTGCCGCCCTCATATTTATAGTAAATCTTTGCCGGCGTATCCAAAACCTGCTCCAGATAATACGCACGCATGAGCGGCGACGGGCGGTACATGCGATAGCGCTCGCGCACCGGCTCCGGAATGTCAATCCAGCGATCCGTCGCATTGAGCTCCTGCTCCGCCAGCTTGGTGCAGAAAATCGGGGACATCTCTTCCACCGTCACCGGCTGAAGCGTTGCGGGATTCAGAATCGGGCGGTGATCGGTCTTCATATCCGCGCGGACATTATACCACTGCTTGGGGATTTCGTCCTCGCTCAAATAAATTTTATACGGATCTCTAGCCATATGTGATCCCTCCATAATTCATCAAAGTAAAGTAGCAAATACTCTTGTATTATTATACGGATATGCGTTCACAATGTCAAGCAGACGGACAAAATGCGGGACATGTTGCAAAAAATGACCCCGTGCACACAAAAACCGGCAGACATGATTTCGTCTGCCGGTCTGTTCGTATGTGCTTGAGGAAACGCGCGCCGCATCAGGTTTCCTGCGGTGCTTTTGGAAAAAATTACTTCACCACATTGGCGGAGGAATCCTTGAGCACAACATCGTGTGCGCCGCCCTCGACAATGGAGGTTGCGGAAACGAGCGTAATCTTTGCGTTTTCCTGCAGCTCCGGAATGCTCAGTGCGCCGCAGTTGCACATGGTCGAGCGAACCTTTGCCAGCGTCATGCCGACATTGTCCTTGAGGGAACCGGCGTACGGAACATAGGAGTCAACGCCTTCCTCAAAGGACAGCTTCTTGTCGCCGCCCATATCATACCGCTGCCAGTTTCTCGCACGGGCAGAGCCTTCGCCCCAGTACTCCTTCATGTACGAGCCGCCGATAACCACGCGATTGGTCGGGGACTCGTCGAAGCGGGAGAAGTAGCGGCCGAGCATCAGGAAATCTGCGCCCATCGCCAGTGCAAGTGTCATATGATAGTCATAAACCAGACCGCCGTCTGAGCAAATCGGGATGTAAATGCCGGTCTGTTCGTAGTACTCGTCGCGTGCTGCCGCAACCTCAATCAGCGCGGTTGCCTGGCCGCGGCCGATGCCCTTCTGCTCACGGGTGATGCAGATGGA
>DJXF01000002.1:4315-5202 GCA_002449635.1 Clostridiales bacterium UBA7011 | reverse complement strand
GCAACCAGATTTCCTTCGCAGCCGTACTCCTTGGCAGCGGCGGAAATGTTGTGGTAGATGTTGACCATGATGTCATGCAGCTTGGAATCGACCTCCTCGAACGTCCAGGACAGACGCTGCGAGTTCTGGCTCATCTCGAGTGCGGAGGTCGCTACGCCGCCGGCGTTGGCAGCCTTTGCCGGAGCAAACAGCAGGCCGCTGTTCTGGAATACCGCGATTGCCTCCGGGGTGGACGGCATGTTTGCGCCCTCGCCGACCACCTTGCAGCCGCCTGCAACGAGTGCCTTTGCGTCCTCCTCGTTGATCTCGTTCTGCGTTGCGCACGGCAGAGCGATGTCGCACGGAACGGTCCAGATGCCCTTGCCCTCGAAGTACTTCGCGGACGGAACCGCCTCGACATATTCCTTGATGCGGCCGCGGCGAACTTCCTTGATCTCCTTGACGACAGCCAGATCGACGCCGTTTTCATCTACGATATAGCCGTTGGAGTCAGACAGCGCGATAACGACAGCGCCGAGCTGGGTTGCCTTCTCGGTTGCGTAGATCGCGACGTTGCCCGAACCGGAAATGATGACCTTCTTGCCCTCGAACGAGGTGCCGTGATCCTTGAGCATGGCATCGACGAGGTAGCACAGGCCGTAGCCGGTGGCCTGGGTGCGCGCAAGCGAGCCGCCCCACTGGAGGCCCTTGCCGGTCAGAACGCCGACATACTCATTGCGGATGCGCTTGTACTGACCGAACATGTAGCCGATTTCACGGGCGCCGGTGCCGATATCACCCGCCGGAACGTCGGTATCCGCACCGATGTGGCGGCACAGCTCTGTCATGAACGCCTGGCAGAAGCGCATGACCTCGCCGTCGGACTTGCCCTTCGGGTCGAAGTCGGA
>DJXF01000002.1:0-4229 GCA_002449635.1 Clostridiales bacterium UBA7011 | reverse complement strand
CCTTGCCGCCGCCGATCGGCAGGCCGGTCAGGCTGTTCTTAAAGATCTGCTCAAAGCCGAGGAACTTGATAATGGACGCGCAGACGGACGGATGCAGGCGGATGCCGCCCTTGTACGGTCCGATTGCGGAATTAAACTGATAGCGATAGCCGCGGTTGACCTGAACCTTGCCGTTGTCGTCAACCCATGCGACGCGGAACTGAATGCCGCGCTCCGGCTCTACGATGCGCTCGAATACGCCTGCCTCGACCAGATCCGGACGGCGCTCTGCGACCGGCTGGAGGGATTCCAGAACCTCATAAACGGCCTGCTGGAACTCCGGCTCATTGGCATTGCGCTTTTCAACGGTTTCATAGACGCTCTTCAAATAGCTGTTGGTGATTGCCATATTGCTTTTTCCTCCATGTAACAGGGTGGTTTGTAACTCCACTAAAAGAATACCACAACAATGGCAATTTGAAAATATAAAAATTGCAAAAATTCAAAATTTTTTCTGTATTCCATAAAATTTCAAAAATTTGTCTGCTGTTTTTTCGCGCATTTTCCGGCTTTTTTGAAAAAATCTCATTTTTCGCCCAAAAATCCGCGGTTTTTGCAGCGATTCATTCCAAATCAGCCGCTTTTGCAAAATATCCTGCAAGCCGGACCGCCCCTGTTTTCGCGTGTTTCTGTCTGTTTTTTGTCGGTTTCGTGTCAATTCGGTGTCGGCGGCGCCGCCGGATTTCCGTTTCCATTTTGCAGGAATTGTTTTTCCGCAATTCAAAACGCCCTGTCAGGCGCACATTTGTCCGCGCAGGGCGCGCAGAAAATGCCGGCGGACGGCCGGTATCGTTGACTTTCCCTGTCAAAGTGGATATCATAAGGACAGACCCGGTCTGTGCCCCCCGCGGCAGGCAGACCGCTTTTTTTCGGAGGGCTCCGCATGAAAAAACCCCAGTTTCCCCAAAACGCACCGCGCAGGGTCAAGCGCTCGCTGTTCGGCTTTCTGTTCAGCCGCCTGACCATCAGCGCCATACTGATTCTGGTTCAGTTCGCGTTTGTGCTGTACGCGCTCGTCGCCCTGCAGGGCAATGTGAAGCACGCCTATGATGTTCTCCGCGTTGTCAGTATGCTGGTGATTATCTGGCTCGTGCGCAAGCCGGACGACCCGTCCTATAAAATCGCATGGATTATCATCATCATGGCGCTTGCGCCCATCGGCTCGCTGTTTTACCTGCTGTGGGGCAACACGCCGTTCAACCGCGCGCGGCTCATCCGCATTCGCCCGATTGATGTCGCGCGCCTGGAAGCCGCCCTTCCGTCCGCGACACAGGCGGTGTGCGAGGCGGCGCCGCAGCACAGGCGCACCTGTCAATATCTGTACCGCATTGCGAAAATGCCCGCATGGGACGGGACGGCCGCGGATTATTTCCCGCTCGGCGAAGCGTTCTTCGCGTCGCTGCTGGCCGACCTCAGCCGCGCGGAGCGGTTTATCTTTCTCGAATATTTTATCATCGACCGCGGCGAGATGTGGGATGCTGTGCTGGAGGTGCTGTGCCGGAAGGCGGCGGAAGGCGTGGATGTCCGCGTGATGTACGACGATGTCGGCTGCATTTCCACCCTGCCCCGCCGCTATGACAGGCGGCTGGAAAAAATGGGCATCCGCGCGGTGCGCTTCAACCGGTTTCTCCCGACGCTCAACACCTATTTCAATTACCGCGACCACCGGAAAATCTGTGTGATTGACGGCAACATCGGCTACACCGGCGGCATCAATCTCGCGGATGAATATATCAACCGCAGAGAGCGCTTCGGGCACTGGAAGGATACCGCCGTCAGGCTGACGGGCAGCGGCACAGCGAATCTGACCGCGCTGTTTCTTCAGCTGTGGGATTTTGCGACCGGTCAGCCGACCGAAGACCTGACCGATTATCTGCCCACCGTCCGCGCGCCCGGCGACGGCTGTGTGCAGGCGTTTGCGGATTCCCCGCTCGACAATGACAACGTCAGCGAAACCGTCTTTCTCAACATCATCAGCAGCGCGTCAAAGAGCGTGTATATCACAAGCCCGTATCTCACGCTGGACAGCGGGATGATTTCCGCGCTGTGCGCCGCGGCGCAGTCGGGCGTGGATGTCCGCATCATCACGCCGGGCATACCCGACAAGCGGCTTGTCTATCTGATGACGCGCTCCTATTATGCACAGCTCGTCGCGGCCGGCGTGCGCATCTTTGAATATACGCCCGGCTTTCTGCACGCGAAAATGCTCACCGCCGACGAAAACATCGCCGTCGTCGGCACAATCAACATGGATTTCCGCAGCTTTTATCTGCATTTCGAGTGCGGCACGGTGTTTTACGGCGGCTCGATTGTCAGCGAGGTGTGCGCGGATATCGGGAATATCATGGCGCAGTCGCGCGAAATTGATCTGCACTGGCTCGCGTCCTATTCGTGGATCAAGTCGGTGTGCGCGTCCATTCTGTCGCTGTTCGCGCCGCTGCTGTGACCCCACGGCAAAGAGGGAGACCATCCGGTCTCCCTCCTGTTTTCTTCCGATGACTGCGCGGGCGCCGCGGTTTCCCGGCCGCTTCAGGAAACCTCCGCGCCGCCCCATTCGACGACGGTAAAGCCGCCGCGCGCAAAGGGTTTCAGCTCCTGCGGCGCGATGTCCACCGGCTGCGTGAGCGGACGATACGCCATGAACACGCGCAGCACGCGGTCGGGCTTCGGCGTGATGTCCAGCTGCGCATGGGCGGTGTACGCATCCCCCTGAAAGGCAATCAGGTTGTAGGGATTGTCCTGCATTTTCGGCAGCCAGTACACGATGAATTCATTGTATTCGCGCGGGGTCAGACCGAGCTGTCCCAGGGCTGTCTGCAAAAATGCGGCGGTATCCGCTCCCCTGACGACAAAGCCGCGGCTCATGTCGTATGCGGTGTCCGCATTTCCCTCCCAGAACAGATAGGAATACGTTTTCCCGTCCGCGTCTGTCAGCGTTCCGTCCGGCTGTGCGGTGACCTGCCAGCCGTCCTCTTTGCAGGCGGGATAGGTACAGGTGAGCACGCCGTCATAGTGCAGGCTGACCCGCACCTGCGTCTCGTGCTCCGGATACAGATAGATCACCGGCTTGGCAACGGTCGCCTCCCGTTCCGCCCTTCCGCCCGGCTGCGCCATCAGAACGGCCACAGCCGCGGCAATCAGACAAATCAGCGCGATGAGCGCAAGCAGCAGTTTTTTCATGTGCTCCACCTCCGTATCTCTGTTGATGTATTCAGTATATCATGTTACACATTGGAACGCAAGGAACAGAGCGGAAACAAAAAGCGGCCGCCCGGCACGCGCCGGACAGCCGCAGATTCGATTGTGTTATTGCTGCGGGTCTGCCGCGGCAGCCCGCTTTGCCAGCTCAATCGCCTGTTTTCCGGTCATGTGGTCGATGGTGATCCGAACCACACACATTCTGTCAAACAAACTGTCGATTTCCTGTTTTCTGCCCGCCTCAAATTCCGGGGAATACTTCTCCGCCAGCAGCTCGATTGCCGCGCGTTTTTCCGCCGCGTCCTCCAGAATGTGCGCTCTGCCGAACGCAATCACGCTGCGGAAATAGGTCGTATAGCGCTCGGGCACGACCGTATCCTGATCGATCACACAAAAGGAGACCTTTTCACACCGCCGGATGGCGTCCAGCTTATGTCCGGTTCTTGCGCAGTGGAAAAACAGCGCGCCGTCGTGATAGACATAGCTGAGCGGAACGGCATACGGATAGCCGTCGTCACCGGCAGCCGCAAGCACGCCGGATGTCCCGCGTCTGAGCACCGCGATGCTCTCCTCGTCTGTCAGCTGCTGCCGCCCGCGCCGCATGGTTCGAAACATATCCATTTCCCTCCGTCTTTTTTCAGATGCTCAGATTCTCGCCACACCCGACCTGCGCGCCGCCTCGGCAACGGCGGATGCAACCGCATCCTTGACGCGCGGGTCAAACGCCTTGGGCATGATGTAGTCGGCGGACAGCTCCTCGTCGGAAACCAGATTGGCAATGGCATACGCCGCCGCAATTTTCATCTCCTCATTGATATCCGATGCGCGGACATCCAGTGCGCCGCGGAACACGCCCGGGAACGCGAGGACATTGTTGATCTGATTGGGATAATCCGAACGGCCCGTGCCGACAACAGCCGCGCCGCCGCGCTTGGCCTCATCCGGCAGGATTTCCGGAACCGGATTTGCCATGGCAAATACCATCGGGTCGT
>DJXF01000076.1 GCA_002449635.1 Clostridiales bacterium UBA7011 | reverse complement strand
ACCGTTTCCACCGACTTCGACACGGCGGACCGCCTGTATTTTGAGCCGCTGACACCGGAGGATGTGACCGGCGTTGTCAACGCCGAAAAGCCGGATGCCGCGATTGTTCAGTTCGGCGGTCAGACCGCCATCAATCTCGCGGAGCATCTGGAAAAGCTCGGTGTCCCGATTCTGGGCACGCCGGCGTGGAGCATTGACGCCGCGGAGGACCGCGAGAAGTTCGATGTCATCCTCAATAAGACCGGCATTCCGCGCGCAAAGGGCGACACGGTATTCACCGAGGAAGAGGCTGTGGCCGTCGCCGACCGTCTGGGCTATCCGGTTCTCGTCCGCCCGTCCTATGTTCTCGGCGGACAGGGCATGGAAATCGCCTACAAGGAGGCGGACATCCGCGAATATATGCAGATCATCACGCGCACAAAGATTGAAAATCCGGTGCTCGTTGACAAATATCTGATGGGCCGCGAGATTGAAGTCGATGCCATCTGCGACGGAGAGGACATTCTGATTCCGGGCATCATGGAGCACATGGAGCGCGCGGGCATTCACTCGGGCGACTCGATTTCCGTCTATCCGCCCATCACGGTGGAGGAAAAGCACAAGCAGACGATCATTGACTACACGAAGAAGCTCGCGAAGGAGCTGGCGGTACTCGGTCTGGTCAACATTCAGTTTGTGCTGTACAACGACGAAATTTACGTCATCGAGGTCAATCCGCGCTCGTCGCGCACCATTCCGTACATCTCCAAAATCACAGGTGTGCCGATGGTCGATCTGGCAACGCGCTGCATGTTCGGCGAGAAGCTGCGCGACATGGGCTACGGCACAGGTCTGTATCCGGAGAGCGAGCATTATGCTGTCAAGGTTCCGGTGTTCTCCTTCCAGAAGCTGCGCGGTCTGGATACGCAGCTCGGGCCGGAAATGAAGTCCACCGGTGAGGTTCTGGGTGTTTCGACCTCTTTCCGCGAGGCGCTGCTCAAGGGCATGATGGGCGCGGGCTATGAGATGAAGAAAAAGGGCAATGTCCTGATTTCCGTCCGCGATGAGGACAAGCAGGAGGTCGTAACCATCGCGGAGCGCTTTGCGGAGCTGGGCTTTGAGCTGTACGCCACCAGCGGCACGGCAAACGTCCTCAACCGTCACATGGTCGCGACCAATGCGGTGCGCAACGTCGATGAGCCGTCCCCGAATATGATCGACCTGATCGAATCGGGCGACATTGATTATGTCATTGCCACCTCGGTCAAGGGCCGCCATCCGGAGCTTGGCTCGGTTCGCATCCGCCGTTCGACCGTGGAACATGCCATCCCGTGCCTGACCGCGATTGACACGGCCAACTCGCTGCTGCGCTGCCTGGAGGGCGACACGCGCATTGAATCGTGTGAACTGGTCGACATCAACACCGTTCATTTACAGTAAGGGTTTCCGTTTCACAAAAGATCAAAGCGGCGTTTCGTTCGGAGCTTTCCGGCGGGACGCCGCTTTTTTCCTGTCCGGATTGAAAAATTCTGCGGTTGAAAGGAAACTGCACAGCAGAGCGGGAGCTCATTCCAATTCATATTCAAAAGAGGCGTTGGCTGTTTCAAGCGACAGGAGCGTCTCTTTGCCTTTTGTAAACAGATAGCGGGCGCGGCAGGCGGCATTTTCCCGCACAAGCCGTACCATTGCGCCGTTGACCGGGGCCTGAAGCGGGCGGGCAGTTTTGTCGAGCAGCGCAGCGGTCAGCGTGAAATCGCCCTGACGAATGGTTATGGCGCCGCCGCCGATGCGGACGACCTTTGCGCCCAGATAGGTGGCAAGGCGGTATTCCCTGCCTCGAAGCAGAACCACACAGATGATTCCCGTGAAAGAAACGGGTCCGAGCGGAATGTCCGCGGCAGAGAGCATCAGCGACCCGCCGGCAAAGCAGCACTGTGTCCACACATATCGTTTGGGGAACGAGCGGCCGCGATCGCCTTCGATATATCCCGCATCATTTGAAAAGATATAGTCTGTCTCGTTGATGCGCAGCCGGCCGGTGACCCGATGACGCATGCTGAAAACGCTGTGCCTGCACTCCAGAAACGGAACACAGCGAAACGGCCCCATGATGTCATAGCGGATCGGGGAGAGCGCCTCAAATCGAACCGAGCCGACGGCGGAAACGGACGGTGTGTGCAGGCTGAGCACAAAGCCGTCTTTCCGGAACCGGCTGTCCCCCAGTACAGCACACGGCACATCCCGCCGCATGTGCAGCCGCTGACCGGACAGGGGAACATTCCAGTTATCCCTGTCGCTGATAATCTGAACGCAGCCGGACCGCACGCCGTTCGCCGTGTGAACCGCGGGAATGACCGCTAGGGTTTGCGCGTCCGACTGACATTTGAAATACCAGCCGCAAAAATAGTTTTTCATACCATCTGCCTCCGGTGAATGGCGGTCACTTCGAAGTATCCTGCGGGATTTCGCACAGCGATTGCTGCGCAGGGCCGGAAATCAGATGTCCGAATTTGTCAAACCGCGAGCCGTGACAGGGACAATCCCAGCTTTTTTCATCCGGATTCCATTCCAGCTGACACCCCAGATGCGGACAGCGGATATCCACAGGATAAAGCGTTCCCTGCTCATCCTTGTACACGCCGAGCTTTTTTCCGTCCCGCTGGACGACGCCGCCATGTCCGGCGGGAATGCGGGCGGCCTGTTCTGCCGGAATCTGGAAAAACCGCTTGAACAGTCCTTTCGCAGCATGCCCGCCCTCGTTTGCCAAGCTTGGAAGAGCTGCCGTGTCAAACCGCCGGGGATCAAACGCCGAAGCGTATGGATTTTCCTTTCCGTCGATCTGGTCCCGCAGCAGCATGGCAGACACCATGGAGGATGTCATGCCCCATTTCTGAAATCCGGTTGCCACATACCAGTTGGGCTGCCGGGAGGCATACTGCCCGATATACGGAACGCTGTCCAGCGGCATGCAGTCCTGCGCAGACCAGCAGGCCACCTCCTCGCAGTGCGGAAACCACGCGTTTGCCTTTTGCCGCAGACGGGCATAGCGGCCGCCCGCAGCGTTTTCTCCCGTGCGGTGATTCATTCCGCCGAGCAAAAGAAGGTCGCCGTAATTTCGGAAGGAATAGCCGCCTGCTTCCGCGCCGACAAACATGCCGTCGACCTGCATGGCGTGCTTCAATGCCAGCACATACGATCGCTCCTGATGCATTCTCGCAAAATACATGCCGGGGAAATTGACAAACGGATAATGACAGGCAAAGATGATGTGCTCTGCCTGTACCGTGCCGTGATCCGTTGCCAGCCGGTTGTCTTTCACGGTGCGGACGGGGGTGTGCTCGAAAATAGCCAGACCGTCGGACAATGCCGAGAGGAATTTCAGCGGATGGAACTGCGCCTGATGTCCGAATCGGACCGCACCCGCCGTCGGAACAGGCAGGGAAAGCTCGGACACAAATGCGGCCGGAAGGCCCAGTCCGGCTGCGGCCTCCGCCTCGGCGCGCAGCTGCTTTTCGTCGGTTCCGTAGACATACGCGCTGCGCT
>DJXF01000005.1:365-18648 GCA_002449635.1 Clostridiales bacterium UBA7011 | reverse complement strand
CCCGCTTTGCCGCGTCAACCAACTCCGCAGAAGCCCGGAAGGCATCTCTGCGGTGAATCACATACACCGTCTTTGCAATGCGTGATAAAATCAGCGCATCGCCCAGAGCCGTATTGCCGCCGCCAATCACAGCCACTGTTTTCCCCGGATAAAATGCCGCATCACAGGACGCACAATAAGACACACCGTGGCCGGTCAGGCGTGTCTCTCCCTCAATGCCAAGCAAGCGGTGCTTACAGCCCGCAGCATAAATCACACTCTGCGCCTGAAGCTGATCGTTTTCTGTTCCGTCATGCAGGCTCAGCAGAAAGCTGCCATCCGCCTGTTTGGCAATGCGATCGATCGTGCTTTCAATCCACACGGCTCCCTGATCTTCCGCGTGCCGGCGAAAGGCCTGCGCAAGCTCCTCGCCGGAAATACCGGGGATGCCCGGATAATTGTCCACTTTTTCCGCCCACAGAATCTGTCCGCCCGGATAATCGTCGATGACAGCAGAGCTCCGTTTTTCCCGTGCAGCATAGATTGCAGCGGTCAGGCCTGCGGCACCGCCTCCGACAATCGCAATTTCAACCTGTCTCATAACCGACTCCTTTCCCAGCTGTTTCGGTATCTGTTCCTTCCTTTGATACCATCTTCCCCGCAAGTCCATGGTTCCATACGCCTGACCAAAGCCGGATTGCCTTTGCATGAAGCTGCCGCAGCACAACCTGCGTGCGCTTGTTCAGCGTTATGATTCCGCATCGGGAAGGATCCTCAAATCAAGACAAAAAAGTCCCGCAGCGGCATGCCGTTAAACGAACAATACCGTTGTGGGACCGTTTTGTTTGTATTTCATTCACCAGTCGGAACACACCGTATCCGGCATTTATTCCTGCTCCAGTTCACGAATGCGGTCGCGCAGCTCGGCTGCAAGCTCAAATTCAAGCATTTTTGCAGCTTCCTTCATCTGCCTGCGCAGACTTGCAATCTGCTGCAGCCGCTGTGTTTTGTTGAGCTTCTTTCGGCTGACAACTGCGCCGACCTCAGTCGCAGGTGCGGAAATTTCAATGACATCGCGCACCTGTTTGACGATGGTTTTCGGAACAATCCCGTGCTCCTCGTTAAACTGCTGCTGAATCGTTCGGCGGCGTTCTGTCTCATGCATTGCGCGGGCCATGGACGGTGTGACAGCATCGGCGTACAGCACCACTTCGCCGTTTGCATTGCGCGCAGCGCGTCCGATTGTCTGTACGAGCGATGTCTCCGAGCGGAGAAATCCTTCCTTATCGGCATCCAGGATGGCGACCAGAGAGACTTCCGGCAAATCGAGACCCTCGCGCAGCAGATTGATGCCCACGAGGACGTCATACAGCCCCAGCCGCAGGTCACGAATCAGCTCCATGCGTTCGATTGTCTTGACATCGTGATGCAGATACCGCACGCGGATGCCCGCATCTTCGAGGTAAGAGGTCAAATCCTCTGCCATCTTCTTGGTCAGGGTCGTGACAAGCACACGCTCTTTTCGTGCCGCGCGCGTGTTGATTTCGCCGATTAAATCGTCAATCTGTCCTTCAATGGGGCGCACCTCGACCTTCGGGTCGAGCAGACCGGTCGGACGAATGAGCTGCTCGACAATCTGGCTGGAACGGCTCTTTTCATAATCTGACGGCGTTGCGCTGACATAAATAACCTGATGAATGCGCTCCTGAAATTCGTCAAAATTCAGCGGACGGTTGTCGAGTGCGGACGGCAGGCGGAAGCCATTGTCAATCAGGCTCTTTTTGCGCGCATAGTCTCCGTGAAACATCGCGCGGACCTGCGGCAGTGTGACATGCGACTCGTCGATAATCATGAGAAAATCCTTGGGGAAATAATCGAGCAGCGTAAACGGTGCTGTGCCCGGCTTTCGTCCGGAAATCACGCGGGAATAGTTCTCTATTCCGCTGCAAAAACCGATTTCCTGCATCATTTCCATGTCATAGCGCGTGCGCTGACCGATGCGCTGCGCCTCGACAAGCTTGTCATGTTCCTCAAACCATTTGATGCGTTCCTCGAGTTCGCGTTCAATCTCCTTGAGCGCGGTCTCCATCTTGTCCCGCGAGGCAACATAATGCGACGCAGGATAAATCGCCGCGTGCTGTACGTCGCGCGTGCGTGCTCCGGTCAGCGGATTGATTTCGCTGATGCGGTCGATTTCATCCCCGAAAAACTCAATACGGTATGCAAAGGAATCGGTATAAACCGGCCAGATTTCGACCGTATCACCGCGCACGCGGAAACGATTGCGCTCAAACGCGATATCATTGCGCTCGTATTGAATCTCAATCAATTTTCTGGTCAGCGCGTCGCGTTCCACTTCCATGCCCGGGCGAAGAGAAATGACCATATTTTTGTAGTCAATCGGGTCGCCGAGCGAATAGATGCAGGAAACAGACGCGACAATAATCACATCCTCCCGTTCAAACAGCGAAGATGTCGCGGAATGGCGCAAACGCTCAATTTCTTCATTGATTGCGGAATCCTTTTCGATATAGGTATCTGTCGAAGCAATATACGCTTCCGGCTGATAGTAGTCATAGTACGAGACGAAAAACTCCACTGCGTTGTTCGGAAAAAATTCGCGCAGCTCTGAGCACAGCTGTGCCGCCAGCGTCTTATTGTGTGCCAGCACCAGCGTAGGCTTCTGCACAGCCTGAATAATATTGGCCATGGTAAACGTCTTACCTGAGCCGGTGACGCCCAACAGCGTCTGCTCCGGAAATCCGAGCGCGACACCCTGTGCGAGCTTTTCAATCGCCTGCGGCTGATCGCCCGCCGGCTTGTACGGGGAAACAACCTCAAATTTCGGCATGTACAGCACCTCCTGTGCGCTCTATTATAGAGCAAATCGCACGCGAACGCAAGAACAAACGTTCGTTTTCCTCATTAAATACGCAGAGAGTGACTGGACTGGAGGGAAATCCATCTTCTCTCCGCAACGATAATGTGATCGACGAGCATGACGTCGATGCGCCGCAGGAGTTCGCGCAGACGAGAGGTCTCCAAAATATCGGCGCGAGAGGGCTGACACGCCCCGCGCGGATGATTGTGCGCCAATACAACATTGGCCGCGTTGTGCTGCAGTACGACTGTCAGCAGCTTGCGCTCGTTAACCCGCACAGCATTTGCGCTGCCCTGTCCGATTTCACAAATTCGGATGAGACGGCATTTGTTGTCGAGCAGAACCGCCGCCGCGGTTTCATGCGGCTTATCTGCAAAATAGCCGATCAGCATTTCTCCCAAAAGTTCGGAGGAATTATAACACGCGCCGCTTACTTTCGACAGCTGATAACGCCGAAATACCGGCGGCAGCAGATGCAGCAGTGCGGCGACTGCCTCTCCCGCGCCCGAAACTCTCTGGATATCGACGGGAGATGCCTCGAGCACCCCTGCCAGCGAACCAAACTCCTCGATCAGTCGATGCGCGAGCGGATTGACATCGCCTCGCGGAACTGCATAATACAGCAAAAGCTCCAATACCTCATGGTCAGCGAAATTGTCCAGTCCGTGCTCCAGAAAACGCCTGCGCATGCGTGCGCGGTGTTTCTGATGAATTTCTCCCGCCATTGTTTTCCCCCTTTGAACGATGAAGCAGCATCCGTACACACTGTCAGACTTTCTTTTCCCCCGGACCTGATACAGCAGCGCAGCCGCAGGACAAATGTCCTGCCCGAAAATGCGAAAAAAACGGTTTTCTCACGACACGACCTTCACGGCATGCGGCGCGTGGATGCGGGATGCCGCCCGCTCCAGCACATCTGCGAGAAATCGGCTGTCTTTGATCTCAGGATACGGCGTGACAGGGCGCGGCGCGCCGTCGTGACTGCGCAGCGATTTTCCCATCCAGATGACATCGCGCCACCTTCCGAATTTATACATACTGTTTTGATATGTCCCCATGCGCTCAAAGCCCATCGCCAGATGGAACGCCATGCTGCGCGGATTCGGACAGGTAATGCCGACATAAATGCTGTAATAGCCCTGACTGGAAAGAATTTCAAACAGTGCACCGTACAGTGCAGAGGCAACGCCGCGGCGCTGATAGCCCATGCGTGTGTAGATGGAAGTCTCGCACGACCACTGATACGCAGCCCGTGTCCGGTGCGGCGAGGCATAACCATAGCCGACAATCTGACCGTCTATTTCACAGCACAGCCACGGCAATTTAGCCGTAAAGGTGCGAATGCGGCCGGTAAACTCCTCCAGGCTCGGCGGATCATATTCACTTGTTACTGTCGTGTGCAGAACATACGGCGTATACAGCGCCAGCATTTCCGCGGCGTCCGCTTCCACAGCGGGACGGATAATCATATTGTTCAATCTGAAAACTTCCTTATGCCCATATCAATATCGTGCAGATACACGGTTTCCTTTTGTATTATAGCATCAAACATATCGAAGGAAAAGACCCATTGCCGCCGGCGAATGTCAAAATCACACCGCTGATCTGTTCCTCTTTTGGTGAAAATGAAACACTATTTGCTTCCTGTTCCCGAAATACGGCGCGGTGTATCCCGCACCGTGGCTTTATCGCTGAACCGCATTCAGCCGTTTTCTTCGTTTCTTCCAGTCCGGCATATATTCTGTCATCAGCTCCCAGAAACGAGCGCTGTGATTCGGTACAAGCAGATGAACCAGCTCGTGCAGGACGGTATAGGAGATGCATTCGGTCGGATATTCGATGAGCGCAAGACTCAGCCAGATTCTTTTCGCCCGATGATTGCACGTGCCCCACTTTGTCTTCATCCGTTTGATATGCCATTCCGGCGGCAAAACGCCGAGTTTCGACGACCATTCCGGTATCATGCCAGACAGAATCGCGTGCAGCTGCTCCCGCTGCCATTTTCGCAGGATGGCTTCACGCTGTTCCGCCGTGCTGTTCAAAGGCGCGGTTAAAATCAGCCGATTATCTTCCCGCTCCATGCCGCACGACCTCTTTTTTTCTGTCTCCCTCACCTCAAGCACACAGGGAGCGCCCAGCAGAAAAATGGTATCGCCGGACAGATACGTATGCTGCGGATACCGTTCCCGCACTTTTTTCTGCTGTGCGGCAATCCAGTCCATGTGACGGAAAAGAAAGGCTTCAATCACCTGACTGCCTGTTCGCAGCGGAACGGTAATTTTTACATGCCCGTCAGGCGCCTTGACATAGATGTTCATGGAACGGATTTTTTTGTATTCCACATCGACCGGTATGCCGTTCACCGTCAGCTGACTCATGCTTTCCTCCTCTTTTCCGACCTGACTTTGCAGCCGTTTTCCGTCACTCCTCATGCAGCTCCCCTGCTCTGCCCGACCGATGAGGCAGCTTTAGAACAAACGCCATTCCGGACGCAGCAAGCGGGATGGCACTGATGCAACCCAGTCCGGCAATTCCGGAAAACAGGAACACCTGATACAGTGCCTTGGAATTGAGGAAATACGCAAAGGAATACCCCCACCAGCACACAATGTTGAACAGCAGCAGCGATTCACCCACACAGGCGAAAAACAGCGTGTTCATTGTTGTGGCGAGGATTTGCCTGCCGATTTTCAGGCCGGATGAAAACAGGCGCGACGGCATCAGGGCAGGATTGTTCCGATGCACCTCATAAACGGCAGAGGTGACCGCCACCGCCGCGTCCTTGACTGCACCGAGCAATCCGAGCAAAATGATGGATATTTCGATCTGCAGCATAGACAGATCAACATTTCCCTCCAGAAACAGTCCCTCGTCGAGGTTGATTTTGACCTCGCTGTAGCCGCCTGCGTGCCCTGCGCCGCAGAGCAGTGCACCGATAACAAAGGTCACGACGAGAACAGCCAGAATGACTGCAAACGCGACGCGCGTTTTGCTGTTGTTTCCGTTCTGATAAAACAAAATAATGACAGTCAGCAGCAGTCCGGCAGCTGCACTGACGGCAAGGGGACTCGCGCCGTACACCATCGCGAGCACGGAGGCAAACAGCACGGCAATATTGAGCAGGATGGTCAAAAATGCCTGCAAACCGCGGTCACGCCCGACTGCAAGCATGAGTACAAGAAGAATGATACCGAGAATTTTAGTCATCGTGTTCGATCCTCCTTCTGCTGACCCAAATGCGCAGCACAAGCTGCGAAACCGGTATCGCGAGAACAAGTCCGATGGAACCGGTTAAAAAGCGCACCAGCTCAAATGACAGCACATATTCCCATACAAAGGACATGGTCAGATTGTTGCGCAGCATCAGCAGTATTTCCGGCAGACCGCCGCAGATATAGGTAAAAAATAAGACATTTACCATCGTTCCCATGATGTCATCCCCGACTGCCTGCACAGAATCGCGCAGCTGCGGGTATGGGAGATTCGGGTTGTGAATCAGAAGCTCGTCCGCTGTGGAAATCAGAGAAATCGCGACATCCATCACGGCGCCCAGACCGCCCACCAGAATTTCGCAGAAAAACAGTGCACTCAGGTCGTCCGGCACCACGGTATATTCCATCATCTGATACTGGAGCGGCGGCGAAACCGCACGCACAATCAGAAAAATACCGGCTGTCAGTGCGAGCGACAGCAAAGTCACCGCAATGGAGAGACCGGAACACCGGTTCCATCCATTGGCCACCAGCAGGGACAGCAGCGTAAACAGCACCATCAATACGGCTGTGAGCGCAAAAAGATTCCATCCCGCCTGATAGAGCAGCAGCGCGGCGGTCAGAAGCGCAATATTGACCAGCAGCGACAGCGCGGCGAGCAGCCCTGTCATCCCCGCAATGGCGAGCATGCCGAAAAGCAGCGCAGCGGCAAGCAAATAAACGAGGGTATCGCGTTTCTGCTCGATGATTTTCCCTGTCGTCCCGTCCCTGCCCGGCTGAATAAACAACCTGTCTCCGCGGCGATATGCCTCATCGCGCACGCCGGAATCGGAATATTGATTGGGCAGGCTGACCGTTTGTCCCTTCCGCGGACCGTTGGTGATGTGCGCTGTAATATGCTGCACATAGTACTTTTCTTCGCCGATGCTTGTTCCTGCCTGCGTCTGTGTATGCGTTGTTTCTATTGTCTCCACGACGGCAATCGTTGTGCCGTACCATGCGTCGTCATGGCTGACAAACAGATAGCCTGCCGCCGCGGCCAGCAGAAGAAGCGCCAGCAAAATTGCCTTTTTTCGGCGGGAGTATTGCGCCAGATTGTGCCCGCGTGCTGTGCTTTTCGGAATGGCCACAGCGATCTCCCCCTTTTCTGTCGTATTCTCACTCATTGTATGGTCTGCACCGAAAAATGTCAAGGTACGCAAATGGTTAAATCTGTGTCTGTGCGGACATACTGACAGTGAGGTGATAGCAATGGCCAAACACAGCGCTTATTTTTCCGTCAGATCGCTCAACGGAAAACATGATTTGAAACGCATCAAGCAGGAGCTTGACCGAACCTGCGACGGGGTGCTGTCCGTCTCCGTCGGACTCGGAAACAACACAATTGCCGTGGATTTTGATGACACCGGCACGACGCCCCAGCAGCTGCGCGGCTGTCTGTCCGGTATGGGCTATTCCGTTACGGGTGCCCGCATGGAATACAACACCATGCAGTAAAATGCAGCAGCTCCCCTTTTCCGCCGGACTTACTGCCCGCGCGGTTCAGGAGAGCTGTTTTACTGATTCACAAAGATATTATCCCAGACGGATCATTTTGTCAATGCAGTGTTTTGCCGCAAGACGGGTCTCTTCCTCCATCCGGATTTCCTCTCCGGCACGTCCCTGCAGCACATGCAGGACATCCATCAGCGTAGTTGCCTTCATATTCGGACAGATGAGCTGCTTGCTCAGCGGGTAAAATTCCTTGTCCGGACAATCGTACTGCAAATGCTCTGCAATGCTGATTTCTGTGCCGATGATAAACTGCTTTGCGTCCGACTGCTTTGCGTAATTCAGAATCGCGGAGGTCGAACCGACAAAATCCGCCTGTCGGACAACTGCCGGTACACATTCCGGATGTACAAGCAGCAGTGCGTGCGGATGCGCGGCTCTTGCCCGTTCCACATCCTTTGCCGTAACCGCCGCATGGATCGGACAGCCGCCCTGCAGCAGTTGAATCTCCTTTTCCGGCACCTGTTCTGCGACGTATTGTCCCAGATTGCAGTCCGGAATGAAGACAATTTTGCTGCTGTCCAGCTTTTTCACAATCTTGACCGCGGAGGATGACGTGACGCATACATCACATATTGTCTTGAGCTCTGCCGTCGTGTTGATGTATGCCACCACAGTATAGTCCGGATTGGCCCGCTTCCACATCGAAATCAGATCGCGGTCCATCTGCTCCGCCATCGGACAGCCCGCAATCGGATTCGCCAGATACACGGTCTTCTCCGGCGAAAGAATCTTTACCGTTTCCGCCATAAAGCGCACGCCGCATAGAATGACAGTCTTCTGGGGCGCTGTCGTCGCCTGAACACTCAGCTGATACGAATCGCCGACAAAGTCCGCGATTTCTGCAATTTCTCTCGCCTGATAGCTGTGGGCCAGAATACAGACATCCTTTTCCTTCTTCAATCGAAGAATTTCATCCTGAATCGTTCGAATCATAGCAATGTTCTCCTGCTCTGCCGGTTGTATTAAATTATTCCTACCGGTTTAATGTGTTTTCATTCCACAGCGTATCATGTTTTTTCCTCTCTGTCAAGCGGGGAAAGCGGCTCTGGGCATCCTCGCTCGAACAGGCAGGCGGCAATACCCGCATAATGTGAAAAAAACCGCTCTTTCAAGCCATCTGCGGCGTTTGAAAAAGCGGTCATATCTTGTATGTGTTTTTTCGGCAGCGCGGGATGCGCTGTGCGGCAATCAGAACGCCAGATGGACAAAATAAGCCACGTAAGCCGCGAGCATGAGAATGCCAACCGGACGCCCCAGCTCCCGTTTGCGGAATGTGCCGACCCACAGCAGAAGCCCGCCGCCGACTGCGACAAGCGTGTCAACGAGAAAGACAGGCTCAAAGGCAACCGGCGTGATCAGCGCGGTTGTGCCCGCCACGAACAGAATGTTAAACAGATTACTGCCGACAATGTTGCCGACGGCAATATCGGCATTGCCCTTGCGTGCCGCTGTGACAGAGGTCACAAGCTCCGGCAGCGAGGTGCCGAGCGCAACAATAGTCAAACCGATAAAGCGTTCGCTCAGTCCGATCATACGCGCGATACCGGTTGCGCCGTCGACCGCAAAGTCACTGCCCAGTACGACAATTGCGCCGCCAACGACAATCAGAAGCAGACATTTCGGAACGGACATGTAGGTCCGCACCGGTTCCTCAGCGGTTCCTTTTTTCGCAAGATAGAACAGATAGAGCAGGTATACAACAAACATCGCCCACAAAATCACACCTTCAAAAAAAGCAATCCTCCCGCCGGACAGTCCCATACCGGCGAGCGCAAGTGTGACGAGCAGCATATACGGGATCTCGATCTTTTGTGTCGATTCCTGAATGGAAATGCGCGTGATGACAGCCGTGAGGCCGAGAATAATCAGAGTGTTTAAGATATTGCTGCCGATAACATTGCCGATTGTGATGCCCGCATTTCCTTTTAACGCGGCAGTAATGCTGACCGCAGCCTCCGGCATACTCGTTCCCATGGCCACGATGGTCAGACCGATCACGAGCTGCGGAATGCCGAATTTTGCGGCGAGTGTGGCCGCACCGTCGACAAACCAGTCCGCGCCCTTGACAAGCATCAGGAAGCCGAGGACGAGCAGTACAAAGTTCCACATATTTTTCCGTTCTCCTTCTATCAATAACCGGCTCTTCTTACAGCCAGCCGAATTTCGGCAGGACATAAAAAAACAAGACCCCTGCCGAATATGCGACAAAAGTCTCGCCATTTGATTACTTTCCGGATCCGCAGATCGTATTGACGAAAAGTAAACGTCACGCAGACGCCAGCTACTCCCTTTTGACAGTATTATAACAAAATCCCCCCGAATGTCAACGCCGAAACAAAAATGGAAACAAAAAGCAAACAACGTCTAATCCCGTTGAAATCACAAACGGAACACGATACAATAAAGACAGAATTCGCATAACGACGATCTTTCCGGCCGGTTCAGGCCGGTCCCTAGCCGAAGGCCCTACCGCGCAATCGACCGGGAGCGTCATCCATCCAAGTAAAGGAACGTAAATTCTCATGATCTATACACCACATACCAAACGTGCGCTCAAGCTCGCTTATGCCGCACATCACGGACAGACGGATAAAAGCGGCCTGCCCTACATTCATCATGTTCTGCATGTGGCGGAACAGATGCCGGATGAAATCACAACCGTCGCCGCCCTCTTACACGATATCATTGAAGATACCGATGTCACGCTGGAGCAGCTGAGGGATTTCCCGCCGGAATCCGTTGAAATTGTCCGCCGTTTGACGCATGACCCCTCCGTCCCCTATCCGGACTATGTCCGCGCCCTGCGTGACAATCGCGGCGCCGTTGCGGTCAAACTCGCTGATCTGGCACACAACAGTGATTTGTCCCGCCTGGACCAGGTGGATGCAGCCGCGCGTGCACGCGCAGAAAAATATCAGCGCGCCATCCGTATTTTGCGCACAACAGAGGTCGTCGCGGCACTGATTTGGCAGGACAACCGCTTTCTGATCTGTCAGCGTCCCGCAGACAAAGCCCGCGGTCTGCTCTGGGAATTTGTCGGCGGCAAAGTCGAGCCGGGCGAAACCATGCAGCAGGCACTTGTGCGCGAATGTCAGGAGGAGCTGGACATCACGATCTCCGTCGGCAGCCCGTTCACCGAGGTCACACACCTCTATCCCGACCTCACGGTACATCTGACGCTGTTCCACGCCAAGATTTCCGAGGGAACCCCGCAGCTGCTGGAGCATCATGCGATGCGCTGGATTTCACCGGAGGAAACGGACAGCTATGAATTTTGTCCGGCGGATGTGGAGATCCTCGCGCGCATTCGTCAGCAGTATCGATAAAGGAGGCAATCCATGGGCTATTTGCGTACCCCATCGTATTACGAGCGCTTCCGCTGCACTGCATCGGCGTGCAGCGATACCTGCTGCATCGGGTGGGAAATTGACATTGATGATGATACGCTTCAGCGCTATTTGCAGGTCGGCGGAAGATTCGGCGAACGACTGCAGCGGTCGATTGCGGTCCCCTCTGAAGGATTGGACCAATCGGCTCATTTTATTCTCGACGAACACGAACGCTGTCCATTTTTGAATGAACAGAATCTGTGTGATGTCTATCTCACACTCGGAGAAAAACAGCTGTGCCAGATCTGCCGCGATCATCCGCGCTATTACGACTGGTTTTCAGACGGCATGGAAGCCGGTATCGGTCTGTGCTGTGAGGCCGCGGCCGAGTTGATTCTGCAGCCCGCAGCGCAGCCGGAATTTGCCGTGCGCGATATCGACTGGCAGGATGAGACCTCGTTTTCTCCCGATCTCCTGCTGGAAAAGGCAATGGAGCGGCATCTGTTTTCCATGCGCGAACATCTGCTGCACATCTCCTGTGACCCTGCCGATCATTTCGATGCGAAAATCGATCATCTATACCGCAGCGCGCAGGTCATGCAGCAGGAATTTGAGGCACTTCTCACCCTGCCCCCGCGGCAGCCGGACACCTCCGAAGACTGGTCTGCGCGTTTCTGGCAGCCGGAACAGCTTTATCGTCTGGTTGATTTCTTTCTCTCTCTGGAAATCAACGACAATTCCTGGCGTTCTATGCTTGTCCGGCTTCGCGCAGATATCCCCCAAATCATCGCGCATCGTGCGGCATTTCTGGCGTACCATGCGGAAAACAGCAAAGAATATGACCGTCTGCTTTGCTATTTCCTATTTCGCCATTTTATGAAAGCGAGAACGGACGGTGCCCTGCTGAGCCGAGTCTGTCTCGCACTGACGAGCACATGCATGATTCAGCTGGCAGGCATCGGGACATGGCTGCAAGCCGGGACACTTTCGCATTCCCGACAGATTGCGCTGTGTGTGCTGTATTCCAAGGAGATCGAGTACAGTGAAGAGAATACAGAAAAAACCGCAGCGTATCGTCCCTGACAGTGAATCATTTGTGCCGCTTTTCCCCATGGAAAAGCGGCACTTTTGCTTCATTTTTTCGGAGGCTGCGGGGGTGTTTGCCTGTCCTCCATCTGTGCACGGTACTTGCGTCCGACATTCAGACGGGAGCCGCCGGAAAAGCCGCGCTGAATACTGTCCAGTCCGTACTTGCTGCGAATCGCATCGATTGCCTTGTCCGCACGTCGGGCTTTTTTCTTGTGTTCGTCGGGAAACAGCGTCAGCTGCTCGGTTTCCTCGCGTGTAAGCTCAGTGAGCGAGATTCCGAGCAGACGCAGCGGCGTGCGCATATCCCAAAGATCATCAAAGAGTGCCCTGCTCACAGCAAAAATCTCCGCTGTGATGTCCGTCGCCTCCTCCAGCTTTTTCTGATGGGAATGGTTTTTGAAGTCATTTGCACGGATGACCACACCGATGCAATAGGCGCGGCGGGAATCTGCCCGCATACGCGCCGCGACACTGTCCGCAAGGGCAAGCAGAATCCGGTGTGCTTCTGCCTGTGTTGTGACGTCCTCTGCCAGTGTAGTGGAAATGCTGAATCCCTTCGCTTCGTCCTTTTGCATCAAAACGGCAGAGTGATCGATACCATTTGCATAATTGTGGATATGCAAACCGGCTTTGACGCCGATCAGTGCCTGAACGGCCTCTGCTCTGCTGTTGGCCAGTTCACCTATCGTGTGAATCCCCGCCCGTTCCAGCTTGGCAGCCGTCGATCTGCCGATGGAAAACAGCGCTCCGACCGGCAGCGGCCACAGCTTATCCGGTATCTCCTCGGGAAACAAGGTGTGAACCTTGTCCGGTTTTTCAAAATCACTCGCCATTTTTGCCAGCAGCTTATTTGTTCCGATCCCGACATTGACTGTAAAGCCGAGCGTATCGCGGATGGTATCTTTGATTTCATACGCTGTTGCGACGGGGTCGGGATAGGTATGGCTCGTCCCGCTCATGTCGAGAAAGCATTCATCAATTGAAAATTTTTCCACAACCGGCGCATACGAACGGCAGATATCCATGAACGCGCGTGAATTGGTCTCATATAATCGAAAGTCGGGACGCGCCAGCACAAGGTCCGGACATTTTTTCAACGCCCTGGCGATCGGTTCTCCGGTTTCAACGCCATATTGCTTCGCAGGAATGGACTTCGCAAGAATGACACCGGTTCGGCTTTCGCGGTCGCCGCCGATTGCAGCGGGAATCGTGCGCAGATCCACCTCACCCTGTGCCGTCCGCCGCGCCGCCTCCCACGAAAGATAGGCACTGTTGACATCAATATGAAAAATCAACCGATCCATGCTGTCCCCTCCCTTCCTTTTGTATTATACCATAATTTCACTTTGCCTGAAACAGTCGGAGTATGATCTGCCGCCCATATTGTTTTTCACGCTCTCTCTTTTTGAAAAATGAAGTGCAGAATTTAACAATATGCGACAACAGTTGTCTGGATTATCCAGACAACCCGTCCGCCCCGTCTGCACAATAGATTTGCACGGCATGCGGGCGGAAATGCACACAAATCGCGTGCGTGCACGCGCACACAAATGTGCAAAGTGTACGGTCGGTTGGCATTGATTTTGTTGGTTTTGCGAATTTATTTTTATTTGTAACATGCTATACTTAATACAACAGAGGGAAAAGACATACCAAAATACCAGAAATGTATATACAGGTGAAACGGATGTCTATACTATTGGAGGATTAGAAATGAAACGTATGTCAGCAGCGCTGCGTGCAAAGGAAGATTTTTTAATGCTGTGCAGAGAAGGCGTATTTCAGGCAGGAGACCGCCTGCCTTCCGAGTCCAGCATGGCTGACCGTTTCGGTGTCAGCCGGGAGACGTGGCGTGCTTCTTTGGAGCTGCTTCGCCGCGATGGCATCATCTACACCAAGCATGGCATCGGTACATTCCTGATGGAAGTCACCGGAAAGCCGGAAAATGATCTGACTCGCCTTTGCTCGGTCAGTGAGATGATTCAGCGTGCGGGCGTGACAGAAGGTCCCAGCTCTTATACGACCGGTTTGGCTATCCCGCGGCCGGAAATCGCCTCTGCACTCGGCGTCAAGCCCGGTGTCAATGTGTTTTACATCAACCGCATGCGTCACAGCAAGGCCGGTAACCCGATTTGCTGCAGTGTACACTATATGCCGGTCTATCTTGCCGATGAAATTGATCCTGCACATATTCCGGATTCGATGTTTCTTTACCTTGAGCGGCAGAAAGGCATCTTTGTTGCCCGCTCCGCCGCACACATTGTCCTTCCGAAGCAGAATGATTCGATTGCGCAGCAGCTGCGCGGCAATACGGAAATGCGCGTGCTCGGCATTGAACAGCAGCATTTTGATTCACGCGGCAATCCGGTGCTGTTCACCGTCGACTATCTGGACATCGAATTGTTTAACTTTACCTTCACCCGAATCCGCGAAAAATAACTGCGGGCATTTTTGTTCGGAACCATTTCAAAAGCAACCATCACGAGGACTGATTTCTGCGGTGAGCAGGTATCAGTCCTTTTTTCGACCGGCTTTGCAGCCAAAAAAAGACCGCCGACTTAAGCCGACAGTCTTTTCCGGTTTGTCAGTCGTCCCCGCGCAGGAGATTTTCTGCATAATCTTTCAGGCTTTCGAAAGAATTTACCCCCTCCGCGCGGGTACTGATCTGATCCTTCACATAATCAGGCAGCTTTTCAAAATACTGTTTTGCCTCCGGTGCATCTTCCAGAAGGGCATACAAATCTGGATATTTCAAAAGAATCACCTCATAGGCAGTATTCCCAGAGGAAAAAGAAATATCCTTCGGATTTGTTCCGCCGATTGTAAAAGGAAGTGGAGCATGCAGCATTGAAAAATCCATAGAGCCACGTTATCGAGGCAATGTCCTGCGGCATTTTTTGCGCGTTGTTTACCAAATGTTTACCATTCCCCATTTCATGAATTTTGAAAAGCCCTAAAATGTACGAAAAAAACCGCCCTTTCTTTCGAAAAAGGCGGTTTTGATTGGTCCGAGTGACAGGACTTGAACCTGCGGCTTCTTGACCCCCAGTCAAGCGCGCTACCAGCTGCGCTACACCCGGAAATAACCGAAATTTATTTTATCACACTGCGCGGTCTATTGCAAGAACAATTTCAATATTTTTTTCTCTTTGCAGTCCATGCTGATCCCATGTCGTAATTTACTCAATCACGCAAAGGCTGTGTTTCTGCCGCGAGTTGGACAAATTTTGTATTTTTTTCGGTTAATTGATGCACAAAGTAACGAAAAAGCATTGAAATCCTGCAATTGTCGAATGACTTGCCGCAGATAAACTTGACAGATGATTTCAAAGGGAATATAGTAAAATAAAGTGTATGAATCATACACTGAAAAATGATTCCGGCTTTTTTGTAAAAGAAGAAATGATGATTGTCTGACGTGCAAATCGGGCCGGAACAAAGGAGGAGATTTCAATGAAATCCACACAAAAGTATGTAGCCGAGTTTATCGGCACTCTGGTCCTCGTCACAGTGGGCTGTGGCACAGCTATGCTGGTCGGTTGTGATGCCGCGAATGGCTCCGGTTATCTTCTGACTGCACTGGCTTTTGGCCTGTCCATCGTGGCTATGGCATATTGTGTCGGCAACATCTCCGGCTGCCATATTAACCCCGCTGTATCCCTCGGCGTTCTGATGACAGGCGGCATGTCTGTTTCGGAATTTGTCGGATATGTCATTGCACAGCTGCTGGGCGGTCTTGGCGGCGCAATTCTGCTGGCTGCTATCTTCGGCCTGGGCGGCGTTACGGATATGACCGGCGGTTTTGGCTCGAATGGCCTGGCAGGTGTCAACGGCAGTGCAGTCGCCGGCATTCTGGTCGAGGTTGTCCTGACCTTTATCTTTGTCATGACCATTCTTGGTGTCACCTCAAAGAAGGCTGCTCATGGTTCCTTCGGCGGTCTGGTCATCGGTCTTTCCCTGACCTTCGTACACATTCTCGGCATCGGCCTGACCGGTACCTCTGTCAATCCGGCAAGAAGCATCGGACCGGCAATTCTCGCTGCTGTAAACGGCAACGCTGCTCCGCTCGGCAGCCTGTGGGTATTCATTGTTGCACCGCTGATCGGCGCAGCACTCGCAGCTGTTGTTTATCGCTATCTGGAAGCGGAATAATTTACAAATAACAAAACGCAAAAGGACACAGTTTCAAGCTGTGTCCTTTTTTCTGTATATCATTGCTTTTTCTACGGGAATCTGAACGAGTATGGTGGCAAATAACATGACCGCACAGCCCAGACCCTCCCGCAGCGTCAGAGTCTGATGGAGAACCATCCACCCTGCCAGTGCACTGAAAACGCTTTCCAAGCTCATAATAATGCTTGCAATCGCAGGATTCAGCTTTTCCTGCCCCAGTGTCTGCATGGAATAGCCGACGCCGCTGCTCATGACAGCTGCATACAAAATGGCAGGCATAGCGGCTGCCAGGGCTGTCCATGTTGTCTGTTCCCACAGGAGCATACCGATGGTCGCAAACACCGCTTCCGCCAAAAACTGAGCCGCTACAAGGCGAATTCCATCCGTTCTTTTCACAAAATGATTGACTGCCAGAATCTGCACACTGAACAACAGGGCACACAGCAGTGTAACACTGTCACCGAATTGAAGCATCAGCTGTTCTTTCATGCACAGCAGGTACAGGCCGCATACGCTCAATAGAACGCTGACCCAGGTCTTGAGTCCAACGTCTCTGCCAAACAGCGCGTAGATAACCGGAACGATGACAACATACATCGCACTGATAAACCCGCATTTCGCCGTTGTCGTATGCGCAATGCCAATCTGCTGTGCAGCGCTGCCGGCAAACAGGAAAAAGCCGCAAATCAAGCCTCCGAGCACCAGTGTCTTTCTGTTCTCACCTTTCGCGTCCGACTTGATCTTTTTTGTTTTGCCCAGCATACGAAAGATTTTCTCTACCGGCAGCATAATTAAAAATGCAATCCAGCTGCGCACAGCCAAAAAGGTGAAAGCTCCAACATAACCGGCGCCAATACTCTGTGCGACAAACGCACACCCCCACACAAGCGCCGCAGATGCCAGCATCAGTGCGCCGACCAACTCCGTTTTTCGTCTATTTTGATAGGATGTCTGCATACCCAACCTCAAACGTTTCTCTTTTTTTATTTGATATTTGCGCATCAATCATGTCCGCTTCGACAGGAAAAAGCAACTGCTTGACAGGATAACGAAACCGAACGGTTCTAACTGCGGAAAAACGAATCGGATATTTCTCAAAGCAGCTCCCAATATCGCTTCTCCGCAATAGATCCAGCACATGTTTTCTGAACATTCAGCAGTGATATTCCCATCCGCAGTCATTGTGGTATATCATCTGCCGGGTCATGCCGCCGTCGATACAGATATTTTCGCCGGAGATAAATCCGGCTTTGTCTGAACACAGATAACAGATCATATTGACAATATCCATCGGATTACCGACGCGGTGAACAAGCTGCTGCTTTGCGTCCGGGCCTTCATATTCGGTGTAATCGGTATCAATCCAGCCGGGAGAAATCGAGTTTACGCGCACTTTTCCCGCTAGACTCACGGCCAGTGCGTGCGTCAGCGCGGCAATTCCGCCTTTCGCAGCGGTATAGCTTTCCGTCTGCGGCTGACTCATGCGGTCTCTCGAAGAGGAGATATTGACAATCGCTGCTCCTGCTGCAAAATACGGCTGAAACAGTTTGGTCAGGTAAAACGGAGCTGTCACACCAACGCGAAGAGCCTCATTGAATTCGTCATAACTGCAGGAATCGAGACCCTTCATCAACGGCAATGCGTTATTGATCAAATAATCCACATGCCCGTGCTGCTGAATGACCTGTCTCGCAAATGCCTCCAGTGTTTCCCGACTGCCGATGTCTCCCACATAATGCGCGCCGGGACACTTGTCAATCACACAGACTTCGGCTCCCTGCCTGCGGAATTCTTCTGCCGCTGCAAAACCGATGCCGTTCGCACCTCCGGTAATCACCACAACCTTCTTCTGAAACACGTCTAACATCCTCCCCGTTAAATCAGCCACTTTTTTCTGCCAAACCTTTTGATCCAGTGTTTTTTTTCGCAAAAAACCCGATTTCTTTCGAAATCGGGTCCTTGATTTGGAGGTGCCACCCAGAATCGAACTGGGGGTGAAGGAGTTGCAGTCCTCTGCCTTACCGCTTGGCTATGGCACCATATGGAGCGGATGACGAGGCTCGAAC
>DJXF01000005.1:0-172 GCA_002449635.1 Clostridiales bacterium UBA7011 | reverse complement strand
ACCGACTGAGCTACAGAGGCATATTACTCGTTCAGCAGACAACAAATGATATTATATCATCCTGATTACCTGTTGTCAAGTAATGTTTCCCTTAGAAAGGATTCATCCCGATCCACCGTCCGAAGACGATGAATCGAAACGAAATGCTGGCGACCCAGAACGGGCTCGAACC
>DJXF01000094.1:1942-11441 GCA_002449635.1 Clostridiales bacterium UBA7011 | reverse complement strand
CATAAAAGGTAGGTAATTTTGATAGAAATTGCCTACCTTTTCATTTTGCCCGAAAGCCCTTGATTTCAGGGCTTTTTCGGTATCCGGCCATAAAAAAGCAGCCGCTACGGAGTCATTTCCGCAGCGGCATTTTTGTGTTTTTGAGACTTTCCGTTTCCTGTTTTTGAGATAAATCGTTCTCATAGAGGGGTATCGTTCAATTTGAGGGGTATCGTTCTCGCAGAGGGGAATCGTTCAATTTTTGAGTTAATTCGAGAAGTTAATGGTTAATGGTCAATGGATATGTTCCATTAGAACTTGTGGCCAACGTGTCATTATTTCTTTCCCAAAGATCACTTCGTCTACTAACCCACTATTCAACGCATCTATAATGCGGCAAAGGTATGAACGTCCTTGGCACCACCATGTTCCATATGCGTCGACTAACAATACATGAAATACTTTTTTGCCAGTGCGGTGAAATATTGCATTAAGTTCAAAGCCATCTAGTTCTGTTTCATAAACACCATCTGCAATTCGGCTGCCGAAAGTGGTGGTATAATAATATTCCTTTATCTCCCAGATAATCTGTGCATTCATTGTTCCTGGGTATGCACCATCAAAACGTCTAGAACAAGCGCCTACTAAGGAATTATCATCTTGGTTAATAACAAACATCAAACCATGTGGATCACAGTCAAATCCCGGCTTCTCCATTTGCCATTTTTCCGTGTTATGCTTAATGTGCAATTCGGTTATCATATTGATTAAAGCGGAAAAGTATGAAGTTTGATCTTTCTCTCCTTTTTGAAGATTACGCGGTATTTTACATACAAGTTCTTCATCTGCGTATCTTTCAGAAAACTCGTTATATAATGCTTTTGCTTCATCTCCAGTCATCAGGTTGTTACGGACTTGATTATTCAGAGCATCAGCCCTTAATTGTATGTAATCTACGGCCGATGTGATAGTCTCTTCCGATACATTGATATTATAGTTGCTAACCAATTCAGTCAATTCCTCATACGAAAAGGTTTTAACGGTTGAATCGGGATTCTTTTTAGTTTTCCTTAGACAATATCCTGCCTTATCCCCCACGAATTTTATAAATGCCCAAAATTCTGGAGTCATGCTTTCAAAACCGTCAAATGCTTTCATTTCTCTCTACCTCTCTAAATAATTCTGTCAAGCTGATACCAAGTGCCTTTGCCATTCTCTCAATGTTTTCGAGTGAAATGTTTCTTTTTCCCAATTCTACATCACTAATATATGTGCGATGAAGGTCACATAAGTCCGCAAATTTTTCCTGTGAGATATTTCTAGTCACTCTGATTTTCCTCACGGTTTGTCCAAACTCAACCAACAAATCATTCTTCATAACTTGACACATCTCCTTTTCTTTATTATAATTAGTCTGTAGACTTTAGGTCTACAGACTATAAGTTACGAAATGGATTTGAGTTTATGTTTCCTGCACTTCTGAAATGGATAGGTAATAAGCAACGTTTTGCAGAAACGATTGTTTCTTATATGCCTCAAAGCTTTGAGAATTACTATGAACCATTTTTAGGTAGCGGTGCAGTAATGGCTGAATTACTTCAAGCTGATGCTACAATGATGTTTCCACACTTTGAACAAGCGTATGGGAGCGACATATTGCCTTTCTTGATTGAGATTTTCAATACTACAAAAGAGAACCCGCAGGCCATTATTGACTACTACAGAAAAGAAATAACTGAATACTTTCAAAATCCCGAAAAGAAGTATGACGAAATCAGAGATCGATTTAATGCCAATCATAATCCGTATGATTTTGTTTTGCTATCAAGAACATGCTATTCAGGCGTTATTCGTTTCCGAAAAGCCGATGGCTATATGAGCACACCGCGAGGCCCACACAATCCAATCAGCCCGGAAACTTTTGAAAGGCGTATTATTCAATGGCATAATCTATTGCGAAAGGCATCATTTACTTGTGAAAGCTATACAGAGTCCATGAAGCGTCCAAAAGAGGGCGATGTTGTTTATTGTGATCCGCCATATACGCATTCACAAAGCATCATATATGGGGCGCAAGATTTTGATATTGAAACTTTATGGAAAATGATTGCTGAATGCAAAGACCGCGGCGCAAAAGTAATGCTGTCAATTAATGGAATGCGTGATTCAAAGAAAACGGACATTTCAGTAATACCCCCTGATGGTTTGTTTGAACGCAAACTGCTTGTCAACTGTGGAACGTCTATGATTGATAGACTGCAAAACAATGGAAGAAAAATGAAGGACAAAGTAGTCAACGATCAACTATTGCTAACATGGTAAAATCGTTCACTTTGAACCCCCCTTTTGAAAGTGAACCCCCCTTGGACCTGGTTGAACCCCCCTAAAGGGCAGATGCCCCCCCTTCGGGAAATTCTATTAAAACAGTGCAACAAATCCACCGAAAACCGCTGTTTCTCAATGAAATGGCGGTTTTTGTACTTTTGGAACAATTTGTATTTTTCTTCAAATCCGCACGGGGTGAATATGAGGGAAAGCATCCCGAAACAACCGGATGTCCGCCGGAGCGGCGGGATCGTATGCGCAGAACGGTTTTCCGATTTGTTCCGACGCCTTTTTGCCGCCGTCCGCCCGTCACAAATTCGAATTGTCTGCATAAAGCCATGCGGTTCTGCGGATACTGTTTTCGAGGTGAAAACGCATGAAAGATGACTGCACACTGCTCAACCACATCCGGCAGACGACAGAAATGGGTGTGGACGGCATCGAATCGGTGATGGGATATGCAAACGGTACGTTCCGACAGGCACTCGAGCAGCAGCGCGCGGAATACCGCAAGCTGCACGACTCGGCAGATGCGCTGCTCAAGGAGCGGCACGGTGAGCCGGTCGACCTCAGCTCCTTCGCCAAATGGTCGAGCGAGCTGACCAGCGGGCTGAAAACCATGATGGATTCGTCAGAATCCAATCTGGCGCGCATGATGATTCAGGGCAACACCATGGGCGTCACCAAAAGCCTGCAGACCATGCGCGAGTGCAAGGGCGCAGACCACGCCGTCACCAGCCTTGCCGACAAGCTGCTGGCAACCGAACAGGCCAACATCGACCAGATGAAGAAGTTTCTGTGAGAAATCTGCAAAGAGAGGCTGTCTCCTTTCCGTGAGGCGGCCTCTTTTCCTCTGTCCGTTTCTTTTTTTGTGCAGTTTTACCCATTTTTGGTCAAAACACGTTGAACCGATGGACAATTTATGATATAGTATGTATAACATGTTGACAAAAAGGAACAAAGGAGGATGCAGATGGGACAGACAGAAAACAAGGCGGGCGAATACAGCCTTCCCGCCCCGGAAAAAAACGGTGATATCCGTCTCATCTGGAAGCTGAAGGGGACGGGCAAAAAATCCCGCCAGCAGGTCATTCGGGAATGTGTCAAGGGCCAGCCGGTATTTATTATCTGTGATTCCAACGGCGACAACTGCATCGTCATCACAGAGGAAGGCGAGGAAATCGGCCGCCTGAACCACCGGGATTCCAGGATCTATCACCAATTTGTGGAAAAGCGCTCGTATCATATCTATATCAAGCGCATTCGCCCCGGCATCGACAAGCCGCGCGTCAAAATTCTGCTCATTGTGCACAGCGAGCCGGTGTATCCGCTGAACGAGCTGCAGCAGACCGAACCGGTGCAGAGCTGACAAAACAAATCGGACCTGAGACTGTTCACGCAGACAATCTCAGGTCCTTTTTTCATGCAGTATGGATTGTGCCGCAGCAGTCCGTCATTCCTCCGCCATGCGGTATCCCACGCCGATTTCCGTGCGGATATAATACGGCTCTGCCGGATTCGCCTCAATTTTGCGCCGGATGTGCGCCATATTGACGCGCAGGATGCGGTTGTTGTCCGTCGCATACGGTCCCCAGATGCGGCTGATAATGTAATCATAGGTCAGGACGCGTCCGGGACGCCGTGCAATCAGCTCGACAATTTTATATTCAATCTGTGTCAGATGAATGATTTCTCCCGCAAGCCGCACCTGTCTGCGCTCAAAATCCACCGTCAGATCACCCACGGTATAGCTTCCGCGCGGCAGATCATCGCCGGAATCGCGCTTTGCCTGATGGCGCAGCGCCGTGCGGATGCGGGCGAGCAGCTCGGAGGTTCCGAACGGCTTGGTGATGTAGTCGTCCGCGCCGAGGTCAAGCGCCTCCACCTTCTGGCTCTCCTCCTCGCGTGCGGAGACAACCAGCACGGGAACGCCGGACCAGCTGCGCAGCCACCGGAGCAGCTCCAGGCCATCCATATCCGGCAGTCCGAGATCGAGCAAAATCAGGCTCGGGCAGTGCGAATTGATGATGGAGCGCGCCAGAGCTCCGGTTTCCGCCTGCAAAATATGGTAGCCGTTTGCCGTCAGCACGGTCGCCAGCACATGGGAGATCGGCTGTTCATCCTCTATAATCAAGATCGTTTCCCTGTTCATATTTCCTCCTCCAGCGGCAGGGTGAAGACAAACTGTGCGCCGCCGTCGGGATGGTTGATCTCATCAATTTCCCCGTCGTGCGCCGCAAGAATCGAGCGGCATAAGGTCAGACCGATGCCCAGACCGCCGCGGCGGCTGTCCGCCTGCACCTGTGCGCTCTCAAACAGCGTGTCCCGCTTGTCCGGCGGAATGCCCGGGCCAAAATCGCGCACCACAAATTCCGCCTTCCCCTTTCTGTGGTACAGGCTGACATCGACCGGTGTTCCGCCATAGCGCACCGCGTTTTCAATCAGATTGATGAGCACCTGTACGATCAACGTCACATCCATCGGAACAAACAGCATTTCGTCCGGCAGGTGCACCCGAATCTGTGCGTCCGGATAGCGTTTGTGGCAGCGGGCAACCGCTTCGGAGATGACCTCCTCCGCCGGCTCCTCCGATTTCTTCAGGCGGCTGACCTGGGAAACGCGGGTGACAGACAGCAGATTTTCCACCATGCGCAGCAGCCATTCGGCGTCCTCGTGAATATCGGCAGCGAGCTTTTTGGTCTCCGCCGCGCCGATGCGGTCGCCGTTTTCCTCAATGGCGGCGGATGCACCGATAATGCCGGTCAGCGGTGTGCGCAGATCATGTGAGATCGACCGCAGCAGATTGCTGCGCATTTTTTCGCGGTCTGCCGCCATCGCCGCACGATTCCGCTCCTCTGCGAGCATCTGCCGCTCGAGGGAAATGCCGGTCTGTGCGAGAATCGCACGCACATGCTCCATCGTCTCGGAATCCATCGGCCGATCCTTCCACAGCATGCCGTAGCAGCCGAGCATGGTGCTGCCGCTGATCAGCGGGACATAACGGAACAGCGCATACGGCTCCTGTGTCGTCCCCGCGCCGGTATCGCGCATATTCTGAAAGCACGCCTCCACCGCAGTGCGTTCGATGGAATCCGAGACAAAGCCCTCGATTTCTCCGCAGACACGCTCGCGGTTGTGCGCCAGTCCGCCGGCATCCGGCACATACAGCACCGGACGGTCAAGCAGCTCATGCAGGTATTCCAGCGTGAGATCGATCATGCTGTCGGTATCCTGTGCGCTGGACAGCTTTTGGGAAAAATCATACAGCCGCCGAATGCGCCGCTCCCCTGCCCGTGCGCGGCGCGCCTGCCGCTTGACGCTGCCTGTCGTGGCGCTGGTGATGACCGAGATGAGCAGCAGAGACAGGAAAATCACCGGATAACCGGCCGATGTAAAATTGAAATGAAAAAACGGGTCGGTAAACGCGAAGTTGACCGTAAACACACCCATGACGGATGCCACAATTCCCCAGCCATAGCCCTCTGTCATGCGGGCCACAACCAGAACGCACAAAGTATACAGCGCCGTGATGTTGGCGGAGCTGTGTGTCCACCGCACCATGAGCGCACAGGCGGCTGTCGTGATGAGGACAATCGCCGTGGTGAGAAACAGATCCATCACATTGCGGCGCGTGACAAAATGCCGGCGCGGCTTGTCTTTCCTGGTTCGTTGCATGCAAAGCTCTCCTTTCCCGCACTTCCGCAGACTGGTTCTATTATACCAACCGCACGCGGCGGAAACAAGCGGCGCGCGCGTTAAGGATTTGTTAGGGCATGCCTTGTGAACTTCACACAAAAACCCAATCCTGTCCCCGCAATTCGTTTTCATTTTGCCGAAAAATCCGCGCAAATGTAAAGATTTATGATATATTTTGCAAAAACTATTTGCAATTCGTTTTTTTATGCTATAATATGGAGAGATACAGGAGGTTTTCTGATGAGCTTTATCAAACCGCTTTTGATTGCTGTCCTTGTCATCCTGACAGTTCTGATTATAGTAAAGGCAAACCGCTTTGTCACCGACACGCCGGAGCAGAAGGCGGACAACAATCCGCCCGATACCAAACCGGCTGAGCCGCCGATGCAGGGTCCGATCGAGTTCTTTCTCGTCTATGTGGGCCGCCGGGTGCCTGTCACACATTATCCGTTTACCATCGGCAGCCGGAATGACAACGACCTGATTATTACCGACTCGACGGTTTCCCGTCAGCACGCGGAGCTGTTCCGCAAAAACGGTCAGGTCTGCCTGCGCGACCTCGGTTCCCTCAACGGAACGATTGTCGACAACGTTCCGCGTTCGGAAATTCCGATTGTCGGCGGCGAGCGCGTTCAGCTCGGCACAACCGTCCTTCAGATTGAGCGTGCCATGGATGACGTATCGGATGACACGCAGTTTATCCGGAGGTGAATGTATGGCTATGAAAAAAAAGACCCCGAATCTGACTGCAAAACCAAAGAAAAAGAAACCGGCTCGTCCAGAACTGCGTTCCGTCGGTTCCCAACCGATTCTGCTTTTTGTTCTGTTCCAGCTGGTTTCTCTGCTTATTATGATGGTGAGCGGCCGCACCACCGCATATCTTTCCATGCTGGTTCCGCTGGTCATCATCACCTATGGCGGCTGGCTGATCGTCTCGCGCATCGGTGCGGAAATCACCTTTTTCATCAACGCGGCGATGCTGCTGACCTTCGGCACCATGATTCAGTGCATGCTGCTCAAGGAGGATGTCGTTCCGAAATCCCTGATCCTGATCTACGCGCTCTCCGCGGGCGCGGGACTGATTGCAGGCTTTCTGTACCGCCGCATGCCCGGCATCGCCTCGGCAAACGGTACGGCGGCGCTGATGGTTCTCTCCGTCATCCTCTATCTCGCCACGCTGATTCTCGGCGCGGCGGTCGGCGGCGGCGTGCGAAACTGGATCCGAATCGGTGGCATGTCCATACAGCCGTCTGAGTTCAACAAGTGCATTTATGTCCTCGTCATGGCAGGTCTGCTGTGCACCAAGCCGAGTCCCGGGCGCAAGCGCATCTGGACTTCCATCGGGTTCACGCTGGTCAACCTCGGTTTTCTCGGCATTCAGGGCGAATTCGGCACGTTTTTGCTGATTCTGTGCACTTTCCTCGCCTTTATTTTCCTGTTTGTGCCGGATATCCGGGTGTTCCTCTCCGTGTTCAGTGTAATTGCGGCGGCGGGCGCGGCTGTGACGGCCTGCTGCATGGCGCTGCTCCGGGTCACCGGCGGCACGAGCGAGTTCGGACCAATGCGCTTTGTCCTGGCACAGATCAAAAAAATATCCAACCGCTTTGTCTACTGGCTCGACCCCGCAAGCGATGCACAGGGCGCGGGCTATCAGATTTTACAGGCGCGCAAGGCGCTGCTCAACTCCAATCTGTTCGGCAGCGAAACCACCACGCCGCTGTCCAATCCGACCAATGACATGGTGTTCCCCGCGCTGACAGAGCGCTGCGGTCTGCTGATCGCACTGACCGTCTGCGTGCTGTTCGGTCTGCTGCTCGTGCGCGGCACCCGCATTTATTTCCGCTGCCGGGACCGCTATCATCAGGCAGTGTGTGCGGGGCTGTGCTTCCAGCTGATTCTTCAGGCGTTTATCATCATCGGCGGTTCGATCGGCATGTTCCCGCTCACCGGCATCACACTGCCCCTGATCTCGCGCGGCGGCTCCTCGCTCATGTCAACATTCATTTTCCTGTCGGTGATTCTTGTCATTTCCTCAGGAAAACTCTGGGATGGAAGGAGAGATTACTCCAGCTATGAAACCAAGCTTCAAAAAGCGCGTGCAGTGCATTCAAACCGCATTTCTTCTCTGCGCGATCGCAGTCGGCGTCGGACTGGTGTGGACAACACTGGGGAATCCTGAAAGCCGTGCGGCTGCCGCGGCGGAAACCGCACAGCGCACCTATCTGCGCGGCACGATTTATGACCGGAACGGCAAACCCATCAGCTATTCCGAATCGGTCAACGGCAAGCGCAAATACAACGGCGGCCGCGCATTCTCCACGGTAACCGGCTATTTTTCCCGCATTTACGGCACAATGGGCATCGAAAAGGCGTTCAACACCGAGCTGGTGTCGAGCAAATGCAAGGGGGATACCAAGAAGGGCCACAACATCACACTGACCCTCGACTGGGATCTGCAGAATGCCGCCTACAGTGCGATTTCCGATATTGCGCAGGGCGCGGCTGTCGTGCTCGACGCGCGCAGCGGCGAAATTCTTGCACTCGCGTCAACACCGACCTTTAAGCCGGAATCGCTGGAGGACGACTGGTCTGACCTGTGCACGGTCGACGGCCTGTTCCTCCCGAATGCCTATAAATCGACGTTCGCCCCCGGCTCGGATTTCAAGATTCTTTCCGCCTGCGCCGTCATTGACAACGGCGTGTCCGGTCAGCGGGTCGACGATCAGGGCTCGTACACGTTCAAGAACGGCCAGACGATCACCAACTATGACAGCCGCGCATTCGGCGAAATTGATCTCGACGACGCCATCGAATACTCCTCCAACGTCTATTTCATCACCAAGGCGCTGGAGATGGGCGGCAAAAAGCTCGAGGCGAGCCTGCGGAAATTCCTGCTCGGCGAGAGCATCGATCTGGACTTCACGACGCTGAGTTCCAACCTCGACTTTGAAAATTATCAGGACGAGGTGGTCGGCTCCATCGCCTTCGGTCAGGGCAAAACCGAGGTCACACCGCTGTATATGGCGATGGCGGCACAGGCGATCGGCAACAACGGCGTCATGCTCAAGCCGTATATGGTCCGCTCGATGACCAACGGCGACGGTACGGAGGTCTCCTCCGGCCAGACCCAGGAGCTCGCCACGGTCACGAGCAAGGACACGGCAAACCGTGTCACCAATGCGATGACCATTGCCGCAAAGCATTACGGCTTCGACTACATCGAGCCGGAGGGCTGGGAGGTCGCCGCAAAAACCGGTACGGCACAGACCGGCTCCAACACAAACGCATGGATCGTCAGCTTTGCCCCGTCGGAAAACCCGAGATATGTCGTCGTCGTCATGGCGGCACATCAGAATCATGACGGCATCTATTACAAGGATTCCGTCGATTCCTTGTACGAGGCGCTGTCCGATTACGACCGGGCGCGCGGCGATTCGTAATACACAAACGACACTGCGGCAGCCGCCGGTTTTTCCGGCGGCTGCCGCAGTGTCGTTTG
>DJXF01000094.1:0-1888 GCA_002449635.1 Clostridiales bacterium UBA7011 | reverse complement strand
CCGGCGGCTGCTTTTTTTGCTGTCCCGTTACCCGGACAAAGCACTTGCATTCTTTTCCCATCTATGGTATAACTATATTTGAAAGATTACAATTTGGTAACATTTGGATGAAAATTCGGAAAAAGGATGGGACGAATGAAAAAACGACTGCTCGCATTTTTGCTGGCGTTCAGCTGCACCTTTGGTTCAGCGATCACCGCACTTGCCGCCGAGGCAAACCAGGTCATCACGCCGGACACGGTTTTGCCCTATTCCGAGGACGAGGACCCGCTCGCCGAACGCATGAACAACAGTGCGCCCGAAGAGCCGGACAGTGACACCGCGTTCACATCGGAATTTGATGCACATAATTCCGGCAGTAAAAAAAGTCAGTACAGCTTTTTGACAAAGAAAAATTACTATGTGCCCAGCGGTTATCAGGTATACCACGGCATTGATGTTTCCCGCTGGCAGGACACAATCAACTGGAAAAAGGTCAAAAATGCGGGTGTTGACTTCGCATTTGTCCGAATCGGCGGACGCTACACCGGAAGCGGCGCACTGTTCGAGGACCCCACATTCCGGCGCAATGTCACCGGTGCCGCAAATGCCGGCATTCCGGTCGGCGTGTATCTGTTTTCTCAGGCGCTGACACCTGCGGAAGCGCGCGCAGAGGCGAATTTTATTCTCGGACGGATCAAGGGCTATCATCTGACCATGCCGATTGTCATGGATTATGAATTTGCAGGCGACAGCGCGAGACTCAACCGCGCACGCCTGTCCCGAAAACAAATGACAGAAAATGCGCTCGCCTTCTGCAGCGTCATCCGTCAGGCAGGCTATCAGCCGATGGTTTATGCGAACAAATCCTTCCTGGAAGACAATCTGTACGCAGGCCAGGTCAGCAAGACTGCTCCGATCTGGCTGGCGCATTACACCACCAGCACAAATTACAGCGGAGAATATGACTTCTGGCAGTATTCCGAATACGGACATGTCGACGGGATCAGCAGCTATGACAGAGTCGACTGCAACTTCCTGCTGACAAAGGGCGGTCTGCCCTCGAAGAGCAACACCATTCACGGCTTTACGGATGTTCTTTCGGACGACTGGTTTGCCGGCGCAGTCTCCTTTGCTGCCGATCACAGTCTGATGAACGGTACGAGCCGCACGACCTTTGCACCGAATATGCCGCTCAACCGTGTCATGGCGGCGCAGATTCTGTACAACCTCTCCGGCCGTCCCGCGGTCTCCTATTTTGATGCGTTTCCCGATGTTCCGTCCGGTGCGTGGTACACGAATGCCGTCATCTGGGCAAAAAAGCAGGGCATCATGTCCGGCTATCCGGATGGCAGATTCGGTTCGGAGGACTGCATCACGCGCGAGCAGATTGCAACGATTCTGTACCATTACTCCCGCAAGTACGGCGGAAATGCATGCAAACCGGCAGATATCAGCGGCTTTGCCGATGTCGCATCGGTTTCGGATTATGCCGTCAGTGCGATGCAGTGGGCTGTTGCCGCCGGCATTATCAGCGGACGGGCGAATTCCGACAGCACCGTATTGCTCGCACCGCAGGCTTTCACCACGCGCGCCGAGTGCGCCGCCGTTCTGAAAAGCTACCTCACCGGCGTGGGTGCCTCCCTTCTCTCCTGATTCGATTTTCAGTGATAGCAAAAAACCGTTTCGCAGCTGCGAAGCGGTTTTTTTTGCGTGTATTCGGTTTGTCCGACCGTTATTTCGTCTGCCGGGTCACGCTGCACACGATCAGCCTGTCTTCCTCTACGCGAAAGCGAACCTCCAGTCCGGCAAACGCCATGCCATATACGCGCGACGGGTCGCGCTGGTAGCGCGGACGGGGATCATATTCGAGAACGCCGATGAGCGCCTCCCTGTGCTCCGGCGGGAC
>DJXF01000073.1:23993-28443 GCA_002449635.1 Clostridiales bacterium UBA7011 | reverse complement strand
CAGATCGACGGCCGCACGGAGGATGTCATGCGGGTCGACCCGCTGGCCGAGAAGTTCACTGCATTCGGCTGCCATGTGACTGCGATTGACGGACACAGCTTTCCGGAGCTGGAACGCGCGTTTGACGCATTCCACCGCGCGAAGGGCAGCGGAAAGCCGACCGTTATTCTGATGCATACGGTCAAGGGAAAGGGCGTTTCGTTTATGGAGGATCAGGTCGGCTGGCACGGCGCCTGCCCGACAGAGGAACAGCTGCAGCGCAGTCTGGCAGAGCTGGCTGAAGCGCGCCGGCAGATTGAGGAGGAATCATCATGGCGGAACTGACGATTGCAACCCGTGACAGCTACGGTGAGGCGCTGAAGGAGCTGGGCGCAGAGGCGGAAAATCTTGTTGTGCTGGAGGCCGATCTCGCAGGGGCGACAAAGACCTCCGTCTTTCGTGACGCATATCCCGACCGTTTTTTTGAATGCGGTATTGCGGAGGCCAATATGGTCTGTGCGGCTGCGGGCCTGTCCACCATGGGACTGGTTCCGTTTGTGTCCACATTCGCCATGTTTGCCGCCGGACGCGCGTATGAGCAGATTCGCAACACCATCGGCTATGCGCATCTGAACGTCAAAATCGGTGCGACACACGGCGGTGTTTCCGTCGGTGAGGACGGCGCAACGCATCAGTGCTGCGAGGATTTTGCCCTTATGCGCACCATTCCGGGCATGACCGTGCTGTGTCCCTCCGACGATGTCGAGGCGCGGCAGATGGTTCGCGCCGCGTATGAGATGGACGGACCGGTATACATTCGTTTCGGCCGTGCGCCGGCAAAGGTGTTCCACGGCGCGGACTACCGCTTTGAAATCGGAAAGGGCGAGGTGCTGCAGGACGGCACAGATGCTGCGATCATCGCCACTGGCCTGATGGTTCCCGAGGCGATGGAGGCGGGCAGACGGCTCGGTCAGGCGGGCATTTCCGTTCGGGTCATCAATATGCCGACCATCAAGCCGCTCGACGAGGCGCTTGTCCGGCAGGCGGCAGCGGAATGCGGCAGAATTGTGACCGTTGAGGAGCACAACATCATCGGCGGACTCGGCGAGGCGGTGTGCAGCCTGCTGTGCGAGAGCAAACCGGTTCCGGTCAGACGCATCGGCGTCAGCGATCAGTATGGTCATTCCGGCCCGGCGGCGGACCTGCTCCGGCAGTTTGGCCTGTGTGCGGACAATATCGAGGCACAGACAAAAGCATTGCTCGCCGAAGCATGATTTGCGAAAAACAGCATAGATGAAAAATACCTCCGGCTTCGGGCGCATTGTCCCGTTTCCGGAGGTATCTTTGCTTGTTTATTCTGCGTAGCTCAGCAGATCCGTCACGCCCTTGCGGCGCGGTGCGTGCGGCTCTTCCGCCGGATAGCCCACGGCAATCAGTGCGACAAGCTCCTGATTTTCCGGTATCTTGAGATAGGTTTCCAGTGCGGGGCGGTCGAAAATACCCATGATAACCGTGCCCAGACCGCGCTCGTGAGCCGCCAGACAGAAGGTCTGTGCGGCGATGCCGCAGTCATACATCTGCCAGCCGTCGCCGCGGTCGGTGGAGAAGGAACCGTCGCGCTCATAGCCGCTGCGGTTTTTGATGCAGGTCTGTGCGATGAGCAGCGGCGCGGTGGACAGCGTGCCCGCGTTGAATGCCGCGTATTTGGCGGCGAGCGCGTCAATCGCTTCCCGTCCCTCAATCGCGATGTAGCGAGAGATCTGGGTGTTTTTCCAGGACGGCGCATAGGCTGCGTCGGCGATGATTTCCTCCAGTACCTCGTGCGGCACCGGCTGTTCGGTGAATTTGCGGACGCTGCGGCGCGTCCGGATGCTCTCCAGTGTGTTCATAACAGGTTCCTCCGAATAAAAAGCGTGATTGCGTTATGGTTAGTGTAGTACATCGGCGGGGAAAAAGCAACCGCTCTGCATGTTTTTTCACAGACATGCGATGCCGGACGGGAAATGGGCAAGAAAAAAGTCCCTGCCTCAGAAAAGAGACAGGGACGGCAGCGTGCGGCGTCAGTCCAGCCCCCATGTCGTCATGAGTGCGGACGAATTGAACACGACAAACAGTGCGGAAATAATGTGAATGAGTGCGCCCTCGGTCGGGGAGAGCAGGCCGAATGCGGCGAGCAGAATGAACCAGAAATTGATGGACATCGTGATAAAAATATTGGAGCGGATTTTTTTGCGCACTTTTTTCGACAGCTGCAGCAGATAGGATACCTTGCGCACCTCGTCATCGACGAGGACAACATCCGCCGAATTGGCGGCAATGTCGCTGCCGATGCCGCCCATCGCCATGCTGACATAGGCGGATTTGAGCGCGAGCGAGTCGTTGATGCCGTCGCCGACCATGCAGATGTGTGTGCCGCCGCGCTCCAGCTCCGCAAGCCGCTGCATTTTGTCTTCCGGCAGCAGGTCGGCATAGACCTCGGGAATCGTGAGCTGTGCGGCCACTGTTTCCGCCGTGGCGGCGCGGTCACCGGTCAGCAGAACGGATTCCACCTTCAGCTCATGCAGCCGCACGATCATCTGGCGGGAATAGATGCGCAGGGTGTCGGCGAAGACGAGAAAACCCGCATAGCTTCCGTCGATGCGTACGAAAATACAGGTCGCGCCCCGCTCGCGTCCGAAAGCGTCGCTCTCCTGCTGCGCCGCATCGGGAACGACCTCGGACATCAGCTCCGGCTTGCCGAGCTGTACGCTGTGACCGTTGACGGCTGCGGAGACACCGCGGCCGGCGGAAACGGTGAAATCGGTGCAGGGGGACAGCGGGATTTGGTGTGTTTCGGCGTAATGCAGCAGCGCGCGCCCGAGCGGGTGCTCACTGTGCTGCTCGGCAGAGGCTGCGAACGCCAGCAGCGTTTCACGGGTATAGCCTGCGCCGCAGCGCACCTCGATGAGCTCCGGACGGCCGTAGGTCAGCGTGCCGGTTTTGTCAAACGCAACCTTGCCGACATGCGACAGGCGTTCGAGCGCGTCGCCGGAGCGAATGATGATGCCGTATTTGGCCGCGTTCGCCATACCGGCGAGAATGGCGGTCGGCGTTGCCATCGTGAATGCACACGGACAGAACACCACAAGTACGGCAAGCGCCCGCACCGGCTGACCGGTCAGCAGACAGATGACACCGGCGACGGCCAGTGCGGCGACGGAAAGAAGGGCTGCCCAGCGGTCCGCCTGCGCGATAATCGGCGCTTTTTCGGCGTCAATCTGCTCGGCGAGCTGAACCATGCGCTGCATGGCGCTGTCCTGCCCGATGCGCGTGGCGCGCATGGTAAACACGGCGAACTGGTTGAGCGTGCCGCTGATGACAGAATCCCCCTCTTTTTTGTCAACCGGCATCGGCTCGCCGGTCATAACCGACTGATCGACGGAGGTCTCACCCGAGACAATGACGCCGTCCACCGGGATGGTTTCGCCCGCCAGAACGGTGATGACATCGCCGACGCGAATCTGATCGACAGGAATATCCTCGGTTTGCCCGCCGCGTATGATATGTGCAGTCTGCGGTGTGAGTGTGCTCAGCCGCTGTACGCCGGCATGTGCGCGCTGTGCGGTCATCTGCTCGACGCGCTGTGCGATCAGCATGATAAATCCGACCATGCCCGCCGCGAACACCTGACCGAGCGCAATGGCAAACAGGATGGTGACCGGAACGAGAAAGCCCGAGCGCAGGCGGCGCGCTTCCATCATGCCGCGAACGGCAGCGATTGTAAACGGTGCGCCGCTCAGTACAACTGCAATCCAGGCGGCGTCAAAGCCAGAAGGGATATGCAGCAGCGAAAGCGCCAGTCCGATACCCGAAAGAAGGCACAGAACGGTGGCGGCCGCGCTGCCGGTGGTTTGCTGCTTCATAAGATGGTGCTCCTTTTTTCTGACAAATGTGGCAAAAGCTCTTCCCTATTATAACGCAGCGGCGGAAAAAGGTCTAGTGAACTGGCGGACAAATCGGACAGGTGAATTTCTCCGGTTGCAAGTTGGGCAAAAGGATGCTACACTAAAACCAATTATGTAATCAGCAGGAGTGACCTTATGTCGGGATTTGCAATAGGAAATGTGAACATTGCCGGACGATTTATCATGGCGCCGATGGCAGGCGTGACCGATCGGGCGTTTCGGCAGATATGCCGGGAATGCGGGGCCGCGATGACGGTCAGCGAAATGATCTCCACGCAGGCACTGCTGTTTCAGGACAAAAAGACGCGCGAACTGCTGTCGCTTGCGCCCAACGAAAAACCCGGATGGGTGCAGATATTCGGCAGCAATCCGGACTATATGGCGGACGGAGCGCGCAAGGCGCGTGCGATTTCCGGCGCCGCGCTGATTGATATCAATATGGGCTGTCCCGCGCCGAAAATTGTCAGGGGCGGCGACGGCAGTGCACTGATGAATCAGCCCAAGCTGGCAGCGGAAATCATTCGCCG
>DJXF01000073.1:13861-23852 GCA_002449635.1 Clostridiales bacterium UBA7011 | reverse complement strand
CATCAGAACTATCTCGATTTTGCAAAAATGGCGGAGGACTGCGGCGCGGCAGCCATCACGCTGCACGGGCGCACGCGCACACAGATGTACGCGGGAAAGGCCGACTGGGAGGCGATTGCCGCGGTGCGGCGCGCGGTGTCCATTCCGGTTATCGCAAACGGCGATGTGGCGAGCGCGCAGGATGCCGGTGCGATTCTGGAGCAGACCGGTGCGGATGCGGTCATGATCGGCCGCGGCGCGCTGGGAAATCCGTGGCTGTTTGCGCAGTGCGCGGCGATGGACGCGGGAAAAGACATCCCCCCGCTGCCGCCGCTGCAGGAGCGGCTGAAAACCCTGCGCCGGCAGATTGTGCTGGCGGCAGAGCACAAGGGGGAACACATTGCAATGCTCGAGGCGCGCAAGCACTTTGCGTGGTATCTCAAGGGAGTGCGCGGCACGAAAAAACTCAAGGCGCGCGTATCCGCGCTGTGCTCCTTTGCGGAGCTGGACGCGCTGCTGACGGAAGCGGCCGAACTGGAGGGCTGAGGTCATGTTTGATGAAAACAGCATAGTCGATCGCATTCTGCGCGGCGACGACGCGGCGTTTGAACGGGTGATTGCGCGGTATGAGCACCGGGTGTACCAGTATGCGCTGCGCTTTCTCGGCCGCCAGGAGGACGCATGCGCGGCAACGGAAGAGATTTTTCACCGGATGTACCGCCAAATTGCCAGCTGCACCGATCAGCAGCTGTCCGCATGGGTATTCCGCATTGCCGCCGAGGTGTGCGCGGAGTATCAGCACCGTCTGCGCGGCGCGAAGGTTTCGGTATTCCGGCTGCGCGATCCGTTTCACCGCGAGGAGCACGATTTGGCCGAGGAAATCCGGCTGCAGCTGCTGCGGCTTGCCAGACAGCAGCGGGAAGTGCTGCTGCTGCACGATCTGTGCGGATTAAATGATGAGGAGACCGGCGTGGTGCTCGGACTCGACGTGTCGGGCGTGCGCCTGCGTCTGTCCCGCGCACGCAAAAATCTGCGCGATCTGCTGATTCGGCAGAATGCACTGGGGCAGCCGGATGCGGTACAGCACGGTGCATGTCAGCATTATCGCGAGCTGTGCAGCCAGTATGTCGATGAATGTATTGCGGACAGGGACAAGGAGGATCTGCTCGACCACATTCAAACGTGTCCGGCGTGTTCGGCATATCTCAACGACCTGACCGTAATCGGACGCTCCCTGTCGCATCTGGAGGAGGAACAGCCGCCGGAAGAGCTGCGGGAAAACATCATTGCCGCGGCGCGGCAGCAGGCAGAGCATGTGCAGCAACACCGCCGCCGCATGGTGCATCGTCCGATCGTGGTGATTCTCGGCATGACAGCTGCTCTTCTGACGCTGCTGTGCAGCGGTGTGCTGGGCGGACTGTTTGTCAACTCGCGGTATTCCGCTGAGCCGGAGGAAAGCGTGCCGATGGCCGGCTCCGGCGAAATTGCCCGCTCCATACAGGAGGAAATACATGTGCCCGACGTGGTGACGGCGAACAGCTACGCCTTTGTCATCGCGGCGAAGGGAAAAACCGATCTCCCCGAGCTGTCGACATCGGCGGTGCTGCTCGCGGGCGATTCGGGGGACGGCGTGGAGTATTACGCCGTGGAAAACGATCTCAGCCTCGCGCGCAAGCTGGCTGACGGCATGGAGTCCGTGGGGTATGAAATGGAGACGGTCAACAGCAACCAGCTCGTCATTTCCTCGTCGGCCTCTCAGGGCCTGTTCATCATTATTTATCAGGATTCCTGACGGCGCGGTGCGGGTACAGGCGCGGCCGCACCGCCGCGCGGGAGGAAATTTGGTGCGTGCACGTGCGAATTGTATTGAAATGACAAAAAAATCGCGTAAAATCTGCAAAAATCAGCGGATATTTCCTTGACATCAGGGGGAAACTGTTATAAGATATAAAGGCACTTGCGAAAGCAGGTGAGCGATGATGCCGGAGATTGCTGCCGTGCGCAGGTAACTTCGGCGGAGTAAGTCCGACAATCGGGCGGTTGAGACAACTGCTAAACCAATCACCGGAATGTTCCAGTATAAGTTCGGGACTGCCAGTGCGTGCGCTGACAAGCCGACCGCCGGAACCACTGCGGTGCAGACAAGCCGGATCGCTGAACAATACTATCGTTTTGTCCGGTTTTTCTTATGCCCAGACGTGATACACACGGACGGGTTGCAGTATCTCTCCGAACGCGAGGACGCATTATTATAATGTAGTGTTCGAGGAGGAAAACACAATGGCTAACGCAGAAAAAATCAGAATCAGACTGAAAGCTTACGACCATTCGCTGATCGATCAGGCTTCGGAGAAGATCGTTGAGGCTGCCAAGCGCACAGGCGCAAAGGTATCCGGCCCGATCCCGCTGCCGACCGAGCGCGAGGTTGTTACCATTCTCCGTGCGGTACACAAGTACAAGGACAGCCGTGAGCAGTTCGAGCGCCGTACCCACAAGAGACTCATCGACATCATGAACGCAGGCAAGAACACGGTTGAGACGCTGATGACCCTCGACCTGCCGGCCGGCGTTGAGATTGAGATTAAGCTTTAATGCCTGTGCCGCACAGCGGCAAGGTCATGTTGGTGAGCGGGAGCCGCGCATCAACCAATAACCTACAAGGAGGAAAAACAAATGCAAAAGGCAATCATCGGCAAGAAAATTGGCATGACCCAGATTTTCGATGCTGACGGCAAGGTAATTCCGGTTACCGTAATCGAAGCCGGCCCGTGCTCCGTCACCCAGATCAAGACGGAGGAGAAGGAAGGCTACAACGCAGTACAGCTCGGTTTTGCCGACGTTCCGGAGCGCAAGCTCAACAAGCCGCAGCTCGGCCACCTGAAGAAGGCGGGCGACGCTGTGAAGAAGTATCTCAAGGAGTTCCGTCTGGACGACATGTCCGCCTATAAGCTGGGCGACGTGCTGAAGGCAGACGTATTCGCTGAGGGCGACAGCGTAGACATCACCGGCATCAGCAAAGGTAAGGGCTACGCAGGTGTCATCAAGCGCTATGGCGCACATCGTTCCCCGATGAGCCACGGTGCCGGCCCGATGCACAGACATCAGGGTTCCATGGGTTCCTGCTCCGATCCGTCCCGCGTCTTCAAGGGCAAGATGATGCCTGGCCAGCTGGGCAACGAGCAGGTTACCGTTCAGAATCTGGATGTTGTCAAGGTTGACCCTGAGATGAACATGATCGCGGTTCGCGGCGCTGTTCCCGGCCCGAAGGGCGGAATCGTGTTCCTGAAGAATACCGTTAAGAACGCCTGAGGAAAGGGAAAGGAGGATACATCATGCCTAACGTAGCAGTATATGATATGACCGGCGCAAAGACCGGCGAGATGGAGCTGAGCGCTTCCGTATTCGGCATTGAGCCGAACGAAGTTGTGCTTCATGCTGCTGTCAAGAATTATCTTGCAAACCAGAGACAGGGCACTCAGTCCACCCTGACCCGTACCGAGGTTCGCGGCGGCGGCATCAAGCCGTGGCGTCAGAAGGGTACCGGCCGTGCCCGCCAGGGTTCCATCCGTGCACCGCAGTGGACACACGGCGGCGTAGCGCTTGGCCCGAAGCCGAGATCCTACAACTACTCGCTGAACAAGAAGACCCGCCGTCTGGCTCTGATTTCCGCGCTGTCCGCAAAGGCAGCTGCCGGCGAGATCATCGTCGTTGACGGTCTGGACATGAGCGAGATCAAGACCAAGACGTTTGCAGCGTTCCTGAAGAGCGTTGACTGCACCGGCAAGAGCCTGGTTGTCACCCCGGAGGTTCGCAAGAATATCGTCAAGTCCGCAGCAAACATCCCGGGTGTACGCACCACCCCGGTTTCCACGCTGAACGTTTACGACATCCTGAACGCTGACAAGTTCATTATCGACAAGGCAGCGGTTGAGAAGCTCGAGGAGGTGTACGCATAATGAAGTCGGCTTACGATATCATCAAGAGACCGATCATCACCGAGCGTTCCATGTCCGGCATCGGCGAAAACAAGTACGTTTTCGAAGTTATGATCCATGCAAACAAGGTTGAGATCAAGAAGGCCATCGAGGAAATCTTTGGCGTCAAGGTCGCTTCCGTCAACACCATCAAGCTTCCGGGCAAGTGGAAGCGCATGGGTGTTCACACCGGTAAGACTCCGGCAATGAAAAAGGCCATCGTTACACTGAAGGCCGATTCCAAGCCGATCGAGATCTTCGAGGGTATGCTCTAATCCCGATCAGCGGGAACCCGAACGTGCCGCACAGGCACATGTTTGATATCATGAAAAGGAGTTGAATCACATGCCGATAAAGACCTATACTGCGTCTACTCCGTCCCGACGCAACATGACCGTCATCGATTACAGCGGTCTTTCCAAGGTCAAGCCTGAGAAGAGCCTTCTCGCACCGAAGAAGAAGCACGCAGGCCGAAACAGCTATGGCAGAATCACCGTACGTCATCACGGCGGCGGCAACAAACAGAAGTACAGAATCATCGATTTCAAGCGTGACAAGATGGATATGGACGCAAAAGTCCTGACCCTCGAGTACGATCCGAACCGTTCCGCAAACATTGCGCTGGTTCAGTATGAAGACGGCGAGAAGAGATATATCATCGCACCGCACGGCCTGTCGGTCGGCGACGTTGTCGTATCCTCCGCAGCTGCCGACATCAAGCCGGGCAACTGCCTGCCGATCGAAAACATTCCGGTCGGTACCGTCATCCACAACATCGAGCTGTACCCGGGCAAGGGCGCACAGCTGGTCCGCTCCGCCGGCGGCTCCGCACAGCTGATGGCAAAGGAAAACGGCGTCGCTCAGGTACGTCTGCCGTCCGGTGAGGTTCGCTACATTCGCATGAACTGCAAGGCGACCATCGGTCAGGTCAGCAACCTCGACTACGAAAACCGCAAGCTGGGCAAGGCCGGCAAGACCCGTCACCTGGGCATCCGCCCGACTGTCCGCGGTTCTGTCATGAACCCGTGTGACCACCCGCACGGCGGCGGCGAGGGCAAGAGCCCGGTAGGTCGTCCGGGACCGGTAACCCCGTGGGGCAAGCCGGCTCTGGGTTACAAGACCAGAAAGACCAAGGCCCGCACTGAGAAGCAGATCGTAAGACACCGCAACGGTAAGTAAGAAAGGAGAACAAAAGAATGGGCAGAAGCGTTAAGAAGGGCCCTTTTGTGGCTCCTGAGCTTATCAAAAGGGTTATCGCACTCAACGAGGCCGGCGAAAAGAAGGTTCTGAAGACCTGGTCCCGTGCATCCACAATTTTCCCGGAATTCGTTGGTCACACCATTGCCGTGCATGACGGCCGCAAGCACGTCCCGGTTTACATCACCGAGGACATGGTAGGTCATAAGCTGGGCGAGTTCGTCCCGACCCGCACCTTCAAGGGTCATGCCGGCAGCAAGACCTCCAATAACGGCAAGTAAGGCTGAAGGAGGAAAATAAGAAATGGAAGCAAGAGCATATTTGAGAAATGTTCGCATCGCTCCCCGCAAGGTTAAGGTCGTCTGCGACCTGATCCGCGGCAAGGATGCTGCAGAGGCGACTGCGATCATGATGAATACTCCCAAGGCTGCATCCGAGCTCTTAATCAAGCTCTTAAAGAGTGCCGTCGCAAACGCAGAGAACAACCACAGCATGGATCCGGAAAAGCTCTATGTTGCGGAAGTGTCTGTCTCTCCCGGTCCGGTGCTGAAGCGCATTCGTCCGCGTGCTCACGGCCGTGCGTTCCGCATCCTGAAGAGAACATCGCACATCACTCTGGTACTCAAAGAGAAAGAATAAGACGAGGAGGTAGGTTATGGGCCAGAAAGTTAATCCGCACGGTCTTCGTGTCGGCGTAATTAAAGATTGGGATTCCCGCTGGTTCGCCAAGGACAATGAGTTCGGCGACCTTCTCGTGGAAGACTACAACATCCGAAAGTATCTGAAGAAGACCCTGTACGCTGCAGGCGTTCCGAACATTGAGATCGAGCGCAGCAACGGCAGAGTAAAGATCTTTATCTCCTGTGCTCGTCCGGGCATTGTCATCGGCAAGGGCGGCGAGGACATCGAGAAGCTCCGCAAGGAGATGGAGAAGATGCTGGGCAAGCCGGTATCTCTCAACATCATCGAAATCAAGAACCCGGACACCAACGCGCAGCTGGTTGCTGAGAACATCGCTTCCCAGCTCGAGAAGCGTATCGCATTCCGCCGTGCAATGAAGCAGAGCATGGGCCGCGCAATGCGTATGGGCGCAAAGGGCATCAAGATCAAGTGCGGCGGCCGCCTGAACGGCGCAGAAATCGCACGCAGCGAGTCCTATCATGAGGGCACCATTCCGCTGCAGACCCTGCGCGCTGACATCGACTACGGCTTTGCTGAGGCGAACACCACCTACGGCAGAATTGGCGTCAAGGTTTGGATTTACAAGGGCGAGGTCCTGCAGGGCGGCCCGCGTCTGAACCGCAACATTGAAGCACCGAAGCCGTCGTTTGATCGCCGTGACCGCCGTGATCGCCGCGATCGCCGCGACCGCCGTGGCGGCTACCGTCGTCCGAGACAGGAAGGAGGCAACCGCTAATGCTTCTCCCGAAGAGAGTTAAGTACCGCAGAGTACACAGAGGCCGCATGAAGGGCAAGGCCATGCGCGGCAATTTCGTATCCCATGGTGATTTCGGCCTGCAGGCTACTGAGCCGGCATGGATCACTTCGAATCAGATCGAGGCAGCCCGTGTTGCCATGACCCGTTACACCAAGCGCGGCGGTCAGGTTTGGATCAAGATCTTCCCTGACAAGCCGGTTTCCAAGAAGCCGGCCGGCACCCGAATGGGTTCCGGTAAGGGCGCACCGGAGTACTGGGTAGCAGTTGTTAAGCCGGGCCGCGTCATGTTTGAGATTGCAGGCGTTCCGGAGGAACAGGCCCGCGAGGCACTCCGTCTGGCATCCCACAAGCTGCCGCTGAAGACGAAGTTCGTCAAGCGTGAAGAGAAGGTTGGTGAAGAATAATGAAGGCGAAAGAGATCAGAGAGCTGAGCGCAGCAGAGCTCGAAGTCAAGCTCGTTGAGCTGAAGAAGGACCTCTTCAACCTGCGTCTGCAGCATGCGACCAACCAGCTCGACAATCCGACGAGAATCGCTGATGTCAAGCGCGATATTGCCAGAGTCAACACTATTCTCCGTGAGCGCCAGCTTGCGGACGAGGCGTAAGGGAGGTAACTACTAATGTCTGATAGAGCTTTCCGCAAGACAAGAGTCGGCAAGGTCGTTTCTGACAAGATGGACAAGACGATTGTCGTTGCGATCGCGGACAGCGTTCAGCATCCGCTGTACAAGAAGATCATCAAGAGAACCTACAAGCTCAAGGCGCATGACGAGCAGAACGAGTGCCGCATCGGCGATACCGTCCGCGTCATGGAGACCCGTCCGCTTTCCAAGGATAAGCGCTGGAGACTTGTAGAAGTCATCGAAAAGGCGAAGTAAGGAGGAGCGCACATGATTCAGCAGGAAACATTTCTCCGCGCAGCCGACAATTCCGGCGCAAAGGAGCTGAAGTGCATCCGCGTTCTGGGCGGCTCCGCACGCAAGTATGGTAACATCGGCGATGTTATCGTATGCTCGGTTCGCAAGTGCACGCCGGGCGGCGGCGTAAAGAAGGGACAGGTCGTCAAGGCTGTTATCGTCCGTTCCCGCAAGGGCGTTCGCCGCGCTGACGGCAGCTACATCCGTTTCGACGAGAACGCAGCTGTCATCATCAGAGAAGACAAAAACCCGCAGGGTACCCGTATTTTCGGGCCTGTAGCGCGTGAGCTGCGCGATAAGGATTACATGAAGATCCTGTCGCTCGCTCCGGAAGTACTGTAAGGAGGTCGTCCCGTTATGAATACACTGCATGTAAAGAAGGGCGACACCGCAGTCGTTCTTTCCGGTAAGGAAAAGGGCAAGCAGGGCAAGATCATCAGCGTTTCCCCGAAGAAGGCACAGGTTGTCATCGAGGGCGTCAACATGCTGACTACCCATGTGAAGCCGCGCCGTCAGGGCGAGTCCGGCGGCATCGTAAAGCGCGAGGGCGCAATCCGTGCCTGCAAGGTTATGGCTGTCTGCCCGAAGTGCAGCAAGCCGACCCGTCCGGCGCACAAGTTCCTGGAGGACGGCACCAAGGTTCGCGTTTGCAAGCATTGCGGCGAAGTATTTTAAGAGGAGGTTGTAACAAATGCCAGTATTAAAGGATAGATATCAGGCAGAGGTTGCTCCTGCTCTGATGAAGAAGTTTGAGTACAAGAGCCCGATGCAGATTCCGACGCTCGACAAGATTGTCGTCAACGTCGGCTGCGGCACTGAGGCCAACGGCAATGCCAAGGTACTCGACGCCATCGTTCGCGATATTTCCACCATCACCGGCCAGAAGGCGATTGTCACCTACGCAAGAAAGTCCATCGCAAACTTCAAGCTGCGTGAAGGCATGCCGGTAGGCGTCAAGGTTACGCTGCGCGGCAACCGTATGTGGGAGTTCCTCGATCGTTTCTTTAACATCGCACTTCCGCGTGTCCGCGACTTCCGCGGCATCAACCCGAACTCCTTTGACGGCCGCGGCAACTATGCAATCGGCCTGAAGGAGCAGCTGATCTTCCCGGAGATCGAGTACGACAAGATTGATAAAATTCGCGGCATGGACATCGTCGTATGCACCACTGCGAAGACCGACGAAGAAGCGCGTGAGCTGCTCGCAGCTCTGGGCGCACCGTTTGCAAAGTAAGGAGGAGTAGAAAATGGCTAAGAAGGCAATGGTTCTCAAGCAGCAGGCTGCTCCGAAGTTCTCCACTCGTGCGTACAACCGCTGCAAGATCTGCGGCCGCCCGCACGCTTACCTGCGCAACTACGGTATCTGCCGTATCTGCTTCCGTGAGCTGGCTTACAAGGGCCAGATCCCGGGCGTAAGAAAGGCATCCTGGTAATTTCATCAAAAAAACGGCTGACAGCGGCGCACTTTGCGTCTGCTGCGGCATGTTTTTGAATTTATTCTGTAAGCATCATCCCGAAGCCGAACCGGAATACAACGGCTCGGCCCGGAAAAGTGGAGAGAGAAACTCTCTAACTTCTGTAAGGAGGACAAAGTCATGCAGATCACAGACCCGATTGCGGATATGCTCACCCGCATCAGAAATGCGGGCACTGCGCGCCACACGACGGTTGATGTACCGGCTTCCGGCATGAAGAAGTCGATCGCTCAGATTCTTCTGGACGAGGGCTACATCAAGGACTTTAAGGTCATCGAAGGCGGCCAGGGCACCATTCGCATCACACTGAAGTACACCGCAAACAATGAGAGAGCAATCAGCGGCCTCAAGCGCGTTTCCAAGCCGGGCCTGCGCGTCTATGCCGGCGCACAGGAACTGCCGAAGGTACTGCGCGGCCTCGGTATTGCCATCATTTCCACGTCTAAGGGCGTCATGACCGACAAGAAGGCTCGCGAGCTGAACGTCGGCGGCGAAGTCCTGGCGTTCGTATGGTAAGGAGGTACTGAACATGTCTAGAATTGGTAGAATGCCGATCACAGTACCGGAAGGCGTCGAGGTCAAGCTCGACGGAAATACCATCACCGTCAAGGGCAAGAACGGCACCCTGACCCGTGACATTCATCCGGCTATGAAGGTTGCTGTTGAAGGCAACACCATCACCGTAACCCGTCCGAACGATGAGAAGCAGAATCGTGCACTGCACGGTCTGTCCCGCACACTCATCAACAACATGGTCATCGGCGTAACCGAAGGCTTCAAGAAGGAGCTGGAAGTAAACGGCGTCGGCTACCGTGTTCAGAAGCAGGGCAAGGTCCTGAACATGAACCTGGGTTATTCCCATCCGGTTGTTGTTGAAGAGGTTGACGGCATCAAGATTGACGTCGAGGGCACCAACAAGATCATCGTATCCGGTCCGGACAAGCAGAAGGTCGGCCAGTTTGCAGCAGAGATCCGCGAGAAGAGACCGCCGGAGCCGTACAAGGGCAAGGGC
>DJXF01000073.1:0-13805 GCA_002449635.1 Clostridiales bacterium UBA7011 | reverse complement strand
GAGCCGTACAAGGGCAAGGGCATCAAGTACGTGGACGAACATATCCGCCGCAAGGAAGGCAAGACCGGCGCGAAGAAGAAGTAAAGGAAGGTGTGCCTAAATGGTTTCTAAGAAAGACTCTAACAAGCAGCGTCTCAGACGCCATAAGAGAGTGCGCGGCGCAGTTTCCGGTACTGCTCAGCGCCCGCGTCTCAATGTATTCAGAAGCTCTAAGAACATTTTCGCTCAGGTGATCGACGATGTTAAGGGCGTAACGCTCGCAGCAGCGTCCTCCACTGAGAAGGACTTCAGCGAGTACGGCGGCAATAAGGAAGCTGCCCGCAAGGTCGGCAATCTGATTGCCGAGCGCGCAAAGGCTAAGGGAATCGAAGAAGTCGTGTTTGACCGCGGCGGCTACGTTTACCACGGCCGCGTGAAGGAACTCGCAGAAGGCGCCCGCGAGGGCGGCCTGAAGTTTTAATCGGAGGGAGGTTATCACATGGCTGGTAAGTATGATCGCGGCGATTCCGAGTATCAGGAGAGAGTCGTCGCATTAAATCGAGTATCGAAGACCGTCAAGGGCGGACGTATTTTCAAGTTTGCTGCGCTCGTCGTAGTCGGCGACCAGAAGGGTACCGTAGGCTTTGGCCTGGGCAAGGCTTCTGAAGTTCCGGATGCAATCCGCAAGGGCATCGAGGACGCGAAGAAGAATCTGGTCAAGGTCAGCCTGAAGGGTACGACCATCCCACACGAGGTAATCGGCGAGTTCGGCGCAGGCCGCGTCCTGCTCAAGCCGGCTGCTCCCGGTACCGGCGTAATTGCCGGCGGTGCAGTTCGTGCCGTTGTTGAAATGGCCGGCATCAAGGACATCCGTACCAAGTGCCTGCGTTCCAACAACCCGCAGAACGTTGTTTCCGCAACCATCGAGGGTCTCAAGGAGCTTCGCGACGCGTCTCAGGTTGCTGCAATCCGCGGCAAGTCTGTCGACGAACTTTAATGAAGGAGGGGTAGTTCATGGAAAACCTGAAGATTACCCTGGTTAAGAGCCTGAACGGCAGAAAGCAGAAGCACATTGCCACGGCTCATTCCCTGGGACTCAAGACTATCAATGACGTAACCATTCAGCCCGACAATGCGCAGACTCGTGGCAAGATCGCTCAGATCGGCTACCTGCTCAAGGTCGAGGCTAACGCATAAGGGAGGTGTAGAACATGAAGTTACAGGATCTCAGACCGGCTGAAGGTTCTACCCAGCCTGCATACCGCAAGGGCCGCGGCCACGGTTCCGGCAACGGCAAGACTGCCGGCCGCGGACATAAGGGTCAGTGGGCTCGTTCCGGCGGCGGTGTCCGTCCGGGATTTGAAGGCGGCCAGATGCCGCTCGCACGCCGTCTGCCGAAGCGTGGCTTCCACAACATTTTCGGCACGGTTCACGCAGTTGTTAATGTTTCCGATCTCAACCGTTTTGAGGACGGTGCTGTTGTTACCGTTGAAGAGATGGTTCAGTCCGGTCTCGTTAAGAAGACGCTTGACGGCGTCAAGGTCCTTGGCAACGGTGAAATCACCAAGAAGCTGACCGTTCAGGCGGCTGCCTTCTCTGCCTCCGCCAAGGAGAAAATTGAGGCTGCGGGAGGAAAGGCCGAGGTGGTATAAGGTGTTCCAAACCTTAAAATCCGCCTGGCAGGTTCCGGAGCTGCGGAAGAAGCTGATTTACACAGCGTTTATCATTCTTCTGTTCCGGCTCGGCGCCGCAATTCCTGTGCCTTATATCGACATCGCTGCTCTGGCAGAGTATTTTGATCAGCTCTCTGGCACGGTGCTCGGATTTATGAACGTATTTTCTGGCGGCGGTCTGTCGCATGCGACGATCTTCGCCATGTCGGTCACGCCGTATATCAACGCATCCATCATTATCCAGCTGCTCACAGTCGCCATTCCGGCGCTGGAGCGCCTGGTGCGTGACGGCGGCGAGGAGGGCCGAAAGAAGATTTCCGAAATCACCCGCTATCTCGGCGTGGCACTCGGTCTTCTTCAGGGCTATTCCTATTATGTCCTGCTCAGAAGCAACGGACTCATTGAGTACAGCGATTTCTGGCACGGACTGGTCATTGTCCTGACCTTCACGGCAGGCACCGCACTCATCATGTGGATGGGCGAACTCATCACCAAAAACGGTGTGGGCAACGGCATCAGCATTCTGCTGTTCGCGGGCATCGTATCCAGAGGCCCGGCGATGGCAACCGCACTGATCGAGCTGATTCGCGGCGGCGGCGTGAGCTACTTTGTCGCAGCGCTGGTTGTCCTGATTTCTCTGGCAATCATCGTTTTCGTCGTCTTTATTTCCGACGCCGAGCGCAGGATCCCGATTCAGTACGCAAAGCGCGTTGTGGGACGCAAGATGTACGGCGGTCAGTCGACGCATCTTCCGATCAAGGTCAATGCATCCGGCGTTATGCCGATCATCTTTGCCTCGTCCATCATGACGCTGCCGGCAACCATTCAGATGATGGTTCATCCGAAAGCGGGTTCGCTGAGCGAAAGCATTTTCAAGCTGTTCTCGCAGAGCAATCCGATTTACATTGTGCTGTATATTCTGCTGATCTTTATGTTCAGCTACTTCTACGCAGCCATTCAGTTTAACCCGGTTGAGATTGCGAACAACCTCAAGAAAAACGGCGGATTTATTCCGGGCTTCCGTCCGGGACGTCCGACCTCTGATTTCATCACGAGAGCACTTGGCAAGGTTACCTTCCTCGGTGCGATTTTCCTGAGCATTGTCGCAGGCCTTCCGCTGATTATCGGTGCGATCAACTCCAGCCTGAGTAGCGTCGCGCTGGGCGGCACCTCGGTGCTGATTGTCGTCGGCGTCGCTCTGGAGACCGTTCGTCAGCTGGAAAGCCAGCTCATGATGAGAAATTATAAGGGATTCCTTGAATAAAATCATTGCATTTCTTGGAAGAAGCGGCTATAATAGAGGAGATCGAAAAAATGAAACTCGTTTTATTGGGCGCTCCGGGCGCCGGTAAGGGTACGCTGGCGGCTTATCTCATCGAGAAGATGGGCATTCCGTCGATCTCGACCGGCAACATGCTCAGAGAAGCAATTAAAAATCAGACCGAGCTCGGTCTGAGCGCGAAGAAGTATATGGATGCCGGCGATCTCGTTCCGGACGAGGTTGTAATCGGCATGATTAAGGAGCGTCTGGCACAGGACGACTGTGCAAACGGCTGCATCCTTGACGGCTTCCCGCGCAATATTCCGCAGGCTGAGGCACTGGAGAAGGTTGTACCGATGGACTGCGCACTGTCGATTGAAATTCCCGACGAGGTTATTGTCGGGCGTATGAGCGGCAGACGCGTTTGCCTGAAGTGCGGCGCTACCTACAATGTCAACAGCGAAGCCATGGCTCCGAAGCAGGAGGGCATCTGCGACAACTGCGGCGATCCGATTGTCATCCGCAAGGATGATGCACCGGAAACCGTTCTCGCGCGCCTGAAGACTTACCACGAGCAGACCGAACCGGTCAAGGGCTTCTATGCACAGCTGGGCAAGCTCAAGAGCATCGAAATTGACAACGATTTCGAGCGCACGAAGAAGCTGGCCTGCGAAGCACTGGGGATTGAAACGAGATGATCAGAGTTAAATCCGGCAAAGAGCTGGAATTTATGCGTCAGGCAGGACGAATCACCGCAGCGGCACGCGCCGCTGCGGCTCGTGCTGTCCGGCCGGGGGTTACCACAGGTGAAATCGATAAAATCGTACGGAGAACCATTGAGCAGGCAGGGGCAACCCCGTCTTTCCTCGGTTATGGGGGGTTCCCGGGAAGCGCCTGTGTTTCGATCAACGATGAAGTGATCCATGGCATCCCCTCGCGGTCCCGTGTCATTCACGAGGGAGATATTGTCAAGGTGGACGTCGGTGCGTGCATCAACGGCTTCCACGGCGACTGTGCCGCCACCATCCCCTGCGGAGAGGTGTCGGAAGAGGCAAGAAAGCTCATCGAAGTAACCCGACAGAGTTTCTATGAGGGCATCAAGTTTGCCCGCAAGGGCAATCGGATATCAGACATTTCCCATGCCATTCAGACGTATGTTGAGGCGCACGGTTTCTCGCTGGTGCGCGACTATGTCGGACATGGTGTAGGGGCGAAGCTGCATGAAGACCCTGAAGTTCCGAACTTCGGGCGGCCAGGACACGGCGCGCGGCTTCTGCCGGGAATGACCCTCGCCATTGAGCCTATGGTAAACGTGGGTACGTATGCAGTGAAGTGCCTGTCTGACGGGTGGACCGTCAAGACGAAGGACGGAAAGCTGTCTGCGCACTACGAAAATTCGGTTGCAATCACCGAGGGAGAGCCGTATATTCTGACTCTTCTGGAAAACGGAGAAGAATGGTGACACGAAGCACCGAACCCACATCATTTGAGATCCCGCCGCGGCTGCGGACAGGAGATGCTGCTTTTGTCCATTGTGCGGGAGGCCTGGCAAATATGCAGGGCTGTAGACTTTTTGACCAAGGGAGGAATTGAGATGCCAAAAGAGGACTTAATTGAACTGGAAGGTACCGTCATAGAGGCGCTGCCAAATGCTACCTTCAAGGTAGAACTGAACAATCCGGCGAAGCCGGTCATTCAGGCTCACATCTCCGGTAAGCTGAGAATGAACTATATCCGCATTCTGCCCGGCGATAAAGTAACCGTTCAGGTATCCCCATATGACCTGACAAAGGGCAGAATTACCTGGAGATCCAAGTAACTCCGGGTATTTACCCGTACCGGGTCCGGCATCGTGCCGCGTCCGGTTGTCGACACAACCTTACTATGGGAGGTTATTTCAATGAAAGTAAGACCGTCGGTAAAACCGATTTGCGAAAAGTGCAAAATCATTCGCCGCAAGGGTCGTGTCATGGTAATCTGCACGAACCCGAAGCACAAGCAGAAGCAGGGCTAACCACACAGGAGGTGCGTTAATAAATGGCAAGAATTGCCGGTGTAGACCTTCCGAGAGAAAAGCGCGTAGAGATTGGCCTGACCTATGTCTACGGCATCGGACGGAAGCTGTCCAATGAAATTTTGAACAAGGCCGGAATTAATCCGGATACCAGAGTAAAGGATCTGACCGAGGCTGAGGAAATCAAGCTGCGTGAGATCATTCATGATTATACCGTTGAGGGCGACCTGCGCCGTGAAGTTGCGCTGAACATCAAGCGCCTGGTTGAGATCGGCTCCTACCGCGGTGTACGCCACAGACGCGGTCTGCCGGTTCGCGGTCAGCGTACCAAGACCAATGCCCGTACACGCAAGGGTCCGAAGAAGACCATTGCAAACAAGAAGAAGTAAGGAGGCGTAACTGAAAAATGGCAAAGGCACAGAAAAAGGGCGCCGTTTCTCGTAAGCGCCGCGTAAGCAAGAACATCGAAAAGGGTGCGGCTCATATCCGTTCCTCCTTTAACAATACCATTGTCACCATCAGCGATCTGAACGGCAACGCGATTTCGTGGGCATCCGCCGGCGAAATGGGCTTCCGCGGTTCCAGAAAGTCCACCCCGTTTGCGGCACAGACCGCAGCGGAGACTGCTGCAAAGGCTGCAATGGAGCACGGCCTGAAGACCGTTGAGGTCTATGTCAAGGGCCCGGGTTCCGGCCGCGAGGCTGCGATCCGTGCACTTCAGGCAACCGGTCTGGAAGTAACCATGATTAAGGATGTTACCCCCATCCCGCACAATGGCTGCCGCCCGCCGAAGAGAAGAAGAGTTTAATAAGGAGGACACAGATCTATGGCAAAGAACACACAGCCGATCCTCAAGAGATGCAAGACGCTCGGTCTTTCTCCGGCCGTCCTGGGCGTTTCCAAGGAGACGAAGAGAAATCCGAAGCAGTCGAGAAGAAAGCAGTCTGAATATGCCCTGCAGCTCAATGAGAAGCAGAAGGTTAAGTTTATTTACGGCGTCCTCGAGACCCCGTTCAGAAGATATTACAGCAAGGCGGAGAAGATGGAAGGCAAGACCGGCGAAATGCTGCTGCAGCTGCTGGAGCGCCGTCTGGACAATGTTGTATTCCGTCTGGGCTTTGCAAAGACCCGCCGCGAGGCGCGTCAGCTGACCTCCCACGGTCATTTCACCGTAAACGGTCAGAAGGTCAACATTCCGTCTTACCTGATTAAGCCGGGCGATGTTGTAGCTGTCTGCGAGAAGAGCCGCTCTTCCGCAAAGTTCAAGGCTCTGATCGAGGAGCTTGGCGCAACGTCCACGCCGAAGTGGCTGGAGCGCGAGAAGGACAGCTTTGAAGGTAAGGTTGTTGCTCTGCCGCAGAGAGATGACATCGACTACGATGTAGCGGAGCACCTCATCGTCGAGCTGTATTCCAAGTAAGATTTGCCCTCATTTGTTTGTTTCATTATTTCGCCGACTGATAAGGAGGGTATCATTAAATGATCGAAATTGAAAAGCCCCGCATAGACTGCGAAAACCTTGCAGAAGACGGTTCCTACGGCAAGTTTGTCGTTGAGCCGCTCGAACGCGGATACGGAACCACGCTCGGCAACTCGCTGCGCCGCATTCTGCTGTCCTCCCTTCCGGGAACAGCTGCGAGCAGCATTAAGATCGCCGGCGTGCAGCATGAGTTCTCCACCATCCCCGGTGTCAAGGAGGATGTCACGGAAATCGTGCTGAACGTCAAGGGCATCATCGCAAAGCTGTACTGTGACGGTCCGAAGACCGTTTACATTGAGGCGAGCGGTGAGGGTACTGTCACCGCGGGCGATATTCACTCTGACGGTGAGGTCGAGATTCTGAATCCGGAGCTGCACATTGCAACGCTGATGAGTGATGCGCGCCTGTCCATGGAGATCACGCTGACCAAGGGCCGCGGTTATGTTTCCGCAGAGCGCAACAAGCAGTATCAGACTGCAATTGGCGTCATTCCGGTCGACTCGATTTATACGCCGGTCTATAAGGTGAACTACACAGTTGAAAACACTCGTGTCGGCAACATGACCGATTACGACAAGCTGACGCTGGAAGTCTGGACGGACCGCACGATTACCGCAAAGGACGCGGTTTCCCTCGGTGCCAAGGTTCTGACCGACCATCTGTCGCTGTTTGTCGACCTCTCTGAGGAAATCGGTTCTCATTCCACCGTTGTTGAGAAGGCGGAGACACAGCATGATAAGGTACTTGAGATGACCATTGAAGAACTGGATCTTTCCGTCCGTTCGTTCAACTGCCTCAAGCGCGCCGGCATCAACACGGTAGAAGATCTTATCAACACTTCGGAAGACGATATGATGAAGGTTCGCAACCTCGGCAAGAAGTCGTTGGAAGAAGTTATCTTCAAGCTGGAGGCAATGGGTCTGTCCCTTGCCAAGAATGAAGATTAATATCACATCAACTACACCGCGGAATCCGGCGCTTTTGCGCCGGACAACCCGCAGGGAATAGATAGACCTGAACCCAAAGGAGGTATTTTCTCATGGCCGGAAACCGTAAACTCGGCAGAACCACTGACCATAGAATGGCAATGCTCAGAGCGATGGTGACCTTCCTGCTGGAAAACGGCAGAATTGAGACCACTGTTGCAAGAGCCAGAGAAGTTCGTCCTCTCGCTGAGAAGATGATCACGCTCGGTAAGAAGAACACCCTCGCATCCCGCCGTCAGGCCGCTGCTTTCCTCACCCGCAAGGAAGCTGTTGCCAAGACCTTCGGCGAGCTGTCCGAGAAGTATGCTGACCGCAACGGCGGCTACACCCGCATCGTCAAGATCGGCCCGCGCCGCGGCGACGCAGCGGAAATGGCAATCATCGAGCTTGTCTGATCTGCCTGAATAAAGAACCCAAAGGGGATTGTTTCGAGCGCATGCTATCGGAACAATCCCTTTTTCTGTGCCTGCGCGCACACAGCAGGGCAAATTGCTGGATAATGATTGTTTTTCACTGCATTTTTTGCTTTCTTCCGATATTGAAACCGGCGTACACGAGTGTTATAATCAGTACACGCGCAGCGCTGTGCGGTATTCTTTCCGGATCGGATCTGCGCAAAAAATCACGCAATCAGTAAGGACGGTGCTTTATGGCACAAAATCGATATACCAAGCTGCTGTCAAACACCCTCGTGTTTGCCATCGGCACGTTTTCTTCCAAGGTGCTCGTATTTCTCATGCTCCGGTTTTATACCGGCATTCTCAGCACGGATGAATACGGCATCGTGGATGCACTCATCAATGTCGGACAGCTGATGATTCCGATCGCTTCGGTCGGCATCAACAACGCGGTCATTCGCTTCGGTCTGGAAAATGAAACCGACAAGCGAACGGTGTTCAGCAGCGGCCTGTTCACGATTCTAACCGGATTTTTGTGTCTTGCGGTTATCTCGCCGGTGCTCCCGCACCTGATGGATTTCATGTCCGGCTACACGATTGCCGTTCTAATGTTCGTTCTGGCATCCTCGCTGCGCACGCTGTGCATTCAGTTTGCCCTCAGTCTCGGCTACAGCAAGATGTATGCGGCGAACGGCATTGCAAACACCTTCCTCAATATTATTCTGAATATTTTGCTGCTGCCGCGCATGCGTGTCATGGGCTATCTGCTTGCAAATATCATTTCCGACCTTGTGATGGGACTGATCTGCTTCCTGCTGGCGCGCGAATACCGCTATCTGGAGACACCGCTCGACCGGCGTTACGACAAGCCGCTTGCCCGCCGGATGCGCAAATATGCGCTGCCGCTTGTTCCGCAGACGGTCTGTCAGTGGATTATCAACATGTCTGACCGCTATATGATTATTTTCTTCGTCAACACATCGGCGAACGGTCTGTATGCGGCAGCCAACAAAATCCCGAATATTCTGCTCATTGTCGCCAATCTGTTTGCCGATGCGTGGCAGATTTCCGCCGTCAAGGAGAGTGACCCGAAGGAACAGGTGGACTTTTTCAGCAAGGTGCTCGGCGCCTATTCCTCCATCGCCTTTATCGGCAGTTCGGGACTGATTATGATTTCGAAATTTGTCATGACCTTTATGGTTGCCGACGCGTTTTTCATCTCGTGGCGGTTTATCCCGATTCTCACGTTGGCGACGACCTTCGGCCTGCTTTCGACATTCCTCGCGAGCGTCTATATGCTGCGCCTGCGCAGTAAAAATTCCATGATGACCACCGTCATCTGTGCGCTGATCAACATTTCGCTCAATGCGACGCTCATCCCGCTGCTCGGACGGATCTCCCCGTTTTACGGCGCACTGGGAGCCGGCATTGCGACGTTTATCAGCTACTTTATTCTGTTCCTCATCCGCGCCTTTGACACACAGCGCTATCTCAAGATTCGCTGGAACATCGGAAAGACCATTCTGAGCATTGTGCTGCTGTTTGCACAGGCGCTGTATATGTCGCTCGAGGCACCGATGTGGATGGCTGTCGTCCCCGTATTGTTCCTGCTGCTGCTCGGCGTGAATGCGCGCGAAATCATGCTTTCGGTCAATAAGGTGCTTCGCCGCGGCTGATTTTGTGTAAATTGCCGCAAAAATGAAAAAATGGGGCTTGCATCCGGAGAACCATCGTGGTATAATAACTGACAGTGTAAGAATTACGATCCGAGGAGAGTGGGGAAACCCACTCTTTCTTATTGTTTCGGTTACGGAGGTAAAAATGACGGCAAAAGAAGTCTGTAGACGCGTCTGGGAAATCAGCGAGCCGTTCGCCGATGAGCTGGGCGTGACACTGTGGGATGTCACCTTTGAAAAGGAAGGCGGACAGTATATGCTGACGATCACGATTGACCGCGACGGTCACACCGATATCGACGACTGCGAAAAGCTGTCCCGTTCGGTCGATCCGCTGCTTGACGGCAAGGAGTTCGCCTCGCTGCCGCCGTATACACTGTGTGTGTCCTCGGCAGGACTGACACGCAGACTCAAGCGTCCCGAGCACTTCGCCGCGTTTCTCGGCAGTGAGGTGGAGGTTCGCTTTTATCGCCCGATTGACGGCAGCAAGTTTGCTGTCGGCACCCTGAAGGCGTATGAGGACGGCAATGTCACCATTGAATCGGACGGCCGCGTCACGGTCTATGAGCCGAAGGACATCGCCGCCGTGCGCCTGTCTGTAACCATATAAAATTGTTCGCATCAGGTATGGTGATCTGCCATATCGCACACAATAAGGAGTGAATACCAAAAAATGAACGCAGAGTTTTTTGCAGCACTGGAAATGCTGGAAAAGGAAAAAGGCATTCCGGTGGATTATATGCTCGAGCGCGTATGTCAGGCGCTGCAGACCGCATATAAAAAAGACAATGACGGCCTGAAATGTGACAATGTGTTTGTCGAGCCGGACATGGATGAAAAGACCATCAACATGTATGTGACCAAGGAGGTCGTGGACGAGGCGGAGGACCCGCTGACGGAAATCTCTCTGGAGGAGGCGCGCCGCATCAGCCCGCGCGCAATGCTGGGCGACACCGTGCGTGTCGATGTGGAGACCAAGAAATTCGGACGCATCGCGGCACAGGCGGCCAAGCAGGTGATTATTCAGGGGATCCGCGAATCCGAGCGCGGCATGGCCTACAACCAGTACAGCTCAAGAGAGCATGAGCTGCTGACAGCGCGCGTAAACCGCATTGACCCGCGCAGCGGCAATATCATCCTGGAGATGGTCAGCGAAGGCGAAAAAATTGAGGCGGTTCTGACCCAGAACGAGCAGGTTCCGGGCGAGGTGCTGCACGAGGATCAGCTGATTAAGGTATTTGTCGTAGAGGTTCGGCGCGGAAATCACGGTCCGCAGGTTGTCATTTCGCGCACACATCCGGGGCTGGTCAAGCGGCTGTTTGAGATGGAAGTGCCGGAAATTCACGACGGCGAGGTCGAGATCAAGGCGATTGCACGTGAGGCGGGCAACCGCACCAAGATTGCCGTTGTGGCAAAGAACGACAGCAAAATCGACCCGATCGGCGCCTGTGTCGGCGTGCATGGCGCCCGTGTCGGTCAGATCGTCACGGAGCTGTCCGGTGAAAAGATAGATATCATCAAGTATTCGGAGGATATGGCAAGCTTTGTTTCCGAAGCACTCAGCCCGGCTGAAGTCATCAGCGCGGTTATGCTGCCGGACGGCAAGAGCTGTCATGTCACGGTGCCGGATGACCAGCTTTCGCTGGCAATCGGCAAGGAAGGACAGAATGCACGCCTCGCGGCAAAGCTGACCGGCTGCAAAATTGACATCGGTCCGGCGAGCGCCGAGAGAGAGCAGGCGCAGCAGGCGGAGCAGGAGGCAGATGAGCTGACCGACGGCGACGAGGCATAAGGAGGACGGCACAGTGCAGAAGAAGAAAATTCCCATGCGCCAGTGTGTCGGCTGCCGTGAGATGAAGCCCAAACGCGAGCTGATTCGCGTCGTGCGCGCGCCGGAGTGCGAAATATCGCTCGATTTTCGGGGCAAGGCACCCGGACGCGGCGCATATGTATGTGCCAATCCGGCCTGTCTGGCACGGGCAAAAAAGAGCAGGGCACTGGAACGGGCATTCGGCTGTCCTGTGCCGGACGAGGTATTCGATCAGCTGACCCGTCAGATGGAGGAGCATGCCGATGAATGAGGTGCTGCCGCTGCTCGGGCTGTGCCTGCGGGCAGGCAAGCTCGTGTACGGTGATGATGCGGTGGCGGAGTCAGTCGCCGCAGGAAATGTCCGGCTGATTGTGCTCGCCGCCGATGCGGGCGCAGCGGTCAGCAGACGCGCAGCCCGTTTGAGTGAGACGTCCCGCGTGCCTGTGCTCCGTTTGGATGCACCGGCAGAGCAGCTCGGCTGGGCAATCGGGCGCAGCAAGGCTGCGATCTGCGGCATGACAGATATCGGCTTTGCCGCCTCGGCCGCGCAGAAGGCTGCGGAGGCGGATGAACAATATGCGCCGCTCGCGCAGCAGCTGAGAGAAAAGCACAAGCGCATGCAGTCGAGACGCGGCACGAAAAAGCCGCGGAAAAAGTCCGCCGGAGCGCATACGTCCGGCGGTATGAGCAAGGTAACCCATACGAAAGGTGGAGGTGAACGCGCATGAGTATTGAGAATAAATACCGTGTACATGAAGTCGCCAAGGATTTTGGCACAACTACAAAGGAAATCACCGATGTACTCACTGAGTACGCCAAGACTCCGAAAAACCATATGCAGGTTCTGGAGCCGCAGGAGCTGAACCTGATATTTGATTATATGACCAAGCACAATCCTGTGGAAAATATGGAGGAGGTCCTGACGAAGCAGGCGGCAGAGCGCAAGGCGCCGACAACGCAGGTTGTTCGTCAGCAGCCGGCAAAAAAGGCGGCAAAGACCGAGCAGAAAAAGGATGCGAAGAAGGCCGAGCCGCAGAAGAAAACGGCAGCGCAGCCCGCAAAGGAAAAGGCTGCAGGCGGCGCACCGGCAGAGCAGCAGAAAAAGCGCGACGGAAAGAAAACCCGCCGTCAGCCGGCAAAGCCGCATGAGCCGCGCCAGATTCTTCGCCCGCAGGGCTCGAAGCAGGAGGCGACCTCGACCGTCACAACCGACGAAAACAACACCCGCCAGGGCAAGGGCAAGCAGATTCACCGCGTCGACACGCGCGGCAGCGGCAATGTCAATCTGGCGCGTTATGATGAGCGCATTGACGCACTTGTTCCGCAGAAGGCAGACCGCATGAAGCAGGGCAAGCAGAAGATCACGCGCCGCGCAGATGCACGCAAGCCGTACTCCAACAAGCGCCGTCAGGAGGAGCAGGAGAAGTTCAAGCGTCTGCAGCGCCAGCAGCAGCAGATCAAGAAGGTTCAGCTCAAGGTCATGATTCCGGACGAAATCAACGTCGGCGAGCTGGCATCCCGCCTCAAGCGCACGGCGGCAGACGTCATCAAGGAGCTGCTCAAGCTGGGCGTTATGGCGAATATTTCCCAGACCATCGACTTTGACACCGCCGCACTGGTCGCGGAAGAAATGGGTGCAAAGGTTGAAAAGGAAGTCTTTGTCACCATCGAGGAGAGACTGTTCGACGAGAGCGAGGACAAGGAGGAAAACCTCGAGCCGAGAAATCCGGTTGTTGTCGTCATGGGCCACGTCGACCACGGTAAGACCTCGCTGCTCGACTCCATCCGAAAGACCGACGTCGCAGCCGGCGAGGCGGGCGGCATCACGCAGCACATCGGTGCGTACCGCGTCAAGGTAAACGGCCGTCCGATCACGTTCCTCGACACACCGGGTCACGCGGCCTTTACGTCCATGCGTGCACGCGGTGCACAGGTCACCGATATCGCCATTCTGGTTGTCGCGGCGGATGACGGCATCATGCCGCAGACCATCGAGGCGATCAACCATGCAAAGGCGGCGGGAATTCCGATTATCGTCGCAGTCAACAAAATTGATAAGGACAACGCCGATCCCGACCGCGTTCTGCAGCAGCTGACCGAATATGAGCTGGTGCCGGAGGACTGGGGCGGCGACACCATCGTCTGCCGCATTTCCGCAAAGTACGGTCAGGGCATCGACAACCTGCTCGAAATGGTTCTGCTGACCGCGGAGATGCAGGAGCTCAAGGCAAATCCGAACCGTCAGGCAAAGGGTACCGTCATCGAGGCGAAGCTCGACCGCGGCCGCGGTCCGGTGGCAACCGTCCTCGTTCAGAATGGTACGCTGCATGCGGGAGATACTGTCATTGCGGGCAAGGCGGTCGGCCGTGTCCGCGTGATGACCGACGAGCGCGGACGCAAGCTGGAAAATGCCGGCCCGTCCGTACCGGTTGAGATCATCGGTCTGGGCGAGGTTCCGGATGCCGGTGATGTCTTCTACGCCGTCGACAACGAGCGCATGGCGCGTGAGCTGGTCGAACAGCGCAAGG